>NZ_JARIDQ010000068.1 GCF_029256985.1 Otariodibacter sp. | reverse complement strand
CCTGTAGCAGAACCAGAGATAAAAGTGTGGGGAGGATGCTCACTTTTTTTGATTAGATTGACTAATTGTTGCGTAATATTGATTCGGCTAACACGCAAAATTCCTTTTTGTTTTTTTGTCCATTTTTTGTCAAAAATAGGCTCACCAGCTAAATTAATAACGACATCAAATTTGTCCAGATTATCAAAATCTGCTAAATGTCGATAGTAAGTGACCGCTTGTGTATTTAGGTGAGGAGTGCGACTTAAAATGCTTAATTGATGGTTTTGTGCGATGAGTTTTTGACAAAGTTTTTTACCAATAAAACCAGTTCCTCCAGTAATTAGAATCTTCATTATAAGCTATTTTCAAAAATTTTTGTAATATTATCAATGAGTTCATTTATTTCTGTTTGACGTGTTGGTGTGATAAAAATAGTATCGTCACCTGCAATCGTGCCAAGAATTCCTTCAGATTTACCCATAGAATCTAATAAAAGAGCAATAAGTTGCGCAGCTCCTGGAATAGTTTTAACAACAATAAGATGATCATTATGATCAATATCAATTACTAAATTTTTTAATGGACTTGAGGTTGTTGGAATAGCAGGTTCCGTTGGTAACTGGTAAACCATTTCCATCTTTGTATTACGAGTTCGTACAGCACCAAATTTTGTGAGCATTCGGGATATTTTGGACTGATTAACGTGTTCAAAACCAAGTTCTTGTAAAGCAGTGACAATTTCACTTTGAGAGCTAAATTTTTCTTGTTGTAACAAAGACTTGAATGCTTCTATGAGGGATTCATCTTTTTCTAGTTTTCGTTCAGCTTTATCTATTTTATCCACTCGCATTCGATTTTCCTTTTAATTTTTAACTTTTAATTTTTTATTAGAGAAAAATATGCGAGATTTTTGCTTTTTTATGCAAAAAAATCAATGATAATTAAAATTTTTTTGAGAAAGTTTGCGTTATGTCGCAAATTTTTATTTTGTTGTTTGAATATTTGCATAATTTTACATACACTTGCTATAAGATTTATATTTATACAAACTCATAAGGAGAAGTTTATGAAAGTTGCAGTATTAGGCGCAGCGGGTGGTATTGGTCAAGCATTAGCTCTTTTGCTAAAACTCCAATTACCAGCAGGAACAAACCTTGCATTATATGATATTGCTCCTGTTACTCCAGGTGTTGCAGCTGATGTGAGTCATATTCCAACAGCGGTAAAAGTTGAAGGCTTTGGTGGTGAAGACCCTACTCCTGCACTACAAGGCGCTGACTTAGTATTAATTTCAGCTGGAGTTGCTCGTAAACCAGGTATGGATCGTTCTGATTTATTCAATATTAATGCAGGGATTGTTCGTAATTTAATTGAAAAAGTTGCAGCAGTTTGTCCAAAAGCTTGCATAGGTATTATTACAAACCCAGTTAATACTACTGTTGCAATTGCTGCTGAAGTATTGAAGAAGGCTGGTGTTTACAACAAAAATAAATTATTTGGTGTTACTATGCTTGACGTTTTACGTTCGGAAACATTTGTGTCAGAACTTAAAGGTAAAGATGTGAATCAAATAAAAGTGCCAGTTATTGGTGGACACTCTGGAGTAACAATTCTTCCTTTACTTTCTCAAGCTCACGAAGAAGATAAAATTAAATTTACGGATGAAGAGATTGATGCATTAACAAAACGTATTCAAAATGCAGGGACAGAAGTTGTTCAAGCTAAAGCTGGTGGTGGATCTGCAACACTATCAATGGCTCAAGCAGCAGCTCGTTTTGCTCGTGCAGTATTAAAAGGATTAACTGGTGAAGAAGTTGTTGAGTACGCTTACGTTGAAGGTGATGGCAAGTATGCACGTTTCTTTGCTCAACCTGTTCGTTTTGGTCGCAATGGTATTGAGAAAATCTTACCAATTGGTAACTTAAGTGCTTATGAACAAGCTGCAATTGATGCCATGATTCCTACATTAAAAGCAGATATTGAATTAGGTGAAAAATTTATTAATGGATAATTTTTAAATTTTAGCAAGTATAATACTAATTAGGTATAGATGGGCCGAGGACATTGTCCTCGGTTTTTTATTATAATATTATTCATAGATGTAAATACGGATATGATTCTAGCAGATATAAGATCAATTAATCGCTATATGGCAGAATAGTGTTTATAATATGTATTAAATATTCTGAATTTTTAAGGTAACAATGAATAATTATTTGATAAATGTTGATAAAACTAATTTTAGTGAAGTAGTTCAAGCTACGACGGAAGTACCTGTGGTATTTCACTTTATTTCATCAGGTGAATCAATCTCTCTCGAAGTGGAAGCCTTGTTACGTCGATTAGCTGATGAACATCCTAAACAATTTTTATTGGCAATAGTGAATTGTGATGAACAGCCTATGATTGCATCACAATTTAGAGTACAAGTTATTCCTACAACATATTTCTTTTTGAACGGCCAACCTGTAGATGTAATTCAAGGTACAGTTACGGAAGAGGAGCTACGTATCCGTTTAGGAAATATTTTACCTAAAGATGAAGAGTTACAGTTTAGCCAAGCTATTGAGTTTTTAGAGGCAGAGCAATATGATCTAGCTATTCCTTTGCTTAAATCAGCTTGGGAAAAAACAGATAAGAAGAATAGTGATTTTGGATTGCTCTACGCTGAAACTCATATTGCTCTAAAGAATATTGAACAAGCAACAGAAATTTTAGCTCAAATTCCAATTCAAGATCGAGATAGTCGATGGTTCGGATTGCAGAGCCAGATAAAATTATTGATGGAAGCAGCTGATTCGCCTGAAATTCAACAATTACAAGCAGAATATGAACGTAATGCAACGCCAGAAATTGCTATTCAATTAGCTAATCAGCTTCATCAAGTAAAGAGAAATGAAGAAGCATTATCTTTATTATTAGTTTGGTTGAAGAAAGATTTAACTATCGCTAATGGTGAAATTAAAACACAGTTTTTAGCAATTTTATCAGCAATGGGAAATGCTGATCCTTTAGCTGCAAAATATCGTAGACAGATATATTCTTTATTATATTAATTAAATAAGCGGTAAGAACATTACAAAAAAGAGTAATTATCTTACCGCTTGATTTTGGAGAAAATAATGACAGTAAAACATACAAGGTTATTGATATTAGGTTCGGGTCCTGCAGGATATACAGCTGCAGTTTATGCAGCAAGAGCAAATTTAAATCCAGTATTAGTGACTGGTATGCAGCAAGGTGGACAATTAACTACAACATCTGAAATAGAAAATTGGCCAGGTGAATTTAATGAAATTACTGGTTCAGAGCTGATGAATAAGATGCAACAACATGCTGAAAAATTTAATACAGAAATTATTTTTGATCATATTCATTCTGTTGATTTGTCAAAGCGTCCTTTTACATTAAAAGGTGATTTTAATACCTTTACTTGTGATGCCTTGATTATTGCAACTGGCGCATCAGCAAAATATCTCGGATTACCGTCAGAGGAAGCTTATAAAGGACGAGGTGTTTCTGCATGTGCAACTTGTGATGGTTTTTTCTATCGAAATAAACCTGTTGCTGTAATTGGTGGTGGAAATACCGCAGTAGAAGAAGCTCTATATCTCTCAAATGTTGCTTCAGAAGTGCATTTAATTCATCGCCGAGAAACTTTTAGAAGTGAAAAGATTTTAATTGATAGATTAATGAAAAAAGTTGAAGAGAGAAAAATTATCTTACATTTGAATAGTGTATTAGAAGAAGTGTTAGGCGATGATTCTGGTGTAACAGGTATAAATATTAAATCTACCAATGATAAAGAAAATAAAGTTATTACTTTAGATGGGGTATTTGTTTCGATTGGACATTCGCCAAATACTGAAATATTTATAGACCAGTTGGAATTAAATAATGGTTATATTGTCGTAAAATCTGGACTAGATGGAAATGCAACAGCAACAAGTGTGGCTGGTGTATTTGCGGCAGGCGATGTAATGGATCATCAGTATCGTCAAGCGATTACTTCAGCAGGTACAGGATGTATGGCTGCACTTGATGCAGAAAGATTTTTAGAAGGTTAGATTAAATAAATTATTCTAATTTGGGTATGAATTTTTAAATGGAAACTAGTATGACTGAACAACAAATTAACGTTCAACAAAACAATAAAACGACATTAACAACTAAGGAAGTAATTATTTATTTGGCGGAAAAATTCCCACAATGCTTCTTCTTAGAAGGCGAGGCAAAGCCTTTAAAAGTAGGCCTTTTCCAAGAGTTAGCGGAAGCTTTATCTGATGATAAAAAAATAAGCAAAACGTTATTACGCCAAGCATTGAGATCTTATACTGCAAATTGGCGTTATCTACATGCTTGTAAAGAAGGCGCAATTAGGATCGGGCTTCATGGCGAGAATGATGGTGTTGTTGACGCAGCCCAAGCAGAACATGCTGCAAAATCACTAGAGCAAGCTAAAGCAGCATATGCTGAAAAGAAAGCTCAGCAACTAAAAGAAAAGCGTAAGGCATTTTTTAAACAACAAGCTAAAGAAAATAATAAAAAACGTACAACAAGAAAGAATAAGGAAGAAACTAAAGCTTCTTTAGAAAGCCTTGTAGCATTAGAGAGTAAATTTAGTCGTGATCGCCACTAAATTTATTTCACTACGGGAGTAGAATTTATATGAAATACAATAAATTAAAGTATCTTGTTAATTTAATTGGTTTGGTTGTATTAAATAGTTTAGCTGTTGAACCAACAATTAAAGAATCGGATATTTTGATGCCTAAACCAACAACTCAACATGAGCTTTCAACTAAGCGAGTTACAGCACGTTTAACTCAGTCTCATTACCGTAAGTTTAATTTAGATGATAAATTTTCACAGAGTATTTTTAATCGCTATATTGACTGGTTAGATAGTAGCCATAATACTTTTCTTCAATCTGATGTTGACGAATTAAGACGAAAATTTGCGTTGATATTAGATGATGAATTATATGATGGTCAGTTAACTTCAGCTTTTAAAATGTATGATTTGGTAACTAAACGTCGCTATGAGCGTTATAAATATGCCTTATCATTACTAGATAATGAACCTGATCTAACAGGGCAAGATCAAATTGAGAGTGATAGAGAAAAAGCACCATTCCCTAAAACAATAGAAGAAGCGAATAAACTTTGGGCTGATCGTGTTAAAAATGATGTTATTAATCTTTATTTAAAAGATAAAAAATGGCCAGAGATTAAGAAAACATTGGTTAAGCGTTATAACTTGGCTATTCGGCGCTTAACCCAAAATAGAGCAGACGACATTTTACAAACCTATTTAAATGCATTTGCAAGAGAATTAGATCCTCATACAAGTTATCTTTCTCCTCGTTCTGCTCAACGTTTTCAAGAGAGTATGAATTTATCTTTAGAGGGAATTGGTGCAACACTTCAAATGGAAGATGACATTACGACTATTAAATCCCTTGTACCGGGAGCTCCAGCAGCTCGTAGTAAAGAAATTTCTTCTGGTGATAAAATTGTAGGAGTTGGTCAATCGAAAAATAATATTGAGGATGTTGTTGGTTGGCGGCTAGATGATGTTGTTGACAAAATTAAAGGTAAAAAAGGCTCTAAAGTCTATTTAGAAATAGAACCAGAAAAAGGTGGAAAAAATAAAATTGTTACTTTAGTTAGGGATACAATTCATCTAGAAGATAGTGCGGCTAAACTGACTTTTGATAAAATCGATGGTAAAAATATTGCTGTAATTAAGATTCCTTCATTTTATATTGGATTGACTGACGATGTACGTAAATTATTAATTACAATGAAAGAAAAAAATGCTGAAGGATTAATCATAGATTTACGTGAGAATGGAGGCGGATCTTTACCTGAAGTTGTTGAATTAACAGGTCTATTTATTAAAGAAGGACCAGTTGTTCAAGTACGAGACGCTTTTAATCGTATTCGAGTACATGAAGATCCTGATAGTGATGTGCAATATACTGGTAATATTATGGTAATGATTAATCGTCATAGTGCATCTGCTTCTGAGATTTTTGCAGCAGCGTTGCAGGATTACAACAGAGCAATTATCATTGGGCAGCAAACTTTTGGAAAAGGAACAGTTCAACAAAGTCGTTCACTGAATTTTGTTTATGATCTTGACAAAAATCCATTAGGATATATTCAATATACCATTCAGAAGTTTTATCGTATCAATGGTGGAAGTACTCAATTGAAAGGAGTTGAGCCAGATATTCATTTTCCTGAGATTATTAATGCAGAGAAAACGGGCGAAAGCTTTGAAGATAATGCATTACCTTGGGATAAAATTCCGGCAGCAAATTATTCAGAAGTTGGTCATGCACGTGATGCGGTAGCTGAATTAACAAAAAAACATAGAGAACGAATCAAAAAAGATCCTGAGTTTATTGCTTTGAATGAAGATATTTCAATTGATCGAGAAAGAGATGCACGTAAATTTATTTCATTAAATTTAGAGCAGAGACGCAAAGAACATAATCAAATAGATGCTAAACGCTTAAAAGATCTCAATGCTAGGTTTAAACGTGAAGGAAAGAAACCATTAAAAACTCTTGATGATTTACCAAAAGATTATGAGGCTCCTGATTTTTTCCTAACCGAAGCTGAACGTATGATGGTAGATTGGTTAAAATTTGATAAAAAGTAAAGATTTCGTTTATAATGAGATGGTCCTGAGATCGTAGGATTTTAGTGACCTGTATCTATACGTAGTCATATGCGTAATTATGCGAAATTTTTAAATATGGATTTAGAATGAAAAAATTAAAATATTTTCCTCTTGTTATACTATCTAGTAGCATTACCTTTTCTATTGCAGCTATTGCTAGTGATAATGTTTTATCACAACTTAGTTTTAAAGTTCAGCAGAATAAAACTTTAGAATTGATGGAAAATCCACAAAATACTGTTCAACAGGAAGAAGATAAACAGCTTGCTGCCAGTCAATTGATACAAGCGCAGCAACGAATTCAACAAGAAGTTGGAAATAATCAGTTATTATTATCAAAAGTAATAGCGCAAGTTTATTTAGAAAATCAATTTATACCATTATGGAAAGATAAAACAGCTGAAAAGATTTTTCTGAAAGAGTATGCGGTATTTGCTGAAAGTGGTATTTCCAAGAAATCAGCAACAGCATTAAAACAAATTTTGAGTATGAGTTCTGGATTAGCAAGAGATATTTTGCTTACTGATAGTTTTCTCGATTATTTATACTATACAAAAAATGTTTCAAAATTTGCAAATGAATGGTTGTATGATTTAGGTAGCTATCGTGTTAAGGCACCATCTAATGATGATGTTAATCATTGGATTAGTATGATAAAAGCAGGATATGCGGCCCAGTTTGTTGCGGATTTAGTACCTCGTAATCACATCTATCAAGAAACAGTAAATAAAATGCTTGAGGTATTGTCATCAGGTACTCACTCAAGTGTTTCAGCTCAGAGCTTAGCGTTAAATGCTCAACGATTACGCTTAATTCCAAGCTTTAGTAATGGTATTTTTGTGAACATACCAAGCTATCAGCTTTACTATTTCCGTGATGGGAAGCTAGCATTAAAATCACGAGTGATCGTAGGAAGAGCTGATAGACGTACACCTGTAATGTACAGTAAATTAAGTAACATTGTGGTTAATCCACCTTGGAATGTACCTACTAGTATTAAGAATAAAGATTTAGTACCTAAAATGAGAAGAGATCCTAGTTATGCAGAAAAACATAGCTATGAGATTTTTGATAGTAAGGGAAATAAGGTTAATCCTTATAATATTGATTGGAAAGTATATGATAATCCAAAAAAGAATTTTCCATATCGTATAAGACAAAAAGCGGGAGATGATAGTGCTCTAGGTCATTATAAATTTAATATGCCAAGTTCTGATGCCATTTATTTACATGATACTCCTAATCATGGGTTATTTAACAGGAATATGCGAGCTTTAAGTTCAGGGTGTGTCAGAGTAGCAAAATCAGATGAACTTGCTATGATGTTATTAAAAGAAGCAGGTTGGTCAGAGCAACATAAGAACAAAGTAGTACAAAGCAAGAAAACAACTTCGGTTCGTATTAAATCAGATAATCCAGTTTATCTTTATTATGTAACCGCATGGGTAGAAAATGGTCAAATACATACTTTACCCGATATTTACAAGTTAGATAAAAAAGTATCAAACGCTTCCCTAGATTGGGCAAAATTGCGTACTCTTATTTAAAGTATGTAATATTTGCATACGTTTAATAATATAAATTAAGGGGTATTTTTGATACCCCATTGTTGTCTGAATAATGGAGTTATAATGAAAACTATAGATTTACAGCGTCGAAGATGGCTTTCTCTCGGTGGTATTATTCTTGGATCGGGTTGCTTATCTAATGTTGCTATGGCAATTGTGTCGACTCCGAAACCTCTTGTATTACGTTTACATAATGTGAATACAGGAGAGTCGTTGGTTACTTCGCATCACAAAGGATATTTTTCACCAGCTGATCTTCAAAAGCTTAATTATATTATGCGGGATCGCCATACTAACCAAGTTAAAGTCATTGATCCTAATTTATTTTTTAAATTAACTCAGATTCAAGCAAGATTAGGAGCGCGTAATTCTGAAATCCTTATATTGAGTGGGTATCGTTCGGCAAAAACAAATGCGGCAATGCGTCGTCGTTCTAAAGGAGTTGCAAGCAATAGCTATCATATTAAAGGTCAAGCAGTAGATTTTTATATAAAAGATATTCCATTGGCTAGAATTAAGTCTGTAGCAGAAAGCTTAAAGAATGGTGGAGTGGGGTATTACCCTCGTAGCCATTTTGTTCATGTGGATACTGGGCCAGTTCGTACTTGGCGTGGATCTTAATAGGGCTGGAGTTGATGTTTAATTTACAAATTATTCCTGTTGGTGCTTTTCAGCAAAATTGTTCCATAATTTGGGATAATAATAAGAGTGCTGCAATTATTGATGCTGGTGATGAAGCTGAAAAAATTATTCAGTTTGTTGAGTCTCAACAATTAAAAGTAGAAAAGTTGTTTATTACTCATGGTCATTTAGATCACATTATGGCAGTTAAAACATTAAAAGAATATTTTAATGTAGAAGTTTTTGGATCTCATCAAGCAGATCAACCATTATTTGAACACTTACCTGAAATTTGCCAAGAATATGGTCTTCCTCCAGTTCCTGCATTTTTGCCAGATCATTGGTTAAATGAATCTGATAAGCTTAGTGTCGGGGAGTTAGATTTTTCTGTTCGTCATTTACCGGGGCACTCTCCTGGCCATGTCGGTTTCTTTGATTTTAAAAATAAGATTGCTTTTACAGGTGATGTTATTTTTCGAAACAGCATAGGTCGAACAGATTTGTTTGGTGGTAATTTTGAGCAATTAATTGATACAATTCAGTCTAAATTGTTTGATTTAGATGATGATTTCATTATTATTTCTGGACATGGCTCCCATACGACTATTGGGCAGGAAAAGAAAAGTAACCCTTTTTTGAAATAAATGGAGATGAATTTTATGGGTAAATTGAAAACGATTAGTATGCTAACTTCGGTTGCTATTTTAGCAGCGTGTTCATCTTCCCAAGATCCAAATGCAGGTGAGCGAGTAGATACTTTTGAAGGATTTAATCGTGCTATGTGGAAAGTTAATTATGAATATTTAGATCCGTATGTACTCAAACCTGTCGCACAAGGGTGGAGAGATTACGTTCCTAGTCCAATTAAAACAGGGTTAGTGAATGTAGCCAATAATCTAGATGAGCCAGCTAGCTTTGTGAATCGCTTGGTTGAAGGTGAGGGTAAAAAGGCAATGATACATTTCACCCGCTTTTGGTTTAATTCTATTTTTGGGTTAGGTGGGCTAATTGATTTTGCTAGTTTAACTAATGATCTAAAATTAGATAATGGTCAACGTTCATTCGGGCATACTTTGGGAACTTATAATGTTCCAACAGGCCCTTATGTTATGTTACCAGCTTATGGACCTGCAACACCTCGCCAAGAGTTAGGTAGAATTGTTGATTCAACTTACCCTGTATTATCATTACTTACTACACCATGGACATTAGCAAAAATGGGTGTCCAGGGTATCGATACAAGAGCGAATTTATTAGATCAAGATGAATTATTGAAACAATCGCAAGATCCTTATGCAACAGTGAGAGAAGCCTATTTCCAAAATCTTGATTTTAAAGTGAGAGATGGAAAAGTACCAAGCAGTGAATTACAAGAAACTTTATCAGAAGAAGAATTACAAAATATTGATTAGTTAATTGAAGAGTAAGCCCCTAATAGATAAAAATATTTAGGGGCTTTTTTAATTGAATAATTTTTCAAAACTTCTATTCTTCGACTCATTATAAATGAGTTGAATTTATTCGATATCTTACAAAAAATGAGTTATTACAATTTAGTTTACTCCATTATCATCTATAGGTATTCGTGATTTTTGATATGCTAAAGAGAATATATTATGAATCAAGGAAAGTGTTTCTCGCTTAGAGAATTTTATGAGGGGTTAAACTTTAATGAATTAGAAGAATTTCATAAATTATGGAGATTTTTTTCTAAAGAGCAACCGACAGCTTGGTTTGAGCAATTCTCTTTATCACAACAAGAAAAATATAACCAAATTTTAGATATTCTAAGAGTTAAATTATCTGATAATTCCACTCTTTACTCGCAAATTTTATTAGAGTATTACAATCACAATTATGGGAAAAATTATTCTAATCTGGATGATGTTAAATCAGATTATAGTGATATATATAAATGCCTTAATGCTTCAACCGGATTATTTAGCGACGGATATAGTGAGTGTAATTATATTGAGTCAAGCTTAATATTGTTGCTTTTTAAGTGTCTGGATGATTTTCAAAAAGTAAAAAATAAATTTAATTTAAAGTTTGAAGATAACCTGTTAATTGATTTCTACAAAGATAAGGGAATAGATTTAATTAAAGAAGATAAACAGTATAAAAAATATGGCTTACTTTCTATCTCATTAGAGAATTTTGATTTTTGCTCTCATCAGCCTTTTCAATTAAGAGATAGAAGGTTAGATTCAACTCTTTATTTTAGCAGCCTTATACCAAATAAAACTTCAATGAATAAGAACAATCATATATCTCTAAAAGTTTATCTTTGGAATTCTCTAGTAAATAGGAAAATAAATCAATTAGCACTACTTCCAGAGTTTGATTGGGTTCCAAGTGATGGTCGAACTTTATTACTAGAAAACTTTGAAAGAGGAAGTTCATTTGAAATAAATGGTCTAAATAAAGAAAATATTGCGAAGTTATTCCAAGAGAGAGAATATGGAAATCAATTATGGGCATATATAGATGGAGAAGAGAATATTACATTTGAAGAATTTAATGAAAGTGCTACACAAGATTATTTAGATATTTGTGATTTTTATGTTACTAATGTTATCCATCTAAAATACTCTAAGGATGGAGATAATTACTTTATTAATCATTTAGATCATGAATATATCTTTTACCAACCAGATGAATATGAAAAAAGAAAATTTAATCATCGTCAAAAAGGAAGTGCTAAAAAACGGATAAAAACATTTAAAATAGATAACTCAAAAATTCCATTAAACACAGAAGAAGGTTTAAAATTTCTTGAGACTATCTTAAAAGAGTGCCTGCAATATACTGAATTAATTGAAGAGTTTTTATCTTAAAAATAGTAGATAAAAGTGAGCATTTTGATTGTGTTTATCATTATGACTCACTTTTTATTTGTATATCTATTTAGTTAAATAATTTACCAAATACGGCTTTTGCACCTTGTTGTAATAAATCGCTTGTATTTAGACTATCTAAATCTAATTTACCATCTGGACTCAATGCATCAACGATTTTAGGCAAATATTCAGAAAGTAAATTTGGTGCCTCATGTTGCTCAATCCCTGCTTCTTGTGCTGCATTATCAAGATTATCTTTACCAAATACATCTACGATTTGTGTAGTAGAAATGGGTTTATTTTCTTCAGTTCCAATCCAAGATTTAACCAATTCTTCTAGCCCACCTTGTTGAAATTTAGCGATAAGACCTTGAATCCCACCTTGAGATTGTAATAACGTTTGAATAAGTTGTATTGCTTTTGATTGTCCTTCTCCACCACCTAATACAGATGATGCCACAGAACCTAAAATATTACCTAACATAAATGTCTCCATTAAAATATAAGCGGTCACATTATTCGATTATTTTGCAAATTACGAATATGATCTTACCGCTTGGGTTATTGTTCAGATAGAATCTGACGTACTTTTTCTAGATCTTCTGCTGTATCAACCCCCACTTGTGGAGCCTCTTTAGCCAGTTCTAGGTGAATTTTTTCTCCATGCCATAAAGCCCGTAGTTGTTCTAAAGACTCTAATTGTTCTAACACACTTGGTTGCCAAGCAATGTATTGTTTCACAAATCCTGCTCGGTAGGCATAGATACCAATGTGACGTAAGTAAGGTTGTTGTTGCACAAAATTATCATCACATTCAGGGAATTGATCACGAGCGAAAGGAATAGGCGCACGAGAAAAATATAATGCCATGCCATTTTTATCCGTTACCGCTTTGACGACATTTTTATTAAATAACTCTTCAGTTGAAGTTAATTTAACGGCTAGCGTTGCCATATTTACTTGATGAGTATCTAGATTTTTTGCAACTTGGCTCACGATAACAGGTGGAATAAGTGGTTCATCTCCTTGAATATTAACAATGATTTCATCATCATTAATGTTCATTTTCTCGATAACTTCGGCAATACGTTCCGTTCCTGATTGGTGATGTTCTGAAGTTAAGCAAACTTCTCCATCAAAATCAGTGACTGCTTGAACGATTTCTGGATGATCAGTTGCCACAATAATGCGTGTGGCACCCGATTGTTGTGCTTTTTCCCAAACGTGTTGGATCATCGGTTTACCAACAATATCCAGTAATGGTTTTCGAGGTAATCGACTTGAAGCATATCTGGCGGGAATAATAACAGTAAATTGCATAATATCCTTCCTAAATTCTAGCAATATCAAATTTTATTAAATCAATAAAATTCGGTGTGTTATAAAATTGACTTAATGCTTGTCTGAGTTTTTCTGCCCGTAAAGGTAATCCTTTTTCTGCATAATGCTTTACTTGAGCATATACAGCATGTTTGAAGGCAGTGTTGTCGCCAGCATTACCCGTTAAATTATCTGCACTGGCAAAATAGCGGAAATTGGCAGCGGTAGCGAGAATCCATTCAATTGCTTGCGGTTTAACTTCTACTTGCTCAAATTCTTTTTGACGTTCTTCCGAACGTCCATCTGGTTCATACCAATAGCCAAAATCCTCTAATTTTCTTCTTTCTTTGCCTGCGACTAACCAATGGGAAATTTCGTGTAAAGCACTGCTATAAAACCCGTGTGCGAATAAAATTACATTATAAGAACGATCACACGAAATATTTCCTTCTTCAAGGAAAGCGGGTAGATAAATAGGGTAATCACCACCTCTTTCCAGTTTTGTATTATAACTATCAAAAAAACATTGATTAAAAATATGAATTAAATCTTCATAATTATGATTATCTTGTTGCATAGTTTTATTTAAGGTAGTTGAAGAAAGACGTAATATCATCTGTATGATTAGCTAACGTAATATTTTCTCCATCAGCTGGAGAACCTATCATTAGTAGAGCAATAATTTTATCAGATTCTTGACAGTTAAATGCTTGACGAAGATCAGAACCATTGACCCATTTATTTGTAATCCAGCATGTTTCAAAGCCTTGCGCATTGGCCGCTAATTGCATTGCATAAGTTGCACAACCAGCACTTAGCATTTGTTCCCAAGCGGGTACTTTCGCAATATCTTTTGTAATTTTTGCAACTACGCCAATAATCATGGGAGCTCGCTGACTAATTTTTTTTGCTTTTTCTAGCATTTCATCGCCCAATTTTAATTCAAAGGCTGCTGATTTCAAATGTTTTTCAAACAATGGCATTTTCTCTTTTTCAATCACAATAAAATGATAAGGTTTTAAATGACCATGATCGGGGACTCGTAGTGCCGATTTTAAAATAATATCTAATTGTTCTTTGGTTGGAGCAACATCGCCAAATTTTTTACTGGAACGGCGGTGTTGTAATAGATCTAATACATCCATTATGTAATTCCTATGTAAAAATTTACGGTAAAGGATAGCATATTTTATTAATTTTAGTGGTTTTTTGTGGTAGCTTATACACCAACTTTTTTATTTTTTTGAGAGTTAAAATGTTAGTTTTTCTTAAAAATGTTTATCGTATCTTTCGTTGTATCAGAGAGTTTGTAATGAGTCTCTTTTTCATTCTTTTTGTACTCTTTATTTTTGCTCTTTGGGGACTATTATCTGAGGAGCCTTCTTCGGCTAAGCAATCTATTCCTTTTGAAAAGGGAGCGTTGAGATTAAATTTAGATGGCTACCTTGCAGATAATCATGATAATTTTGGCGACTTTCGTCGCTTTATAAAAAGTGAATTAGGTAATAGTAGTGAACCTGTTAAAATTTCTACCTTTGATGTAGTCAGTGCGATTAGAAAAGCAACGTATGACGATTCAATTACTGGTTTAGTATTAGATTTAAACTCTTTTGAAGGAGGCGATCAACCTTCTTTGGAATTTGTAGGAAGAGCCATTAAAGATTTCAAACAAGAAAATAAGCCTGTTATAGCTATCGGAGATTATTATTCTCAGAAACAATATTTCTTAGCAAGTTATGCAGATAAAATTTTATTAAATAAAGCAGGCTTTGTTGATTTACATGGCATGAGCTACGAAACTGTATTTTTTAAAACATTGTTAGACAAAATTGAAGCCGTACCTCATATTTTTCGTGTAGGGACTTATAAGTCTGCAGTGGAACCATTTATTCGTGATGATATGTCGCCTGAAGCTAAAGAAAATGCTACCCAATGGCTTTCTGCATCTTGGCAGAATTTTAAAAATGGTATTGCTACTAATCGCCAAATTGATCCTGAATCTATTGTGCCAGAACCGTCTAAATATATTGCTCAGTTTAAAGAGGCGAATGGCAATGATGCTCAATTTGCACTATCTCGTCACTTAATCACTCAATTAGCTACTAATTCAGAGATTCATCAAATGCTAATTGATCAGTTTGGGCGAGATATAACAGGGGATTATAATTACATTGATTTCTTTGATTATGTAAACAATCTTCCTGATAGATTTAACATTAATGGCCTAAATAAAATTGCTGTTGTGAATGTTGAAGGTGAAATTACACTAGGTGAAAGTAATGAGAATTCTTCAGGTAGCGATACTATCGTTAAGTTATTAAGAGAAGTAAAAAATGATGAAAATGTGAAAGGTTTAATTTTACGAGTTAATAGTCCTGGTGGAAGTGCAATAGCATCAGAATTGATTCGACAAGAAGTAGAATCAATTCAGAAAAGTGGCAAACCTGTTATTACTTCTATGGGAGGAATGGCTGCATCTGGTGGTTATTGGATTTCAGCAACAAGTGATAAAATTATAGCTAGCCCAACCACGTTAACGGGATCTATCGGTATTTTCGGCCTTGCCGTTACCTTTGAAAATACGGCCAAGAAATTAGGTGTCAGCCAAGATGGTGTATCTACATCACCACTTGCAAGTCAATCTATGTTGAAGGCTTTGCCGAAAGAGCAAATTGAGTTGATGCAAATTAGTATAGAAAATGGTTATGATCGCTTTTTAGATCTTGTCAGCAGAGGAAGACATATATCAAAAGCCAATGTTGATAAAGTTGCTCAAGGGCAAGTTTGGTTAGGTAAAGATGCATTAGAAAAAGGTTTAGTTGATAAACTAGGTGATTTTGATGATGCCTATACAGAAATGACAAATTTAATCAATCAAAAACAAGTTGCAGAGGGTAAAAATGAAATTGAAGGATTTGTTACTCAATGGTTTGTGGATACAGATAACTCATTTTTTGGGCAGGTAATGCGTGATTTTAAAATGAATATGAGAACATCATTAGCAAAATTTTTAAATCTACCATTAGCAACACAAGTACAGAGACAAACAGATTTACTCAGTAAGTTTAATGATCCAAAACAATCTTATTTATATTGTTTAAATTGTGGAATAATAAACTAATAATGTGCTAATTAAGTTAATAAAATAATGATAAAGCGGTAAGATATACTTTGATTTTTGCAAATCTATGAAAAAATCTAACCGCTTGTATGGAATTTTCCATAAATTTGCGGTTCTTGACATAATGAAGATTGCAAAACAATCCATACCCCTTTAAACTTTCCAACAATTTTTCTTGAAAAAGTAGATGATGATGACTGAAACAACAACACTAACACTTGGACAGCAACTTAAACATGCTCGTGAAAGCCTCAATATAAGTATTGAAGAGGCCGCTAATCAAACTAATCTAAAAAAAGCTCATATTGAGTCTCTTGAAAACGATATTTTCATTTTAGCAAATGTACCCCCAACTTTTGTAAGAGGTTATGTACGTAATTATGTTAGGTTCTTACGTTTACCTGAAGAATTGATAAACTCTGCAAATTATGGCGAAGTGACTATTCCTAAACAGGCTAAACGTCCTCTTAAACCAATTAAAGTGACAAGGAATCATAAGTCTCAAACTCGTTGGGTAAAAATATTGACGTGGTTAGTATTATTGGCCGCTATTGGTATGACTCTAGCTTGGTGGTGGCAAGATCATCAAAAATCTCAAGAAAACAATAAACAATTGGTTAGTGAGTCAGTTCAATTATCTAAAAGTTCAGAATCTAATCTATCTTTGCAATCTACAGCAGATACGTCTGACTCAAATTCAATTGATTTATCTGATATTTCATCAGCAACAACGTCTGATACAAATAATACTGAGTCACAAACATCAGCAATTTCTTCTGTGAATACCTCAATTTCTGCTACAAGCGAGGATAGTACCACGGTTGCTACGGCAGAAAACCAAGGACAAGCTGTTACAAGTACAAGTAATAGTGTATCAGCTACTACTGAAGATAATTCAACTACGCAAGCCAATACTGGCACTGTGGTAACGACTACAACAGAGGAGGCTACACCAGTTAATATTCTACAACAGATTGCACCAGTAGAAGAGCCAAAAGCAGAAGATGCGACAACTACTCAAGATGCAGTGGTAAATAATGATGAGTTACGTATTGAAGTAACTAATGGACAAAGTTGGTTAACTGTTCGTGGAAAAAATAATAAGAAATTAGCAGAAAAACTTTACAATGCAGGGGATATATTAACTTTTAATGATAATGAAAATTATCGTTTAACCGTTGGTGCACCTGTTAATGTGAAAATTTATTACAAAGGGCAAGAAGTTCCTATGCAACTAGATGGACGTGTTGCTCGTTTCAGATTACCTTTAGCGAATTAAAATAATGTTAAAAGAACCTCCAATTAAACGTCGTGAATCGACAAAAATTTATGTGGGAAATGTACCAGTAGGAGGAGATGCTCCTATTGCAGTACAATCAATGACGAATACACGTACTACAGATATAGAAGCGACCGTAGCACAGATTAAATCTTTAGAGCGAGTTGGTGCGGATATCGTACGTGTTTCTGTACCGACAATGGATGCTGCAGAGGCGTTTAAACTGATCAAACAGCAAGTCAATGTACCTTTAGTTGCCGATATTCATTTTGATTATCGTATTGCATTAAAAGTTGCAGAGTATGGTGTCGATTGTCTTCGAATTAACCCAGGCAATATCGGTAAAGAAGAACGAATCCGAGCTGTAGTAGATTGTGCAAGAGATAAGAATATTCCAATTCGCATTGGGGTAAATGCGGGGTCATTAGAGAAAGATATTCAAGAAAAATATGGTGAACCTACGCCTGAAGCTTTGCTTGAATCTGCATTACGCCATGTTGAGATCCTAGATCGTCTTAACTTCGATCAGTTTAAAGTGAGTGTAAAAGCTTCAGATGTTTTTTTAGCGGTCGAATCTTACCGCTTACTTGCGAAAGCAATCAAACAACCTCTTCATTTAGGAATTACTGAAGCGGGTGGAGCAAGAGCAGGTGCAGTTAAATCTGCAATAGGCTTAGGCTTACTCCTTTCAGAAGGGATTGGTGATACGCTACGTGTTTCATTAGCGGCAGATCCAGTTGAAGAGATCAAAGTCGGTTTTGACATATTGAAGTCTTTACGTATTCGTTCTCGAGGTATTAACTTTATTGCTTGCCCAACCTGTTCTCGTCAAGAATTTGATGTTATTGGAACCGTAAATGCTTTAGAACAACGTTTAGAAGATATTATTACACCAATGGATGTATCTATCATCGGCTGTGTGGTAAATGGACCAGGTGAAGCTCTTGTGTCTGATTTAGGCGTAACGGGCAGTAACAAAATGAGTGGGTTCTATTTAGATGGCGTTCGCCAAAAAGAACGTTTTGAAAATGAAAAATTAATTGATCAGCTTGAAACAAAAATTCGAGCGAGAGTAGCCGAACAACATAAACGTATTGACGTAACTCAGCTATAAAAAATAAGCGGTTAATTAATGAATAAAATTTGTAATTATAGGAAATAAGCAGTGGCAAAAGCGATTCAAGCAATTCGAGGAATGAACGATTGTTCTCCATCAGAAACGCCATTATGGCAATGGGTTGAACAGCAAATTAAAGATACTTTTTCAAGTTATGGTTATTCGGAAATTCGTAGTCCGATTATCGAATCAACTAATCTGTTCAAAAGAGGGGTCGGTGAAGCTACCGATATCGTTGAAAAAGAAATGTTTACGATGGTTAGAGATGAAGAAAGTTTGACACTTAGACCAGAAGGAACAGCGGGCTGTGTTCGTGCAGCGATTGAGCATAGCTGGGTGTATAACCAAGAACAACGCTTATGGTATATCGGACCAATGTTCCGTTATGAAAGACCACAAAAAGGACGTTATCGCCAATTCCACCAAGCAGGTGTAGAAATCTTTGGTATTCAAAATGCAGAAGCTGATGCAGAACTTATCTTATTAACTGCAAGATTATGGGAAAAACTTGGCATCCGTGATCAAGTTACTTTACAACTTAATTCAATTGGTGGATTAGAAGTAAGAACAAAATATCGTGAAGCATTAGTTGCATTTTTACAAGATCATCTTGATGTATTAAAGCAAGATCCAGATAGTGAACGTCGCTTAGTGACTAATCCATTGCGAATTTTGGATACAAAAAATCAAGCATTACAAGCTGTTTTAGATGGTGCGCCAAAATTGTATGATTTCTTAGATGAAGAATCGAGAATACATTTTGATAGACTTTGTACCATTTTAGACAAAATGGGCATTAGCTATGAAATTAATCCTAAATTAGTGCGTGGATTAGATTACTACAACAAGACTGTATTTGAATGGGTTACTACTGCATTAGGTGCGCAAGGAACAGTTTGTGCGGGTGGACGTTACGATGGCTTAGTTGAACAGCTAGGTGGACACGCAACACCGGGTGTTGGGTTTGCAATGGGATTAGAGCGTTTAGTACTATTAATTCAAGAAGTGAATACTAATATTACTTTACCTAGAGCTGTTGATATCTACGTGATTAGTGCTGGCGATGGTGTGGCAGAAAAAGCGTTTGGTTTGGCGGAAAAATTACGTTCAGCTTTACCACAATTAAGAATTATGCAACATACAAGTGGTGGTAACTTTAAAAAACAATTTAAACGTGCTGATAAACTAGGTGCAAAAATTGCACTTGTATTGGGTGAAACAGAAGTCGCTGAAAATACAGTAGTAATAAAAGATCTAATGGGTGATACAGAACAGGTTACAGTTTCACAAGATGATATTATTCAACAATTAACAGCACGTTTTGCGTAAAAGGGGATAGGATGAGCGATTATTATAACAGTACCGAAGAACAACAATTTAATGATGCTAAAAATTGGTTTAAGCAGAATGGCACACCGATATTGTTAGTTATTATTCTAGTTTCTGTAGCAACTTTTGGCTGGAACTACTGGAAAAATCATCAAATTGAAGTTTCTCAGACCACTTCTGCACAATATCAGCAAGTGATGGAAACTTATTTACAAGATCCAATAAAGAATGAACCGCTTATTGACAAGTTTATTAATGATAACTCTGGTAGTTATGCGGTATTAGCACAACTGGAGCAAGTAAGACAACATGTCTTACAAAATAAATTTACTGAAGCTGAAAG
>NZ_JARIDQ010000037.1 GCF_029256985.1 Otariodibacter sp. | reverse complement strand
TGGCAATTTCGCCATAAGAAGTGGTTTTACCATAAGGGATTTGAGTCAGTACTTTCCAAACTGAACGTTGAAAGTCAGTACCTTTAGGCTGAATAAAGTCTAATTTTGAAAAATCGATAGCTTCGCCACTGAAATAGCGGTCTAATACTTCTCTTGTTTTGCAAAAAACAGCCCAGCTTTCTGTATTTTCAGTTTTTACTTGCTGAAAATGATTTGGTAGCTCTATTGTTTGTTCTTTCTCAAAGTTAATCAAAATAAGCGAATCATTTTCAACGACTATGAGTAGCTTTCCTATTGGTGAAGTATAGTAACTATAATAGATTGGGTTATTGGATATCAAATTCATAATATTACTTGTATATGATAGGTAATTTGTAACAGCTTAATATAACTAACAATACTAAACTCTGTACTCAAGAAAAACCTTTCTTTTTTAAAATAAAAATACGAGAAAGTCTAGTCCAGATTTTATTACCTTAAACTAGAAATTCTCGTATTCAATTATATAAATTAAACGACAATTAATACCAAAAGCTAAATTTCATCAATAATACGATAAACCCAATTTTCCAGAGGATCGTTTAATCGTTTCATTTCTACTCGCATTTCTTCTAACATTTCTTTTTTGATATCACGATAAGCATCATCGTAGAATAGATTATGCATTTCGCTCGGATCCTTGCGAATATCATACAATTCACATAAATCTGTTGCATTAAATACCAATTTATAATCTTTTCTACGCCACATTCTTTGTTCAAAATACACAAAATGCCCTGCTAATTGACCAAGTAGTCCTTTGCGTCCATTATTTTTACTCTGACGAGTAATTGGTAATAATGTCTCACCTTGGAAACTTTCTGGCACATTTTGACCTGCAATATCGAACACAGTAGAAGTTAAATCGTGTAGATAAACTAAATTGTCATCAACTTGGTTTGTTCGGATTGATTGAGGATCCTTAATAATTAAAGGAATATTATAGGTTGTTTCAAACATAAACTCCCCTTTCTCAATCATTTTATGAGCCCCCATTGCATCACCATGGTCTGCTGTAGCGACAATAAAAGTATTATCATACAGATTATTATCTTCTAGGTACTTAAAGAGATCGCCAATCGCATCATCAATTAATGTGATATATCCCCAGAATTTAGAGATAACTTCTCTCCAACGCTCTTCACTCGCTTCCCACATTCCCCACATTTTAGAGATTGTGCGATAGTGACCAGGTTTACCTTCTAAAGGTTTGAAGAAGCTTTCATCTAATACGATATCTTTCGGATCGTACATTGAATAGTAAGGTTCAGGTATCACACACGGAGTATGAGGTCCCCAGAAATTTACCCAAGCAAAGAAAGGTTTATTTTCCTTCAACGATTCTTGAATATAGCGTTTGGTTTCATCAATAATGAAATATTCGATTGTTTCTTCTTTTGTACCAGATAATAAACCACACAATTCTTGTACTCTTAAATGTGGATTTTCACCGAAATAAGCTCGACTAACGGTTGGAGCTTCATAACCCTTTTCCTCTAACCATTCTTTATAACGATTAGAATGAGTTGGACCTTGATCAAACACTAAATTTTTATAGACACGACTGCCTGGATAACCATAGCCATCAAAATTATGACCTTTGATATCATAATCTTCAGGAACTGATTTAGTGCCGACATGCCACTTACCAACAACATAGCTATTGTAGCCATCAATATGTCCAATATTTGGTAAAGATGGACTAATTTCGCCCGTTCCACCTTTTTCACCATTTTTGATAATACCGTGCGATGACGGCATTAATCCAGTGAAAAGAGAGGTTCTAGCAGGGCCACAGACAGATGCAGGTGTAAAAGCATTATTAAAACGAATACCATCTTTAGCTAATCTATCTAAATTAGGTGTTTTAACAATCTCATGCCCATAAGAGCCCAACATGTCTTTTCTAACTTGATCTAATAATATGTAAATAATATTGTTCATTAATTACGCCTTATTTTTTCTACCAAACACCACGAGAATAATAATTTGCAATATAGCATACACACCAATAACCATTAAAGGACTACCTGATTCTGAGGCTAATCCTAGTGGAGAAAGTAATGCATACACACTAATTAATCCTAAAACAAGTGATGCTACGGTTACATTTGCATATTCCCAATTAGATAAATCCACATTTGCATGATTTGATGTGTCTTCTTCGTATGGTGTACGTCTTAGGAATATACCAAGCACAAGCATTAATACAACATCAAAGACAAATAATGAAGCCATAACATAGACAAAATTTACTTGAACATTGAAAACCCATACGATTGAGAAATAAAGAATTACATGAAGTAACAATGCAATTCTTGCCGCTAATCCTGATACAGTTTTATTAAATAAACCTACTGCAAAAAGCGCTACAATAGGAATATTAACAAAGCCAGCAAAGCGTTTAGTCAATAAGAAAATACCATCTGTACCAAACATAAGTAATGGCCCTATAATCATAGTAACAATTGCCATGATTGCAGATATTTTTTTAGCAAGCACAATCACTTCTTTTTCAGAATATGACTTACGACTAATAGATGGCAATAAGTCTTTACAGAACATAGTAGCTGAAGAATTTAAGAATGAGTTAAATGTACTTAAAATTGCACCGAACAATGCAGCCACAAAGAAACCTTGTAAAGCTGTTGGTAACACACGATTAACCAATTCAGGATAAGATACATCAATTGGTTTTAACCCTTCTCCAAGGATGTGGAAACTGAGTAAGCCAGGTAAGTTCAAAATAATAGGTAATAAAAGAAGGAATAGTGCGGCAATTAAAATACCTTTTTGACCTGCTTTTAAATCTCTCGCACCTAATGCACGTTGAACGATAGCTTGGTTAGTTGTCCAATAGAAGAAGTTTACCACTAAAATACCTGTAAACATTGCAGGCCATGGTACTGCATCTGTTTCACTACCAATTGCATTGAATTTTTCCACGTGAGTTGTACCAATGACTTTGATACCCTCCATAAAACTGCCATCACCAAGGTATATTAAAGCAAAGATAGGTACAAGCAATGCACCAATCACCAAAATAAAGGCATTAAGAGTATCTGATACCGCAACAGCTTTTAACCCACCAAAGATAGCGTAAATTGCCCCAACAATACCGATTACAATTACGGTATAAGTAATAGATTCTCCGTAACTTAACCCGAAAATAGTTTCTAGATTAAATACAGAGTTGAATGCAATTGCCCCTGTATAAAGAGCTGTTGGAATCACAATGAAAAGATAGAAAACCAAGAATAATGCTGACATAATCAAACGGGTTTGTCTGTCAAATCGGTTTTCAAAGAATTCTGGAATTGTGGTATATCCGTTACGAATATATTTTGGAAGTAGGTAAAGTGCTAAGAAGCAGAGAGGAACAACCGCTTGAACTGTCCAAGCAATAATAGAAAAATTGCCCGCATAAGAATTCGCATTTACCCCAATAAGTTGTTCAGTGGATAATGAAGTTAACACCATTGAACATCCGATAACTACCGCACTTAATCCTCGACCTGCAAGGAAATAACCTTTAGAAGTAGTTAAATCATCATTTTTGGTCTTATACCAAGAAATGAGTGCCACCGCTATGGTGACCACCAAAAAGCTAACTATGGTTAAAAACATATAGCCTCCAATATGTCTTTAAAATAACCGACAACGACTATCTAATGTTAGATAGCAGTTCTAACCTTTGCTTTCTTATACAAAATTAGACAATTATTAGAATAATATGATTATAAAATTATCAATATGATAGTAATCATAGTCCATGAGTGATCCAGATCACATATTGAAAAAATTAGTCCAATATGAGGATGATCATAAAATCTGGTGAAAAATTATTGGATAATAAGAGAAAAACAATTGAGGATACACCATGTCTTTATTGATTATTTGTATATTAATCATTTGTGGCATACTCGCCAACATTATGTCTGCGCTATTTGGTATTGGTGGTGGCGTATTAATGGTGCCTGTTTTACACACACTCTTTCCTGATTTACCATTTCAGATGGTTTCTGCCACATCTCTAACGATTGTTATTGGGACTTCCTTGGTTAATCTTAGTTATTTCTATAAACGTAAAATATCTCTTAGTTATAAATCTATGTTTCTTTGGTCAATTGGCATGCTAATTGGTGTACAAATTGGCTTTGAAAGTAGTTTTTATTTATCTAACACAATTATTATTAGCGTATTTATTGTTACTCTACTCATACTTGCAGTAAGAAGTTTTTTCTTCTATAAAAAAACGATAGATACTGATAGTTATTCTGTAGCAAAAGAGAATTACAAAGGAATAATCCTTTGTGGGTTAGGAGGCGGTGTAGCTGGAATGACTGGTATTGGGGGAGGATCAGTTTTAGCTCCATTAGTTGGGCAGTTGCATAGTGTTAAACCTAATCAAATTGCAGTTTATACAAACTATATGATGGTCATTGGTGGACTTGGGAGCCTATATAGTTATTTAACAAGAGTACCTTCCGCTTATTTAGAAAATTCATGGCAAATTGGTTATGTTAATTTTTCAATTGCAGGAATAGTTATTGCCAGTTCATTTATTACAAGTTTTGTTTCAATGAGACTAAAAGGAATACTTACTCCTGAATTAACCCATAAATGCCTTGGTATGATTTTATTAGCTATTGCGCTCTATATGTTAGTACTACAATTATAGTGTTCAAAAATACCTTAATTTTATTATTTTTAACTATAATTCAACATTGAGAATTATTAGCTTTTCAGTATAATCACCCCAGTTTTTTAGTATTAGGATAATTATAATGATTGAAAAAATGCATGAAAAATCGAATAGCTTTGCATTTAAAGTTATTTTCGCACTTGTATCTATTTCATTTGTACTTGGTGGAATTGGTGGAGGATTCTTAGCCGTAGATACTTCTGCTGTTAAAGTGAATGGCGAAGAAATCACTCAGCAAGAGTTTAATTTAGCTAAGGGACGCAAACAAGCTGTTTTAAATGAACAACTAGGTGAAAAGTTTTGGGATCTAATGGATAAGCCTGAATATGCTCAACAATTCCATCAATCCATTATGAACGAGCTGATTAATGATGAATTACTATCTCAATATGCTCAATCTCTAAAATTAGGAATTAGTGCAGATCAAATTAAGTTAGAAATTGTACGTAACCCTAATTTCCAAAAAGATGGTAAATTTGATAATGGGCTTTATCAACTACTATTGACAAACAATGGCATTAGTGCAGATCAATATGCTGGTATTGTATATCGTGGAATGTTATTTTCACAAATACAAGAAGGTATTGTGAATAGCTTATTTGATGTTCCAGTACAGCAAGAATTACTAGGAAAATTGCTATTACAAAAACGTAAAGCTCGCTTAGCTACTTATTCTATTCAAGATGAAATGGAAAAACAAACTGTATCTCCTGAAGAAATGCAAACATACTATGATACAAATAAAGCCCAATTAGTTAATCCGGAACAAATTGCAGTAGATTATATTTCAGTTACACCAGCAGATCTTGCAGGTAAAATTCAAGTTACAGATGACCAAATTAACACCTACTATCAAACAAATAAATCACAATATGTTTCAAAAGGTGAATCTCATATTGCACACATACAGGTTGCTGATGAAGTAACTGCTAATGATATTGAGCAACAACTAAAAAATGGTGCAAACTTTGCCGACTTAGCAAAAGAAAAATCTATAGATACATTATCAGCAACTCAAGGGGGTGATTTAGGCTGGGCAACAGCAGGTATGTTCCCTAAAGAATTTGATAATGCTGTGGCTTCATTGAATATAGGAGATATTAGTCAACCTGTGAAAATTGATAATGCATTTCATATTATTAAACTCATAGATCGTAGAGACAATAAGGAAATTCCTCTTGAACAGGTTAAAGATCAAATTACTAACGTCATAAAAAAAGAATTAGTTGCAACTGAATATTCTAATATCACTCATGAAATGGCAAATACTGCCTTTGAAAATAGTAGCTCACTTACTAGTGTTGCTGAAATCGCAGGAAAACCACTACAACATACTGAATTATTTAATCGTCATAATATACCTGAGGAATTAAATAATGAAAAAGTTGTAAAATTATTATTTGATGAACAATTCAAACAAAACGGTCAGAATTCTGACCCAATCGATATTACTGAGGGTGCTTTAGCAAAAACTATTTTTGTAAGAGTAAGTCAATATCAACCTCAAACAGTAAAAACTTTTGAAGAAGCTAAAGATGAAATCACATTAGCAATAAAAAAAGAAAAAGCAGAAAAATTACTACAAGCTAAAAGTGAAGAGATAATCAAATCTCTCGTCGCTGGAAATAAGGTGGATATCACTTTTGGCGAACCTAAAGAGTTCATATTTAGCCAACCAGATATAACACAAAGAGAGGTAATAGATACTATTTTTGCTATGCCTAAACCGTCAGATAAACCACAATATAGTTCTACTACAAATGCAAATGGAGATATTGTCATTATTGCCTTAGATAAGGTTACAGATGGGCAACCTAGTGAGTACAATGTAATATCTAGCCAAATCACAAGAGCTAATACTGAAATATTACAAAGTGATTTGTTAAAAGATTTAAGAGCAAGAGCTAAAATTGAGGCAAATGAAGATTTCATTAATCAACTTGAA
>NZ_JARIDQ010000003.1 GCF_029256985.1 Otariodibacter sp. | reverse complement strand
GTACCAAATAAGGCACTATTGGTATCTGCCACATAAGCTTGGAGTTGATGAGTAAAGTTTTGAGTAATACCCATATAATCCGGCTCTAATTCTTGTACTGCCTCAACTGCTTTACGAATAGCAACTTTATTATCGTGGCGCGCATCACGTAGTGCACGTAAAACATCTTCATTCGGATAAACCCCAAAGCGTTGCCCTAGATCGAAATCGTGTAACTTCCAATAACCTTGCACTGTTGGTAAATCGTGAGTGCTTAAGGTTGTCATTGCTTGGTATGGGTAGTCAGCTAATGGTTTACTACCTTGATTATCAAATTCAAAATAGAAAATATTATAAGCTAAAATACCTTTGTTTTCTAACGCTTCCAACATACCTTCTGGTACAGTACCCAATGCTTCGGCTACAATTAAACATTGATGGCGTTGGCTTTCTAAGGCAAGAATCGCTAATAGATCTTCAAGTGGGTATTTAATATAAACCCCATTTTTAGCTGAATCGCCTTTAGCTACCCACCATAGGCGAGCAAATCCTAAAATATGGTCGATGCGTAATGCCCCACAATCTTTCATATTGGCACGGAGTAAATCAATAAATGGTTGATATCCTCTATACTGTAATATTTCTGGATGCATTGGTGATAAACCCCAGTTTTGCCCTTGTGGAGCTAAAAGATCTGGTGGAGCACCTACTGAAGCATCTAATACATAGAGTTCTTTATCCGCCCAAGTTTCAGCTCCATTATCCGCAACACCTACAGCAAGATCACGGTAAAAACCAATAGGCATACCCAGTTGTTTTGCTAATTCATTACATTCTTTAAGTTGCTGTTGAGCTAAAAATTGCAACCACATATAAAACCTAACTAAATTAGAATGTTCTTGTTGGAATATTTTAACCGCTGAATTTTGATAGCTTTGATATTGGCTATCCCAGTTTGTCCACCCCCACTGATCGTTAAATTGTGAAGATAACCATTGATGTAGTGCATCGAAAGTACCTTGGACTTTCAACGTTTCACCATTTTCTGCAATAAATTGCTCAAATTCAGTTTGATCTTGTTGTTTAAATGTATTGTAAGCAAGACGCAATCCTTCAAGTTTTAACCAAATAACTTGTGAATAATCAACGTAATCTTTGTTACGAGCCTCGCTAATTTGGTGTTGAACGTCACTTGAATAGAACCAAGTTTGTGCTTCTTTACTATGTTTAAATGCTTCAACAGCCGTTACATCAATATATAGAATATTTTGCCATAGACGAGAGGATGGACTATACGGGCTTGCCTCCTCTGGGTTAGCAGGGAAAAGAGCATGAATTGGGTTCAGACCTATAAAATCTCCATCTTTTATTGCTAATCTGGTTAGGAACTGTTTGAGATCGCTAAAGTCACCAATTCCCCAGTTATTTTCAGAGCGTAGCGTATAAAGTTGTAAAATCGAACCCCATAATTTTTTACCTTGTTTTAACTCTTTAGGTTGGTATGTGGTTTCTGGTGTAACAATAATACGACATTCAGTAGAATAATTAGTTAAAGTAAGTTGATGATAACCAAGAGGTAAGGTATCTGGTAATTCAATCTGATTAGATTTGCATTTTCCTTTGATGATCTCACCGCTTTCTAATAATAATGTCCAATTAATTGATAATGATTTTTTTTGACCTTCAAGATTTAAAGGAAGAGCTAAAGCTTTACCTTGTTTAATAACTTTAACTGGGGGAAGAATTGTTATAGGTTTAGACTCTCCGAGTAATGTTGCCATACGATCATAAACTGATTGTTCAGCGTATTTTTTATTGCCATCTTCATCTAAAAAGTAAGAATAAAGATAAGGATGCTTTGTCATATTATTTCCTAAAAAATATCTCAAAATTAAAATATATTGAATATAAAACGCTCTCTACTAGATTTATGAGTAAAGAGCGTTTTACATTAACCTTTTACGCCACCAGCTGTGAGTCCACCTACTAGCCAACGTTGAGCAACGATAAAGACGAGTGTAATTGGAATCGCTGAAAGTATAGCCGCCGCAGCAAAGTCACCCCAAAGGTAGTTTTGTGGATATAAGTATTGTTGCATACCTACTGCGAGAGTGTAGTTGTTGACATCTCGTAACAACAGTGAAGCAACAGGAACTTCAGTAATTGCTGCAATAAAAGAAAGAATAAACACCACTGCAAGAATAGGTACAGAAAGTGGTAATAGAATTAAACGGAATGTTTGCCAAGGGGTTGCACCATCTAAACTTGCAGCCTCTTCAAGAGATTTATCAATAGTCTCAAAGTAACCTTTGATTGTCCAAATGTGCATTGCAATTCCACCCAAATAAGCAAAGATTACTCCTCCGTGTGTATTTAAACCAAGTAATGGAATGTAATTACCTAAGCGATCGAACAGTGCATACAACGCCACAAGGGAGAGTACTGCTGGAAACATTTGGAAAATTAACATACTTTGCAAAAGTGTCTTTTTTCCAGAAAAACGGAAACGAGCAAAGGCATAAGCCGATGTTGTAGATAGTGCGAGAGTAATTAACGCAGTAATAGTTGCTACTTTCACTGAATTCCATAACCATAATAAAACAGGGAATGGTGGGGGAGTTACCGAACCATCAGCATTAGTAATGCTAAAACCTAACGCTAATTTCCAGTGTTCCAGAGAAAATTGACTCGGAATAATTTCCCCTAACGCAAGGTTTCCCGGTCTAAGTGAAATACCCAGTATCATAAGTAAAGGGAACATGATTAACGCACAGAAACAAATGAGGAAAAAGTGCGTTACAAATAAACGCAATTTCATTGATTTTGGTTGAACAATAGCCATATTATTTTCCTTTTTCTTTTATGCTCTTCTATTTGTGATAGTTTAGAAGAGCAAAATCCTATTCTTGTTGCATCTTAGTTAAACGAATTTGGAATAGCGCGAGAGTACTTACCAATATGAAAATTATCACTGCAATTGCAGCCGCTAATCCGAAATCTTGTGTGCCACTTCCTTCAAATGCAATACGATAAGTATAGCTAACTAATAAATCAGTATTTCCTGCTGGTGTGCTGGTGCCAATCATACTTGGACCACCACCTGTTAATAATTGAATTAAAACAAAGTTATTAAAGTTAAAAGCAAAACTTGCGATCATTAGTGGCATAAGTGGTTTAAGGAGTAATGGCATCGTAATTTTTATGAAGTTTTGCCATACACTAGCTCCATCAATAGATGATGCTTCATATAAATCAGATGGAATTGCTTTTAATAAACCCATACATAAGATCATCATATAAGGATAACCCAACCAAGTGTTAACGATTAAAATCATCACTTTTGCTAAGAATGGATCATTGAACCATTCTGGACGAATACCAAATAAGTTATTTAAAATAAGGTTAATTTCTCCGAAGCTCTGGTTAAATAGCCCTTTAAAAATCAACATAGAAATAAAAGCAGGAACTGCATAAGGTAAAATTAACAATAAACGGTAAGCTGCTTTTCCTTTTAATGCATTCCATTGGACTAATGAAGCAAAAATCATACCTAATGCAGTGGTAAATACAACAGTAAGAAATGCAAAAATAACGGTCCAAATAAAAATCTTAATGAAAGGTTGTTGAACACCTTTATCCGTTAAGATCTTAATAAAATTTTTCCAACCAATTGTTACGGTATAACCGGGTTCTAAGCGTTTTCCTGTGAATTGATCTTGACTATCAATTTGTTCAAAGAAACCGATGTCATCATTCGGTTTATAACGTTCGCCTGTTTCTAAGTTAGTGAGAATGGTCGTTGTATCATCATATTGATAGCGACTACTTTGTTGTGCGAATTGACGTAACGAACTCATCGTTAGGCTATCGTTATTTGGCAGAATTAAATTAATATTTTGTAATTGTTGTCGGTTTTGAGTAGTAACTCGCAATGAAGCAACAGGTTGGTCTGGTAATGATTCTACTTCAGATATGTTGATATTACCTTGGAGATTAGAAATAACAAGTGGTTCGGAAAGATAATTTTTTTGTAATTTGTTATTATCTAATGCAATTTGATATTTTCCATCTTCTGACTCAAGTAATTTGAAGCTATAACGCTCACCTGAAAAATACTTCTGATTTTTTAACTGAGTCACAACTTGTTTGAAATTTAATTGATTTGAACCACTATAATTTGTGAAGGCGATTACAACAGTGGCGACTAAAGGGAAGATAACAAAAATTCCCATTGCTGCTACACCGGGGTAAACATAACGCCAACGATAAGTTATACGGTTACTAAAAATATAAATACCAGAAGTGATAACAATTAATGCTAAAAGAGCAAAGAGAATTTCACCCTGAAGATAGATAGTAAAGACTAAATAAAATGCAATCAGGTACAGTAGCCAGACAAAAGTCCTTTTTACCCAAGTGTGGGATAATGAATTTGGTGCTTGAGTTGAGGATAACATAAGATATTCCTTTTATAACTACTTTTTGAATAATTGCCTAAAGGCTAAAGACAAATTAATGAAAATTGTAAAAATAATGGACAATATAATCACTTACGATTAAAACGAGTATTTAGTTTCTTTTTATTAATTAAAGGTTTGGCAAAATTTTTTCGCCAAACCTTTTGATTGTAAGTTTTTTAAGACTAAATATTATTCTTTTTCAATCTTTGCTTTGGCTTCATCTAATGCATCTTTCACAGATTGACGGCCTGTTACTGCAGAATTAATAGCCGCTTTTTCTGAATACCAGAAACGGCTCATTTGTGGAATGTTTGGCATAATTTCACCATTTTCTGCATTTTGCATTGTTGCAGCAATACGAGGATCCGTTGCTAATTTAGCTTGATAGCTTTTTAATGCAACGGCACCAAGTGCCACATCATTATTGACTGTTTCTAAACCATCATCGGTTAGTAAATAATTTTCTAAGAACTCTTTTGCTAAGTCTTGATTTGGACTTGCAGAGTTAATTCCAGCACTTAGTACACCAACGAAAGGTTTTGATGGTTTACCATTTAACGTTGGTAATACAGCTACACCATAGTTGATGCCACTTTTTTCAATATTTGCCCAAGACCAAGGGCCATTGATTGTAAGAGCTGTATTGCCTTTGTTGAATGATGCTTCTGCGACAGAGTAATCCATATCGGCATTGATAACTTTTTTATTCACTAAATCAACTACAAATTGTAAACCAGTTTGAGCCGCTTTATTTGCTACACCAATATCTTTTATATCATAGCCGTTATCGGTAACTTTAAATGCGTATGCACCTTGTGATGAAATTACTGGCCATGTGAAGTAAGGTTCTGCAAGGTTCCACATAATTGCATTTTTGCCTTTAGCTTTTAGATCAGCATCTAATTTTTCAATTTCTTCCCAAGTAGTTGGTGGGGTAGGGATTAAATCTTTATTGTAGATAAGTGATAAAGATTCGATTGCAATTGGGTAAGCAATTTGTTTTCCGTTGTATTTAGTTGCATTCCAACCAATATCAGATAATTTTTTTCTAAAATCAGTACTGGTTTGTATTTCAGCAAGTAAACCTGCTTGAGCATAGCCACCAAAACGGTCATGGGCAAAAATAATGATATCTGGACCATCACCTGTTGAAGCAACTTGAGGATAAGCTTCTTCTAAACCACTTGGGTGTTCAACAACAACTTTGATTCCAGTTTCTTTTTCAAATTTTTTTCCTACTTGATCAAGTCCGTTATAACCTTTATCGGAATTTATCCAAATATTTAATTGACCTTCAACGATCTTAGCATTAACACCCTGTGCTAAAAATACTCCAGCGAGTACTGTTAATGCAGTTTTAGTTAATTTTGTCATGACTTTACCTCTTCATTGTATGAATAAAATTTAGTTGATACATATTTCAAGATTCTTAATAAATAAGCATCATCCCCATAATTCATCCCCAAACGTTGAATTAGTGATCTAGATCTCATTTTTCAGTTATTTTTCTAAAATTGAGAAGAAGTTCACATAAATTTACATAAAAAATGTGATTAACTTCACAGAAAAATCATTTTTTTACCTAAAAAATTTTTTCCAGAAAAGAGAATAAATTTGTTGGAGTATGATGGCAAAAGATAGGAAAATCAGTAAGCTATACCACAAATAGTTTCGGGAGGAATAGAAAAATGGCAGAGGTTAAACTCGTTAACGTAGGAAAATCTTACGGTAATGTGCATATTTCTAAAAACATTAATTTACATATTGAAGATGGTGAATTTGTGGTATTTGTCGGCCCATCTGGCTGTGGTAAATCGACTTTGCTACGAATGATTGCTGGATTAGAAGATATTACAACAGGCGATTTGTATATTGGTGATAAAAGAATAAATGATACACCACCTGCAAAGCGTAATATTGGGATGGTTTTTCAATCTTATGCACTCTATCCTCATTTGAATGTTGCTGAAAATATGTCATTTGGTTTGAAACTTGCAGGGCATCCTAAAACAGATATTGATCGGCGGGTAAATCAAGTTGCTGAAATTTTACAATTAGCGCATTTATTGCAACGTAAACCTAAAGAGCTATCTGGTGGACAACGTCAGCGTGTTGCTATTGGTAGAACTCTTGTTTCTCAACCCGAGGTTTTTTTATTAGATGAACCTCTTTCTAATTTAGACGCTGCATTACGTGTTCAAATGCGTGTTGAAATTTCAAAATTACATAAAAAATTGGGTAGAACCATGATTTATGTGACACATGATCAGGTCGAAGCAATGACGCTTGCTAGCAAAATTGTTGTATTAAATGCAGGTGGTATTGCACAAGTGGGTAAACCTTTGGAGTTATACCATTATCCTGCAAACCGTTTTGTAGCTGGGTTTATTGGTTCACCTAAAATGAATTTCTTACCAGTTAAAGTGATTGAAATAAAAGAAGATGGAGTAAAAATTGAGTTACCAGATGCGGCCCATTTGAATTTTTGGATTCCAGTAGAAAGTGCGGGGGTTAAAGTAGGAGATAACCTCTCGCTTGGTATTCGTCCAGAGCATTTATTGCCTTGTGAACAAAGTGATATCTGTATTAAAGGTACAGTGAGAGTTGTTGAACAATTGGGTAATGAAACTCAAATTCATGTGGAAATGCCACCTATTAAACAAAGTTTAGTGTACCGTCAATCGGATATCGTGCTAGTTGAAGAGGGGGATGAAATGTCGATAGGAATCAATTCAGAGCGGTGTCATTTATTTAAAGAAGATGGTATGGCTTGCAAACGATTATTTAAAGAGCTTGGAGTATAGCTACTTTTTATTTTTTAATTTTTCATAACGTCAATTTTAATAAAAACTTATCAACATAGGAGCAATCTATGAATATCAACAAAACGTTACTTGCGGCATTTGTTTCTAGTGCTGTCCTTTCCACATCAGCTCTTGCAGTTGAATTCCATGGGTACGCTCGTTCAGGTATTGGTTGGACTTCTGGTGGGGGTGAACAATCAGCATTTACTGTAAATGGTGGAGGTT
>NZ_JARIDQ010000024.1 GCF_029256985.1 Otariodibacter sp. | reverse complement strand
GATTTAGGAACAAAATTTATATTAGATAGAACCCATTCTGCTTCTGTAAGTCCTCGCTTTTCTATATCTGATAAACAGACAAAGCACTCATTCAATTCATATAATTCGATTAGTTTAAATGTTGATATATGATCCTTTTGAAGAATAAGTGAAGGGTCTTGGTTATCAATTAAATTAAAAATACCATCATGTAAAAAACAAATAGCAATTTCATCTTCTTCACAATAAGCACTTGCTGCTAATAGAGCATCTAAACCTTCCCTACTCATTGATGTTCCAAAAGGTGGTTGTGTAAAAAGTATGGCAATTTTGTAGTGATCTTTCATATTATTAAAATGTAAGTAGTCTATCTGCTTGTAATATAGTTTGGCTAAACTCACCCAATCCTGCTAGAGTAAAGTGAGTGGATAAATTATTCTCTACAATACCTCTACGTTGTGCTGCTGAGATACAAAGATGAAGTGGTAAGCGGTAGGTTTCTGCTAAACTTTTCCAATTTTCAACTAAATTAACTTCATCATTGGCTGGATAAACAAATTTATTTGCATTGCTAACGCCATCTTGAAAAAAGAAAATTTGGGTAATTGTATGTCCTTCAACAAGCAATTCTTGAACAATTTGATATGCTAGATAAGCACCTTGATTGCCATAGACACTATGCCTTATTGCAATAACATATTTCATTATTCAATATCCTGTTTTATTTGACGGATATAGAGATAAACAGTATGACGAGAGATATTTAGGCGTTCAGCAACTTGATTAATAGAATCTTTGATATCAAAAATTCCTCTTTCAAATAGATTTGTCACAATTTGTCTATTTTTATTATTATTCGCTACGTGTTTATCATTTTGGATTTCTTCGATCGTATTTTCTATTGTTTGCATAACTAAATCTTCAACAGAGCTTGCAAAGTTAACTTGATCATCTGATTCTTGTGGTGCAATAAATGTTGATAAAAATTGTGATATAGGAATATCTAAATTAATATTAATACAAATTAGTCCTATTACGTGTTGTTTTCCATTGCGAATTGCAATAGTGATAGATTTCATTAAAACGTCACCTTTTGAACGGGTAAAGTAAGGTTTCGATACACTATCCGTTTGCATATGATGAAGTGACCATAAAGCTCTATCTGTGATGGGTGAGCCTATTTTTCTATCGGTGTTATGTCCATTAACAATATAGATTGCTGAGTGTTCAAGAAACTCTAATGAATGTAATACAATCTCGCAATATTCACCAATGAGTGCTGCAATTCCATCTACGACAGGAAAATACGAGGCAAGTATTGCATGATCTTGATCAGAGAAAGGAGTAAAACTAGATGTCATTTTTTATCCAAAATAAAACGGAAAACAGTTTTCAAGCGGTAAGATCATCACTTTTTTTTACCAAACTATTTTCCGTAGAAGTAATATTATTTACTAGCTGGTTTAAAATCTAATAATTCAATTTCAAATTTAAGTGTTGCATTAGCTGGAATTTTTCCTGCTTGACGATCACCATAACCAAGTTGAGGTGGAACAACGATTTCCATTTTTCCACCTTTTTTCAACATTGGAATAGCTTCAATCCACGCAGGAATAAGTTGGTTGAGTTGAAATTCAATAGGCTCTCCACGATCGTATGAACTATCAAATACAGTACCATCAGTTAATGTACCTTTATAATGAACTTTAACTATATCTTCTGCTTTTGGTGAGTTTCCTTCACCAGCTTTTTCTATTTTATATAATAATCCAGAAGCAGATTTTTTTACCCCATCTTGTTTTTCATAGTTAGCTCTAAATTTATTGCCTTCTTCTATAGTTGTTTTATCTTTTTCAGCTTTGATAGCCGCTTCTTTTTCTTGTAGATAATTATCTAGTGCTTGAAGTTGTTTTTGTAAATCTTCATCTGTTAATTTGCCAGTTTTTTTAATAGTATCTTGTACACCAGCTAAAATACGATCTTGATCGTAAGAGAAAATATCTTTTTGTGATTCAATAACACCTTCAATATTTTTACCCATTAGTACACCAACGGCATATGATGATTCATCGATAAATTTTGAATCAGCATCTTTTGCAAATGTGGCTTGTGAAAGAAACAATGCACTTGTAGCAAAAGCAAGTACAGAGAGTTTAGTTTTTAACATAAAATTTCCCTTAAAATAGTGTTAAAACAAAGGTAGATAGGGTAAAGTGTATTCCCTTTTTTCACAACCTTTTATTTATAGTATGCAACCAAATATTGATAATATTTTAGCTTATTTAACTGAATTAGAAACAAAAATAGCATTCCAAGATCAAACTATCGAGGATCTTAATCAAGCTTTGATTCAGCAACAATTTGCTTTAGACAAGTTACAGAATCAATTTCGATATTTTGCTGAAAAATTGAAAAGTATGCAACCGAGTAATATTGCAAGTCAAGCGGAAGAAACTCCACCACCACATTATTAGGCAAAATAACTTATCATTTGTTCAATAAGGTTTGATTTTAATTATGAAAAAATATATTAATCTTCTTGTAATACTTGTTATGTGCTTTTGGTTACCGAAAAGTTATTCGGTTGAGAAAGAGAAAAGTTTAGAAATATTGGAGACTAAACCAGCTTTTAAAGATGGGCATGGCTATTATTCTTATAATAACCCTTTAGATTTAAAATTACCAAAAGATGGTAAAGTATTAATACAGTATTTTTATCAATATGGGTGTGAGCTATGTTTAAAGGCAGATGATTACTTGAAATTATATGCAGCTAGAAATTCTGATAAAGTGATATTGGAGCGATCGCCTTCTTTTTTAGATAATTTAGAATTTACAGCTAAGATGGATGCGGCTTTTTCTGCTTATGGACATAAAGAACTGAGCGATAAATATTTATTTGATAGTGCTGATAAAAAAATGAAGGAAAGTTTGGTTAATAACAATGATGCAATAAAAAATTGGTTGATTAATAATGATGTTTATTTACCTAAATTTCATGAAATTTTTTCATCATCACAAGTAGCAAAAGATGTTGCTAAGGCAAAAGAACTTTATCAAATATATTATTCTCCGCCAAGGTTGCCAGTAGCCGTTCTTAATGGTAAATATATTTTAATGAGTGATACATTATATAATGATGACTATACATACGCTGTATTGGATTTTTTAATTAACAAATTACAAGAAGAAAAGGAAAAAAATAAGAAATGAAGATAGGGATTATCGGTGCAATGGCACAAGAAGTTGAGATTTTAAAAAGTTATATTTTAGAACCTAAAGAAATAGATATAGCAGGTTGTAAAATCTATGAAGGTAAAATAAATAATATAGATGTTGCTTTATTACAATCAGGAATTGGCAAGACTGCAGCAGCTTTAGGTACTACACTACTTTTAACATTAACTAAACCAGATATGGTTATTAATACTGGATCTGCTGGCGGATTGGCTTCTTCCCTGAATGTTGGCGATATCGTTATTTCAAATGACGTTAGGCATCACGATGTGGATGTGACAGCTTTTGGCTATGAAAAAGGTCAATTACCAGGTAATCCAGCTGGTTTTTTACCTGATACACAATTAGTTGATATTGCTATTAAAGAGAGTGAAAAGGCTGGAATAAATGCAGTTAGTGGCTTAATTTGTAGTGGTGATACTTTCATCAATGGGACTGATGCAATTAGTAAAATCAAAGAAAATTTCCCTAATGTTGTTGCTGTAGAAATGGAAGCAGCATCTATTGCACAGGTTTGTCATGCATTCAATATTCCTTTTGTCGTGGTAAGAGCTATTTCAGATGTAGCAGATAAAACTTCTCATTTGTCCTTTGATGAGTTCCTACCTTTGGCGGCAGAAAAATCATCTAATATCGTATTAGCAATGTTAAATTGTTTAGATTAATTCTTGTTTCAAGCGGTGAGTTTATATTTAGAATTTACAAAGTTTTATTGATATCTCACCGCTTGTTATCGCTTTATTATCATAGATTTTGTACAATTATTTCATCTTTAATCTATTAACTGTATAGATTTATTTTTTTGATTACTTATTTTATTGAGATTTTTTATGAATTTAACACCAAATATTGGTTTTATTAGTTTAGGTTGTCCAAAGAATTTGGTTGATTCTGAACGTATATTAACGGAGTTACGTACTGAGGGATATAACATTATTCCTAGTTATGAAGGTGCTGATCTGGTTATTGTCAATACTTGTGGATTTATTGATAGTGCAGTTCAAGAATCATTAGAGTCTATTGGTGAAGCATTAGAAGCTAATGGAAAAGTTATTGTAACAGGGTGTTTAGGTGCTAAAGAAAACCAAATTCGTGAGGTTCACCCTAAGGTTCTAGAAATAACTGGACCACATAGTTATGAAGCTGTAATGAGCCATGTTCATAAATATACGCCTAAACCAGAGTACAATCCTTATGTGAGCTTAGTGCCTAAGCAAGGTGTTAAATTAACACCCAAACATTACGCATATTTAAAAATATCCGAAGGCTGTGATCACCGTTGTACCTTCTGTATTATTCCTTCAATGCGAGGGGATTTAGATAGTCGTTCTATTGTACAAGTTTTAGATGAAGCTAAACGCTTAGTTGATGCTGGAGTTAAAGAACTTTTGGTTGTTTCGCAAGACACTTCAGCTTACGGATTAGATAAAAAGAAAGAAAATAGTACTAAAACTGTTTTCTGGAATGGAATGCCAATCAAAAATGACTTATTTACTTTGTGTGAGAAGTTAGGCTCATTAGGTGTTTGGGTTCGTTTACATTATGTTTATCCTTATCCTCATGTGGATAATTTAATTCCATTGATGGCGGAAGGGAAAATATTACCTTACTTAGACATTCCTTTACAGCATGCTAGCCCTAAGATTCTTAAAGCAATGAAACGCCCTGGTTCAATTGAGAGAACGTTGGAAAGAATAAAAAAATGGCGCGAAATTTGCCCTGATCTTACTCTTCGTTCAACCTTTATTGTTGGTTTCCCTGGAGAAACAGAAGAAGATTTCCAATTATTATTAGATTTTTTACAAGAAGCTCAGCTAGATAGAGTCGGATGCTTTAAATTTAGCCCTGTTGATGGTGCAGTTGCAACCGATATGGATGATCAGGTTCCTGAAGAAGTTAAAGAAGAGCGTTACCATCGTTTCATGCAACTTCAGCAACAAATCTCTGCAGAGCGTTTACAACAAAAAGTGGGTAAATCGCTTAATGTGATTGTAGATGAAATTACAGAAGAAGAGATCATTGGACGTTCTATTGCGGATGCTCCAGAAATAGATGGATTAGTTTACATTGATAACGTTTCAAATCATCCAATTTCAGTGGGGCAAATAATTAGCGTAAATATTACTCATGCAGATGATTATGATCTATGGGGAACTTGCTAAATT
>NZ_JARIDQ010000007.1 GCF_029256985.1 Otariodibacter sp. | reverse complement strand
TAAGTTAGCTTAATGCAACTTCTGGGGCAGTATATTCAAGATCAAATGCATCACTCACTCCTTTAAATGTGCATTTACCGTTGTAAGTATTTAATCCTTGAAGAAGAGCTGGATCAGATAAACAAGCTTTTTCGACACCTAAATTTGCAATTTTTAATCCATACACTAATGTTGCATCCGTTAAACCTAGCGTTGAAGAGCGTGCAACGCAACCTGGCATATTTGCTACACAATAATGAATAATGCCATCTACTTCATATATCGGATTATCATGAGTGGTTGGTTTTGATGTTTCAAAACATCCACCTTGGTCAATTGCTACATCAACAAGAATTGCACCTTTTTTCATCACCTTAAGATCATCTTTACGCACTAGATGTGGAGTTTTAGCACCAGGAATTAATACCGCTCCAATAACAACATCAGCTTCTTCTAGACAGTGTAAAATATTGCCTCTTGAGCTAGTAAGTGTTTTAATTTTCATACTGAATATCTGATCGATATAACTCAAACGTGCCATATTTATATCTAAAATTGTCACATCTGCGCCAATCCCTACTGCAATTTGAGCTGCATTTAGCCCTACTACACCCGCTCCAATAATAACAACTTTTGCTTTAGGAGTGCCTACTGTTCCACTTAATAAAATACCAGCTCCCCCAAAAGTTTTCTGAATATATTTAGATGCTTCTAATGCAGAAAGTCTACCTGCGATAGAACTCATTGGAGCTAAACAAGGCAACCCCATTGAAGTCTTAATTGTTTCATAAGCAACTGCACGAATTTTTTTAGCTAACAACATATCAGTGAGAGGTTTATCGGCTGCCAAATGAAGATATGTATATAAAATTTGATTTTCACGAAAATAATTATACTCAGACTCAATAGGCTCTTTTACTTTTATAATCATCTCACTTTCTTTAAATAAAGTTGCTTTATCCGTCACTATAGCACCAGCTTCAATATAATCCTGATCTAAAAATCCAATTTCTGTACCTGCATTGTGTTCAATATAAATCTTATGTCCTACCTCAGCATAAGCTTTAACATTTGCCGGAGTTAACCCAACACGATACTCTTGAACTTTAATCTCTTTTGGACAACCGATAATCATACGTTTCTCCTTAATATTTTATAAAGATAGACTCAGTGTATTGATAGATTAATTTTATCTATTACAAATTAAACTATTCTAAAATTGAAATAATTTAACTTTTCGTAAGATTCATATAGTAAAAATAATCATCTTTTTATACTACATACAAAAAAAATAGAAATCCGTGATATATTTCACAAAAAAAATAACATTCTTAACAAAAATAATAGAACCATATAGTTTTCAAACTAGGAAACTAGTTTAATTTAATAAACAAATATTCTTAAAAACAAAATAGATTTATATAAATTATCTTTACTGTGCAAAAATAAAAGCGGTCAGATTTTGTATAATATTTACAAAATCTGACCGCTTATTTTTCTATAAATTTATGAATTTATTTATTTAAATTCACACTATAAACCGCAAATCCAACTTCATCATTTTTAATAAATTTCATTGGATATTGTGCTTTTTCTTTAATAAAAGCTTTTGCTTTTTTCGTTGGAGATGTTTCTACACGAATATCTAACTTAACCTTACTTGCTATTGGTGCAATACGCCAGTTTTTATCTGCACTTGGACTAACCTGTCCATCTTCTTGACTTTTTGCACTAATGTAATTAGCTAAAATTTGACGATTTTCATCAGGTGCAGCAAACACAATATGATCACTACCAGTACCAGGAAATTTATTTCCATAAGCACGATAATTATTGGTTGCGACCAAGAATTCAGCTTTTGGATCAACTGGCTTGCCTTGATAAGTTAAATTAATCACACGATGAGACTCTTTATTAATTAAATTACAATCACCATCATAACGTGCAGGTTGAGTGATATCATATTGATATTCTACTCCATCAATAACATCAAAGTTATAGGTTCTAAACCCAGTCCAATTAAGCAAATATTGTGTTTTTTTACTCTTAGGATCAATTTGATTGAACATTCCAGCACTACATTCTAACCACTCTTTTAACTCTTCACCTGTTACTTTAACGATAACTAATGTGTTCGGATAAAGATATAAATCTGCCGCATTTCTGAAAGTTAAGTCACCTTTATCTACTTCTGTATAACCAGTCGGATCATTTTTACGTCCACCTGCTTTAAATGGTGCGCCTGCACTCAACACTGGTAATCCAGCTAATTTTGGCAAACTTTTTACTACATTTTCTGCATAAGATTTTTGTGCTTGATTAACAATTTGGATGGTTGGATCATCTTGCATTAAAGCCAAATAACTGTACATATTATCATTTGCTTTACCAATGGGCTGCGAAACAAATGTTCGAGTAGCTTCATGAACAGGGAATAATAATGCAGCAACCCCAGGATGATTTTCTACAGTTGCAGCTTTTTTCTCTACATCATAAATTGGGCGTAATGCTGCTTTACCATCAGCTACTACCCATTTATCATTTTCTTTTACTAAAGTAAGATCAACTACACTTATATTATTACCCCAATAGCCAGCCATACTTTCAGGTACACCTTTCATTGTCCCTTTTTCAATATCTGCATTTGGTGATTCTGAGAATTCTTTATTTGGGAATAAACGATGAGAATGTCCAAAAATAACAGCATCAATACCTTCGACATCAGCGAGATAAAATGCTGCATTTTCTGCACCTTCTTCGTAAGGTTCATCCGATGGTCCAGAATGAGCAAGAGCAACAATAATATCTGCTCCTTTTCCTTTTAATACTGGAATAAATTTTTCTGCCGTTTTTACGATATCACGAGTATCTACTTTACCATCTAAATTAGCTTTATCCCACACCATAATTTGTGGCGGAACAAACCCAATATAACCGATTTTAACAACCTGCTCATTACCTAATTCATCAACAACCGTTTTTTCTTGAATAAAATAAGGTTGGTAAACAGGTACATCCGTTCCTGGTTTGACAACATTTGCATTAATAATGGGAAAATTAGCTTGTTTAACTGCCGCATTGAGATATTCTAATCCATAATTAAATTCATGATTACCTAATGTACCCACATCATAATTCATAAAATTTAATACATCGATTGCTGGATTGGATTTACCTTCTTTATACCCAACTGCAGCTTGATAATCAGCAATAGGGTTACCCTGAATTAAATCACCATTATCTACTAGGACGCTATTTTTGACCTCCTTCCTTGCTTGGTCAATAAGAGTTGCCGTACGAGTAAAACCAAATTTATCCGTTGGTGCATCTTTGTAATAATCAAAATCAGTTAAAAAACTATGGATATCTGTAGTGGCAACAATACGTAACTTTACAGCATTTTCTATAGAAGGTAATGCCCAACTATACCGCTGTGTACCAAGAACTAGCATTGCACTTGCACCAATTTGAATAAAGCGTCTTCTGTTTATCATTTTATTACTCCAATTAAATGAATTTGCAAACTTTTTGTAAAACTCGCTACTTGCAAAATAGAGTTAAATATTGACTCCTTCTATTTCTAATTCTAAATTTTCATTTTTTATGTACCATTTTATTGATTTAAAAAAAACCTAAGAAGTGATTAATTATCCAAATACATTCAAACAAAATCTCCCATATAAGCAATTTATCAACCAATCTATGGGTATAAAGTTATTTTTATAATTTTCTTACTAAATACAGTTTAGAGGCATGGCGAGTGTCATCACTTATGACATAAATTAAGCGCTTTCGTTCTTCATCAAAAACACAATAATACAGAAGATATGAATATCTTCTGTATAATACATTAATTAATTATTCAGTTAAACTATGAGAAAGAACTATAGCACACCTTGCTCTAACATTGCAGTTGCAACTTTCTTAAATCCTGCAATATTTGCACCATTTACATAGTTAACAAAGCCGTTTTCTGTACCATGTTCAACACAGTTTTCATGGATATTTTTCATAATATTGAATAAGCGTTGATCCACTTCTTCTGCACTCCAAGATAAGCGAATTGCATTTTGGCTCATTTCTAAACCAGATGTTGCAACACCGCCAGCATTTGAAGCTTTACCTGGCGCATAAAGAATTTTTGCATCAATGAATACATTCACAGCACCTAATGTAGATGGCATGTTTGCTCCTTCAGCCACACAGATACAACCATTTTTAAGCAATGTTTTTGCATCTTCTGTATCTAATTCATTTTGTGTCGCACAAGGTAATGCAACATCACAAGGTACACCCCAAGGTTTTTGATCAGCAAAATATTGTAAACCTTGTTCTTTAGCATATACAGATAAACGCTCACGGCGTTCATTTTTAAGCACTAATAAATCAGCTAATTGTTTTTCTGTCATACCGCTTTCAGGGAATAACACATAACCATTAGAATCAGAAACGGTTAATACTTTCGCACCTTTTTGGATTGATTTTTCTGCTGCGTATTGTGACACATTACCTGAACCTGAAATCACAACACGTTTGCCTTCAAAATTTTCACCACGAGTATTTAACATACTTTCAGCGAAATAAACTGTACCGTAACCTGTTGCTTCAGGACGAATTAAGCTACCACCCCAAGTTAAACTTTTACCAGTTAACACCGAAGAGAACTCATTGCGTAATTTTTTATATTGACCATATAAGAAACCAATTTCACGACCTCCAACACCAATATCTCCCGCAGGAACATCTGTATCAGCACCAATGTGACGGAATAATTCGCTCATAAAAGCTTGACAGAAACGCATTACTTCTGCATCAGATTTACCTTTAGGATCGAAATCTGAACCACCTTTTCCTCCTCCCATTGGCAATGTTGTTAAAGCATTCTTAAATACTTGTTCAAATGCTAAGAATTTTAAGACACCTAAATCAACAGTTGGATGAAACCGTAAACCGCCTTTATAAGGACCGATTGCAGAGTTCATTTGTACACGGTAACCACGATTAACTTGCACTTGACCATTATCATCAACCCAAGTTACACGAAAGCTTATAACACGCTCAGGCTCTACAATTCGCTCAAGTAAACCATATTTAGTATATTGTGGATTTTTTGCTAAGAATGGAGCAAGACTACCAAAAACTTCTTCTACTGCTTGATGGAATGGCGCTTGATTAGGATCACGTTGTTTAATTGTTTGGAAGAGTGCATTTAAGTCGCTCATTATATACTCCTGTTTATAATAATTTAGAAAATGTTGTGTTTTAAAAATAGAATAAAGTCTATCAATTCAATCTAAATTTGCAATATAAATTAGAAAAATTAATCATTGAAATTAAAAAAACTAAGTTTAATTAGATAATTATTAAACAAAATATAATTAAAAGTATAAAGTTGTGCCATAGTGTATAAATTTATTGATAAATAATTAGCAAAATTTCTCTCATAGAAACAAATATGGAGTAAAATCTTTATTAGAAATAATTAGAAATATTTTCACAGGTTTTTTATGAGTAATGTAGATCAACAAGAGTTAGTAAAATTTGAAAAAATGGCAAAAAGTTGGTGGGATCCTCAAGGTGATTTTAAACCAATCCACTTACTCAACCCTCTTCGACTCGCCTATATCAATGAAAAATCCAATGGTTTATTTGGAAAGAAAGTACTTGATGTTGGCTGTGGTGGTGGAATATTAAGTGAGAGTATGGCAAGAGCTGGAGCAAATGTCACAGGCATTGATATGACAACACAACCATTAAGAATTGCTAGGCAACATGCTCAAGAAAACCAACTTGAAATTGATTATCAACAAATTACAATTGAAGAATTTCTTGCAAAACATCAAGAACAACAGGCAGAAAGATACGATGTAATCACTTGTATGGAAATGTTAGAGCATGTGCCTGATCCGTTATCAATTATCAGAAGCTGTCAACAATTACTGAAACCCAATGGTATCCTTTTTCTATCTACGATAAATCGAACATTAAAAGCCTATGCTTTAGTTGTTATCGGTGCTGAATATATTTTAAAAATGTTACCTAAAGGTACTCATGAATTTGATAAATTTATTAAACCAGCAGAATTATTAAACTGGTGTGATCAAGCAGAATTAGATTGTGTGGATATGGTTGGTTATCATTTTAATCCACTTTTAGAAAAATTTTGGATCAACCATGATGTAAGTTGTAATTATATTGCTACACTAAAGCCTATTTCTGACTCAATGTAACGGGTAAAAATAAGGTATCAAATACGAGGCTAAGAGGTAAATCAACCACAGCAAGGACACTCATTATTCCTCCTTCCTGAATCAATGAAAAATCACGACTTACTCCTGCATAAGGGGTATAGTCGTTTGCAGTAACACTTAAAATAGTGCCACATCCAGACAACGATAATATACAGGAAATGACCATCACTAGCCTGTAACAAATTTTTCTCATTTATTCATTCTCCAATCTCCCAATCATCATAACTGAAATTACAGAAAAATATGCAAAAAAATCTCAGATTTTGCCATAAAAATGTTTTATATTGTATTTTCCTTTCATTAACTTAAACACAATAATAAAAGAGGAAATGATATGCAAACTTACAATGTAGCGGTCCTAAGTGGTGATGGAATTGGTCCAGAAATCATGGCACAAGCCATAAAAGTATTAGATGCTGTTCAACAAAAATACCAATTCAAATTGAATTACCATTCTTATGATATCGGCGGGATTGCCATTGATAATCATGGCAAAGCCTTACCAGAAGTAACACTCAAAGGGTGTGAAGCTGCCGATGCGATTTTATTTGGTTCTGTAGGCGGACCAAAATGGGAACACTTACCAGCAAATGAACAACCTGAACGAGGTGCATTACTTCCATTACGTAAACATTTCTCCCTGTTCTGTAATTTACGCCCCGCGACTTTATACAAAGGATTAGAAAAATTCTGCCCACTACGTGCGGATATTGCAGAAAAAGGTTTTGATATGGTAACTGTACGTGAATTAACTGGAGGAATTTACTTTGGACAACCAAAGGGGCGTGAAGGCGAAGGAGCTAATGAAAAAGCCTTTGATACAGAAGTTTATCATCGCTACGAAATTGAGCGTATAGCACGAGTCGCTTTTGAAACAGCAATGAAACGTAGCAAACACGTAACATCTGTGGATAAAGCCAATGTTCTGATCAGTTCTACTTTATGGCGAGAAGTAGTAATTGAAATTGCCAAAGAATATCCTGAAGTAGCATTGGATCATATTTATATTGATAATGCGACAATGCAACTTATTAAACAACCTAATTTTTTTGATGTATTACTTTGCTCAAATATCTTTGGGGATATTATTTCTGATGAATGTGCCATGATTACAGGTTCAATGGGTATGTTACCTTCTGCAAGTTTGAATGAACAAGGTTTTGGATTATATGAGCCTGCGGGTGGATCAGCACCGGATATTGCAGGAAAAAATATTGCTAACCCAATTGCACAAATTCTTTCTGCCGCAATGATGCTACGTTACAGCTTTAATTTAGACGATGCAGCAAAAGCGATTGAATTAGCTGTACAAAATGTATTAGCACAAGGTATTCGTACGGCGGATTTAGCAGACCAATTAGCCACAGTTTCAACGGGTAAAATGGGTGATTTAATTGCTCAGGCAATCAAATAATTACTACAAGCGGTCACTTTACTGCTAAATTTTGTAATAAAAACGCCTAATGAATAAGATAATACTCCCATAAGTTTAAGATTACTTATGGGGGTATTACTATTATCACGCTGAGAAGCTTAGCCGATATTAAGTAACGACGACTAATCGACTTTTTATTTTACTAATTACAAATGCAACAATGAAACAGACCGCTTGTAATAACACAACAGCGGGACCCGTTGCAACGTTAAAGTGAAAGCTCATTAACACACCAACTGCACCACTAAATAAAGAAGTACATATAGCAACCAATAGCATATAGTCAAAGCGTTTTGCTAATACGTAACCAGTAATACCTGGTGTGATTAACATTGCAACTACAAGAATGACTCCTACCACTTGCATTGCACTAATAATTACTAATGCGAGTAATACTAACAATCCATAATGTAATACTTTTACATTAAGTCCAACTGTACGTGCGTGACTTGGATCAAAGCAGTAAAGTAATAAATCTTTCCTTTTTAAAAGGATTACCACCAAAGAAACTCCTGCAATAATCAATGTTTGCTGAAATTCATCTTCACTTATTCCTAATATATTACCAAATAAAATATGCAGAAGATGTTGATCACTTTGTACTTTAGTAAATAACACAATACCAAAAGCAAACATACCAGAAAAAACGATACCCATTACCGTATCTTCTTTAATTCGACTGTTTTCTTTTAGGTACCCTACTGCAACAGAACAAAAAATCCCAGAGACAAAGGCCCCCACTGCAAGTGGTAGTGAAACTACATAAGCTAATACAATACCTGGTAGCACAGCATGAGAAATAGCATCACCCATTAGTGACCAGCCTTTAAGCACCAAATAACAAGATAAAGTTGCACATACCACACCAACAATCAAAGAAACAATTAATGCTTGTTGCATAAAGGAATAAGTTAAAGGTTCCGTAAACCAATTTACCAATACATCAAACATCAGTTTTCTCCTCTTTTCGCTTAATAGCGTCGAGTTCCGCTGTTCTTTTTGCGAACTTACGAGGAAGCAAACCATATTTCGGTGCAAAGAAAAATGCAATTAAGAAGATTAAAGTTTGAAGTGAAACAATAAATCCACCTGTTGCACCATCGGCAAAATAACTTAAATAAGCTCCCACAGATCCTGTTACCCCACCTAATAAAATTGAAATAATTAACAATTTGCCAAATTTATCAGTGAGTAAATAGGCTGTTGCTCCTGGTGTTACCACCATTGCAATCACTAATATTGCACCAACACTTTGTAAGGCTGTAACAACACAAGCACTTAATAACGTAAAAAATATAATTTTTAATTTAATTGGTGAAATACCCACTGCTTTTGCTTGCACTTCATCAAAAAAGAGCAATAGCATATCTTTCCAGTAAATTACTAGGAAGAAAAAAGATACGACTAAAATAATTGCAACTTGAATCATATCTTCATCGGCAATACCCAAAATATTACCCAATATGATTGCTTCCACATTTACAGACGTTGGGTTAATAGAAATAATTAGCAACCCCAATGCAAGGAAAGTAGTAAAGATGAAACCAATAATGGCATCTTCTCGCAATTTTGTAACAGACTTTATTGCAAGAATTGCTATTGTAGCAAGGAATCCCGAAAAGAATGCGCCTAAGGCATAAGGTAATGATAAAGCATAAGCAATTGCCACACCGGGTACCACCGCATGAGACAGTGCATCCCCAATCAATGACCAACCTTTTAGCATCAGATATGCTGATAGAAAGGCACAAATAGCTCCGATTGCTCCACTTGCTACAATCGCCTTAAACATATAATTATATGTAAAAGGTTCAAGTAGTTGTTCAATCATAATTATTCCCTTTCATCTTCAGATGGCATAGGTATGACATTCTGATAACGCATTACGCCACCAAACACTTTCTCTAAATTTTCTTCTGTAAAGGTAGAAGCAATATCTCCCATAGCTAACACTGTACGATTAATCATAATCGCTTGATCGCAGAAATTAGGAACGGTATTGAGATTGTGAGTTGATACAAGGATTAAATGTCCTTCACTGCGAAGCTGTTTTAGCAGATCAATAATGGCATTTTCTGTATTAACATCTACACCGGTAAAAGGTTCATCTAATAGAATAATTTGACTTTCTTGTGCTAATGCTCTTGCAAGGAATACACGTTTTTTCTGACCTCCTGAAAGTTCGCCTATTTGTCTATCCTTAAGATGACCGATTTTGACACGTTTCATTGCATCAAGCACTCTTTGTTTATCAATGGCTTTTGGCATACGTAAAAAATTCATATAGCCATAACGCCCCATCATCACTACATCATAGACAGAAACTGGGAATTGCCAATCTACATCTTCACTTTGAGGAACATAAGCCACAAGATTCTGTTTTAATGCTTGACTAACAGGCATTTCACAAATGTGTATCTGACCTTGAGGATTCACTAATCCCATGATACTTTTGAATAAGGTAGATTTCCCACTACCATTCACACCTAGCAGAGCACAAATTGTTCCCCCTGCTAAGTTAAATGTAACATTGTGAATTGCCGTATGCCCATTATTGTAGCGAACGGTGACATCATTCACTACCAGCGAGCTTTGGCATCTATTCATTAAAGTTTAAACCCCTTCACAATAGTATTTACAGTCACTTTAAGAAGATCGATATAAGTTGGTACAGGACCATCTTGAGTAGATAGTGAATCAACATACAATACACCACCATATTTTGCATCTGTTTCTTGTGCTACTTGTTTCGCTGGCTTATCTGAAATTGTACTTTCACTAAATACAACAGGAATATTATTCGCACGTACTTTTTCAATTACGTTACGAATTTGTTGTGGTGTACCTTGTGCTTCGGCATTAATTGGCCATAAGTAAAGTTCCTTAAATCCATAATCGTGAGCAAGATAGCTAAACGCACCTTCACTAGTTACTAGCCAACGCTGACCTTCTGGTACTTTACTTAAACTTTCACGAACAGGTGCATCTAATGCCATAATTTGTTCAGCATACACTTTTGCATTTTTATTATAAGTATCAGCATTTTCTGGATCGTACTTAACAAAAGCTTTACGAATATTTTCGATATAAATTAACGCATTTTTTGGTGACATCCATGCGTGTGGATTAGGCATACCAGTATATGGGCCTTCATAGATCGAAATTGGCTGAATACCTTCTGTTACAACTACCGCTGGTTTATCTTTTACTTGAGAAAAGAAACGCTCAAACCAACGTTCTAAATTCATGCCATTCCAAAGCACTAAATCTGCTTCTTGTGCTTTCACAATATCTTGCGGAGTAGGTTGATAGTCATGGATCTCTGCACCCGGTTTGGTGATCGATTCAACGACTGCCTTATCCCCCGCCACATTTTGAGCGATATCTTGAATAACAGTAAAGGTGGTAACAACTTTAAATTCTTTTGCTAATGCAGAAGAAATTGAGGTTGTAGCTAATGCTAAAGTACCTAAGAGCGCGACGATTTTTTTCATGTTATCTCCTTAAAAAGTAATGTCTGACGCACTGGCGATTATACGCAAAAGGGAAACTTCGTCAATGATAATAATTCTCAAAAAGAAAATTGCACTGATAGGTAACTTAGAGACTTACTCATTTCTAAAATGTCTTTGACTTTTTGTTTCTTCTCTACTATCAAGTAAACGATGATAATTTTCAAAGCGAATAGAATTAATTTTCCCCTGCTCTACTGCTTCTCGCAATGCACATCCTGGGTCATCTTTATGTTTACAATCTCGAAATTTACAAGTTCCCAATATTGATTGGAATTCTCTGTAACCTTGGGTAATTTGCTCTCTCTCCAAGTGCCATAAGCCAAATTCACGGATACCGGGAGAATCAATAAGATTTCCTCCTAAGGGAAGATGATAAAGGTGTGAGGCTGTAGTAGTATGCTGACCTAAGCCTGAATTTTGACTCACATCACCTGTTAAGGCATTAACATCGGGTAATAATTGATTAATTAAACTAGATTTACCTACACCTGACTGTCCAACAAAAATCGAAGTTCCTTTAGCCAAATATTGATATAACTTTTCCATATTCTCGCCAGTATCAGCAGATAAACAAAGTGTTTCATAGCCAATCTCTTCATAAATCGCTAATTGTTTTTGAATTTCTTGTCGTTCAACTTGTGAAAGTAAATCTATCTTATTTAAAACGATTAAAGCAGGAATATTTGCAGTTTCACAAATTACTAAATAGCGATCAATAATGTTAAGTGAAAATTGAGGTAGCACAGAAGAGACAATAATAATCTGATCAATATTAGCAGCCATAACTTTGATGCCATCATAATAATCCGGACGACTTAATTCATTCTTTCTTGGATAAATACCTTCGATAACACCGCTAATCCCTTGCAATTGCTCACTGCCTTTACGCCAAGAAACAAAATCACCTACAACCACATTTTTTAATGTTCTACGTAAATTACAACGATAAATTTCTCTATCTTTAGTTTCAACATCTGCATGTTTTGCATGGCGTGTAACAATAATACCTTCTTCAACTTCGCCAAGCATATCATCTTGCCAATCAAATTCTTTTTTGCTGATTCGCTTATGATGATTAGATTGAATTCGGCGCTGTTGGTTTTGTGTTAATCGGCGTTTACCCAAAATAAAATCTCTTAAATTGATGAAAATAATATATGTTTAGCATACTATAAAATGAAAAAAAGCGGTGAGTTTATTGCAAAATTTTGCAATAAACTCACCGCCGTTTTTCTAAAATAATTTTAAAGTATATAAAATACAAAGATTACGCCATTGACCTTAACTTTAACGAAATCTATGGAAAGATAGACTACCTATACAATTAAAAGTTCCAGTTAATTTAGTATTTTTCAAAAAAAACTTAATATTAAATATATCGAGAGAGCGACAGGAGATATTAGAATAACAAATTTTAAGGTAAAAATAGTGAGATGCCCCTAATAAGGCATCCCATCTCGAACTCATTCATTTGACACGATACTAGATAATAGAGATATTATAGTACGCCTCTAATTTTGTAGTCTAAAGACCATTTATCTGCACCAGTAGCAAACATTAAGAAGAAAGCTAATGCATAGATTGCAGCTAATTCACCATGATTTTGGCTAGGAAGTAAGAAATCATTCCATGATGCATGCATAATGAAATATGCATATGCCATTTCACCACAAAGAATAAATGCTGCTGGTCTAATATACCATCCTAAGAAGATTAATATACCACCTACAATTTCTAATATAGACCCGAAACCCATAAAAGATAATACTGGTACACCTCCATTATGATGAGGTATAGGGAAATCCCAAATTCTTATTGCACCATGGCAAAAGATCATATAACCGACTAGGATACGAACAAATAAAAATATTGCTGGGCGTGATTTATCTAATAACTCTTTCATCTTATTTATCCTTTAAATAAAAAATAAAAACAAAAAAAGACTATATCTTTATGCTAAGAAGATAATCTATCTTTGTAAGGCAAAACGGATTATAAATCATATTTATTAACTTTAAGAATACTTAATTTACTATAATTTGACAATAATCAACAATTTACTTACCTAATATTACTTTTTTAACAACCTTTGACTATTTAATACTACTGTAATAGATGATAACGCCATAGCAATAGCTGAAATCATTGGGTTGAGTAACCATCCTGTAAACGGATATAGCACACCTGCAGCAACAGGAATAGCAATAATATTATAAATTAATGCCCCCACTAAACTTTGTTTCATATTACGTAATACCTCGCCTGAAAAAGGTAATATTTGTAATATAGGTGTTAAACCTGAACGCATTAGTGAAAGATCCGCTGTTTCAATCGCAATATCACTGCCATTATGCATCGCAATACCAACATCAGCTTGTGCAAGAGCGGGAGAATCATTAATACCATCACCAATCATCGCCACCTTACGCCCCTGTTGTTGCAATTGTTGAATTTTTGCTGATTTTTGTTCTGGTAAGACTTCCGCAATAACTTGATCAATGCCGATCTGCTTAGCATAATATTCTGCTGTTTTTTGGCGATCACCTGTTAGCATAATACAGTGATAACCTTTACTTTTTAATTCTACAATCGCTTGCTTTGTTTCTTCTCTAATCTCATCTTGCACATGAAAGATCCCTACGGTTTTTTGGTTAATTGCAACAAAAACTAAGGTACTCACGATATCAGAAGCGGTAAGATCTTGATCAAAATTTGCAAATTTTGCATTACCAATTTTAATTTCATCATCACCATATTTAGCAGAAATTCCCTGCCCTTTAACAATTTGTAAATCAGAAACTTCACATTCAGGCACATTCTGTGCAAAATCAACAATGGCTTTAGCGATAGGATGAGAAGCTTGTTTCTCCAAACTTTTCGCAAGTTGTAATACTTTGTGTTGTTCAATATCTCCAACTATTTCTAATTGGGTTACGGTCATTTTACCTGTAGTTAAAGTACCTGTTTTGTCAAATACTAACGTATCTAACTGACTACTCGCTTGCATTGCATCAATATTTCGTACTAGCACACCAAATTCAGCAGATCTAGCTACTCCTGCAATAGTAGAAAGCGGAATCGCCAAACCCAACGCACAAGGGCAAGCAATAATTAATATGGTGGTAAAAATGGAAAAAGCGAAACTAAAATCTTTACCAACAGCAAGCCAGATCAAGCTACATACTAAAGCAATACCGATTACAACTGGTACAAAAACTGCTGCAATTTTATCAACCATTTGTGCTAATGGAGGCTTACTTGACTGTGCATGTCTTACTGCATGAATAATGCGAGCTAACGCTGTTTGAGAACCGACTTGTTCTGCTCGATAAATTCCTGCGCCATCTTGTACCAAAGTGCCTGCTCGAACTTTATCGCCAACTTTTTTTTCAATAGGTAAGGCTTCACCAGTGAGCATGGATTCATCAATCCAAATTGTCCCACTTTCTAACACTCCATCTACGACTAATCTATCGCCAGTGAGGGCTTGAATTGACATGTCAGGTTTAATCCCTTTAGCTGAAATAGTTTTCGGTTGATTATCCTCAAAAATAACCGCTTGCTGTGGAGCAAGATCAAGTAATTTTTCTAATGCGAGAGAAGAACGTTGCTTTGCTTTAAGTTCAAGATATTTTCCTAAACTTAAAAAACCAATAATCATCACACTAGCTTCATAGTAAAGATGAGCGCCCCACTGTGAAAATACAGTCAAATAAAAGGAATAAAGCCATGCAGTACCTGTACTCATCGCCACTAAGGTATCCATATTTGCTGAACGGTTTTTTAAGGTAGTCCATGCTCCTGTAAAGAAATGATGCCCGCTAAATAACATAGTCAACAATGAAACTAATGCCCAACAAAACCAAATCCATTGGTTATCAGCAGTTAGTCCCATACCTGCAAACATACCGTAAAACATCAGTACGAAACCAACAATTAACGCAATACTAAATTCTTGTTTTTTTCGTGCTAATGTTTTTTGAGTTTGAGCTTGTTGCTTTTCTCGCCTAACTTGTTCACTTTCTAAGACTTCTGCTCCAAACCCAATTTTCGTAATAGCCTGTACAACATCATCTGCATTGACATTACCTTGCACAAAAGCAGTCTGATCCGCTAAATTAACAGAAACAAACTCTACTTCAGGTAAGCTAGAAACTTTTTTTTCTACTCGGCGAACACAAGAAGCACAATGTAATCCATCAAGCAGAAATTGTTTTTCTTCTGCCATAATTTCCTACGCCTCTTTTGCATCAAATCCAATATCTTCAATAGTATCAATGAGTGTTTGAGTTGATTCTTCACTTTCAACTACTGCTAACTGTGTAGCTAAATCAATCTTAATATCTTTTACACTTGGTAAAGTTTTTAATGCTTTTTCTACGCTGTTTACACAAGCATTGCAATGTAAGCCATCTAATTGTAATTGAGTTACTGACATATTACTTTTCTCCTATAAAAAATATAAATCACTATTTTGTAAAAAATAATTATAAACTGACCGCTTGTCGCTATATTTCTCTTTCCTTGTTAATGTGGGCTTAATTCGCTAAAATTCAAGGTCGCTTTACTAACCACATGGAAAAAACTACAAGATGTCAGAAAAACGCTATGATGCGGATGAGATTACCGTACTCAAAGATTTAGAACCAGTTCAACTTCGACCAGGAATGTATACCGATACTACTCGCCCAAATCATTTAGGGCAAGAGGTTATCGATAACAGTGTGGATGAAGCATTATCAGGTTTTGCCACACAAATTGATGTCATCCTACATAGTGATAACTCTCTTGAAGTAATCGATAACGGACGAGGAATGCCTGTTGATATTCATTCCACTGAAAAAATTTCAGGGGTAGAATTAATCCTCACCAAACTCCATGCGGGTGGTAAATTTTCCAATAAAAATTATACGTTCTCAGGTGGTTTACATGGGGTGGGGATTTCCGTAGTTAATGCCCTTTCCCAACGAGTGGATATTACCATTAAACGTGATGGTAAAGTTTATACTATCGCCTTTGAAAATGGCGCAAAAGTAGAAGAACTGACTGTTACGGGCAATTGCCCTAAACGTCAAACAGGCACAGCTGTTAGATTTTATCCAAATCCTAAATATTTTGATTCTGCAAAATTTTCAGTCAGTCGTTTACGTCATCTATTACGTGCTAAAGCAGTACTCTGCCCTAAACTTACAATTAATTTCAAAGATCATATCAATAATACCGAAGAAAGTTGGTATTACGAAGATGGCTTATCCGATTACCTTGCTGAAGCATTAGACCAATATGAATCGCTACCAAATCCTGCTTTTATCGGCGATATTCAAGGGGAAACAGAGGCGGTCAGTTGGGCATTAGCTTGGTTACCTACAAGCGGTGAGATGGTGACAGAAAGTTACGTAAATTTAATCCCAACGCCACAAGGTGGAACTCACGTAAATGGCTTACGCCAAGGTTTATTTAAAGCAATGGTAGAATTCTGTGATTTCCACAACTTACTACCAAGAGGGGTAAAACTAAATGCTGATGATGTGTGGAATCGCTGTTGCTATGTTCTTTCATTAAAAATGCAAGATCCCCAATTTGCTGGCCAAACTAAAGAACGCTTATCTTCCCGTCAATCTGCTAGTTATGTAGAAAATACCACTAAAGATGCATTTAGCTTATGGTTAAATCAAAACGTACAAGTGGGACAACAATTAGCTGAAATGGCAATTAGCTCAGCACAAAATCGCTTAAAAGCCGAGAAAAAAGTGGTGCGTAAAAAGCTAGTGAGTGGCCCTGCTCTACCGGGTAAATTAGCTGATTGTACTTCTCAAGATCTTAAACTGACGGAATTATTTTTAGTTGAGGGAGATTCTGCGGGAGGGTCAGCGAAACAAGCACGAGATAAGGAATACCAAGCAATTTTGCCATTGCGTGGAAAAATTCTAAATACGTGGGAGGTATCTTCTGACCAAGTCCTCGCCTCGACTGAAGTACATGATATTGCAGTGGCGATGGGAATCGATCCTGATAGTGATGATTTAAGTCAATTACGCTATGGTAAAATTTGTATTCTTGCCGATGCCGATTCAGATGGTTTGCACATTGCCACACTACTTTGTGCATTATTCCTCAAACATTTTCCTAATTTAGTCAAAAATGGACATGTCTATGTCGCAATGCCACCACTTTACCGTATTGATATTGGTAAAGATGAAGTGTATTACGCATTAGAAGAAACAGAAAAAGATGCTATTCTTGCTCGTTTAGCTAAAAAAAGAGGCACGCCAAACGTACAACGTTTTAAAGGATTGGGTGAAATGAATCCAAGCCAATTGCGTGAAACAACAATGGATCCAAGTACTCGACGTCTTGTACAACTTACCTTTGAAGGTTCGGAAAATGAACAAGATTCAGCAGAAACAATAGAAATGATGGATATGTTACTCGCCAAAAAACGTGCAGAAGATCGTAAACAATGGTTACAAGATCATGGTAACGAAGCTAATATCGCTGTATAAGCTATATCAGATCTTTTAAGTTAATTATATCCCATCATTCGTAATAAACTTCGGGTGTATTCAATCGCTTCACTACGATTGGTTACTCCAATTTTTTGATATAAATTACGAATATGGGTTTTAATGGTCGTCATTGCTACTACTAATTCTTGTGAAATTTGCTCATTACTATATCCCGAGTAAATCAATCCTAAAACTTGCCATTCACGCTGTGTGAGAGGGCTGATCTTGAGTAGCTCAGGTACTTGTGGACTGGCTAATAAATTTTTGACGAACTCTTCATCAAAATGAGCGGTTTTGTGGCGATTATGTTGATTGATACTCCGCAAAATAAATTGTGCCTTATGTAAGGTAAACTCTTCTAAAATATTTAATTGCAACAGCACTCGAATCTGTTGAGCGATCAAATCTCCTTCAATCACAAAAGCACTAATAAAATTAGTCTGTTGACTTAATGTAAGAGCTTGAATCAGATCTTTTTGAGCCAGATCTTGTCGTCCTTGTAAAAAATAGACTCGATTTCTCAAAATTAATGCACGCTGAGTATCGCTCACTAAATTGAAATTGAAAGCGGTATCTAATAAGTGATTGAGAATCTTTAACGCTTCTTCATACTCTCCTTGTAATAAGAAACAGCGAGCAATATTACGCCACTGACGTTGAGTAAAATGGTTATATGCTCGTGTTGGGAAATTCGTCTGGGCAAGCCAACTTTCTAAATGAGCTGTTTCTTCATTTATTTGCCAGTACATCAACTGGACTTCATCTAATACAGTTATCCAGTCCTTATGTGGAGCACTTCGAGAAAGTAACTCTCGACAGTGTTCAATCAATTTTTCCGCATTATAAATGTCTCCTTTTGTTAAAGAGATTTTGGCTAATAATGCTAAACATTGAATTTTTTCTTCTTCCTTATCAAGTAACTCAATCCCATCATTTGCCATCGCTTCTGCTTGATCCAAATTATGCCACTCCCAGAGAATTTGCCCTTTCAAACGAACTAAAAATTCATTCATTGGAATTTTATGAAGATGAAAATCTGAGGTCTGTTGAGATGTTTCTTTCAATAAATCAAATGCCGACTGCCAAAAACCTTGAGCTGATAAAATCTCCGCCTGTTGTAATCTAGACCATAACCAATGATGATAAGCATTTTGCATAGTCGCTAATTTTTCAACCTGTTGCATAATCGCTAAGCCATCTTTTAAATAACCACGACAATGCTGAGCCTCACCAATTACTGATTTAGCTACAATCTGCGCATAGCCAAACTCAGAAGAAAGATTTTTTAAAGCTTGGTTCGCCAATATATAGGCCTGTTCTTCATCTCCTGCATTAATTGCCACTTGAGCTTTTAATGAATCAAAACGCCCTTGTAAACTTTCACTAAGCGGTGACTTTGGCTCAAACTTTTGCAAAATACCTGTGACGGTTTGATAGCGATGTTGACTTTGCGCCAACCAAGCTTTGAGTAAGACTAAATTCTCTTCTTGCCAAATTTTTTCTGAAGGAAGTCGCTGTAAACAATCTTCAAGTAATTTTAATTGTCCTTGATGAAAGAGCGCCCAGCCATGCTCTTGTAAAATTTGATATAAAGTATCTGTATTATCAAGCAGTTGTGCGTGGTATAAAGCTTCCGAACCATAACCTAATTTTAACCACTCCATAGAGGCATTTCGATGCAGTTTTTGCCACTCATCTGGTAATTCAACTCGGCAACTTTGCGATAAATAATTTGCAAGAATAGGATGAAACTTCCACCAAACCTCACCATCATCTTGTACTAAGCGTTGCACAAATAAGCCTTGTTTTTCTAATTCATCTAGGTATTTCACTCCATTGTGATCTTGAGTGATAGCAAAAACTAATTTTTCATTCATTGAGCGTAAAATTGTACAACGCTGCATAAATTGTTTTAAAGTAGGATCAATATAATGAAAGACTTCTTCATTCAAATAATCAGCAATATCTTGTTGATTTAATTTAGTGAAGAGCTTTTCTGGGAAGTGTAATAACTCCGCATTTTGCTTAATAGCAATACTGACTAATTGAAGTGCAGTAGCCCATCCTTCAACACGATCACAAAGAGAAAAAATAACTTCATCACTGAGTGTCATCTGTAGCTTTTGTTCAAAAAATTGGCGAGCCTCTGCTGGTGTAAACGCAAGCTCATTGGCCCCTATTTCAAATAGTTTTTCATGGATCCGTAAATTAGTGATACTCAAGGGAGGAGTAAGGCGTGATAATAAAATTAAATGCATCGCAGCAGGTTGATGTTTTAACCAAAAGCGTAATGCGTCGTGAATTTCGCTATTTTCAATAAGGTGATAGTCATCTATCACTAAATAAAAAGGGGTTTTTACTTCAAAAAGTGGGACTAATAATTGTCCTAAATACTCCATTAAATTATTTTGATAATGGATCGATTGAAAGCTGATTCCGGTTACATTACTTAATGCTGAAGAAAAATAGTTAGAAAACTGCTCTACTTTATTGTCACTTTCATCTAAAGCAAACCAAACCACACGCATATTTTTAGCTCGCAAACGTTCAATCCATTGCAATGCTAAGATCGTTTTCCCATAACCTGCTGGTGCTGTAATCAACGTCAATGGATAATATTTTGATTGTTCTAATGATCGCAATAATACCGTACGCTCAATATTTTGAGCATTTAATTTATGCATCGCATGTGATTCGCTTGAGATCAATTTAGTCGGAATAAGCTTTGTGACCATCGAATTTTCTCCTAATCATTTGAAGCTAGATTCTATCAAATTTTGAACTAAAATAGGAAAAATTAAGCAAATTGATGGAATTGAAACATGTAATCAGATAAAAAACTATCTTATATTACTTGATTTTATCTGAAATTTTTCGTATATAAAATAAACTCTAATCATATTTAAAATTCATGATGACTAGTTATTAGTAGATTGTTGGATTTATTGCATGATATTTGTTTGGGGGTAATAATCATGTCTATTCATTCTCTTATATTTGATCTAAAAAAAGTGGTAGGTGAAAAATATGTCATCACAGATCCAACAAAAAATGAAATGTATCGAACAGGTTTTCGTTTTGGCACTGGAAAAGCACTTGCCGTTGTTAGGCCCAATACATTATTAGAATACTGGGAAACGCTAAAATTATGTGTTGCTGCCGATGTTATAATTATTTCACAGGCAGCAAATACTGGAATGACGGGAGGCTCTACGCCATATGGCGATGATTATGATAGAGATATAGTCATCATCAATACCATGAGAATTAAGGGTATTCAGACCATTCGCAATGCTGAACAAGTTGTATGTTTAGCTGGTTCAAGATTGAATGAATTAGAAGATTTATTAAAACAATATAATCGAGAACCTCACTCTGTGTTAGGTTCATCTTGTATTGGTGCATCTATTATTGGTGGCATTTGTAATAATTCTGGTGGTGCATTAATTCAACGTGGCCCAGCCTATACAGAAATGGCTCTGTATGCTCAATTAGATGAACATGGTGAATTAAAACTGATTAATAAACTAGGTATTGAACTAGGTAATACGCCGGAAGAAATATTAACAAATTTACAAGAACAAAATTATCACCCAACAGATGTGCTAGTTGATTGTGGGCATGCTCATGATCATAATTACTGTAACCATATTAGAGATATAGATTCAGACACACCAGCTCGTTTTAATGCAGATCCTCATCTTCACTATGATGCATCAGGTTCGGCTGGTAAATTAGGTATCTTTGCAGTGCGTTTAGATACATTCCTTGCAGAAAGTGAAACTGCAACATTTTATCTTGGCACAAATAATACCCATGCATTCACTGAAATACGTCGCCATATTCTTGCTAATTTCCAAAATTTACCAATATTAGGTGAATATATTCATAGAGAGGCATTTGATATTGCAGAAGTTTATGGGAAGGATACCTACTGGATCATCAAGAATCTAGGTACTCAATTTTTACCAAAATTATTTTCGTTTAAAGCAAAAGTTGATCGTCTTTCCAAGAAAATACCATTTTTGCCGAACCATTTAAGTGATAAAACAATGCAATTACTTTCTCATCTAATTCCACAACATTTACCAGTGAAATTTAGAGAATATCGTGATGAATTTGAACACCATTTAATTTTAAAAATGGGAGGGAAAAATGGTATAGAAGAAGCACGAAAATTCTTAAGTGAGTTTTTCAAGGATACTAATAATGGCAAATACTTTGAATGTTCTCCTAAAGAAGCTGAAGCAGCGATGTTACACAGATTTTCTGTTGGCTCTGCAGAAGTAAGATATCGTGCTGTACATACCAAAGAAGTGGAAGAAATTGTCGCCCTTGATGTGGCATTACCACGTAATGAATTAGATTGGTTTCAAGAATTACCAGATAGCATTACAGATAAATTAGTTCATAAAATTTATTGTGGCCATTTCCTTTGTCATGTATTCCATCGCGATCACCTAATTAAAAAAGGTTGTAATTGGAAAGAAGTAGAAGCAGAAATGATAAAAATCCTAGAACAACGAGGGGCTAAATACCCAGCAGAACATAATGTGGGCCATTTATATGAAGCTGATCCTGAATTAAAAGACTTCTATAAAAAATTAGATCCAACTAACAGCTTTAATGTGGGTATTGGACATACTTCTAAGAAAAAATATTGGAAATAATCAAGCCTTTTCAAGAGGTAGAGATACTCTACCTCTTTTCCCTCTCCTCATCCCAACTAATCATCTTTAATATTATCCATTTAAAACCTAAAAATTGAATTAGATCACAATTATTCAAATTCTATATTGTGGCTTGTTATGAAATTGTTAGAATTGTAAAACTCATCTCCTCAAAGGAATCATTATGCCAATCAAATCTCTCATACCGGATCTTAAAAGTGTTGTCAGCGATAAATATGTTATTACAGATTCAGTAAAAAATGAACTTTATCGAAGTGGCTATCGTTTTGGCTCAGGTAAAGCACTCGCTGTGGTTAGACCTGCAACATTATTAGAATATTGGAAAGTTTTAAAATTATGTGTGGCTGCTGATGTCATTATTATATCTCAAGCTGCCAATACAGGATTAACAGGTGGATCAACCCCGAATGGGAATGATTACGATAGAGATATCGTGATCATCAATACTATGCGAATCACTGGTATTCAAACAATTAACAATGCAGAACAAGTTGTCTGCTTTGCAGGCTCTACACTCAATGAATTAGAGTTATTACTAAAACAATACCAACGTGAGCCTCATTCTGTAATCGGTTCATCTTGTATTGGCGCATCAGTAATTGGTGGGGTTTGCAATAACTCTGGTGGTTCTCTTGTACAACGAGGTCCAGCCTATACAGAAATGGCTTTGTATGCTCAATTGAATGAACAAGGAGAACTCCAACTTATCAATAAACTTGGAATCAATTTAGGTAATACTCCGGAAGAAATCTTAACCAATTTAGAAAAACAACAATATCAATCATCTGATATTCAGCTTGATAGTGGCAAAGGACACGATCATCAATATTGCCATCACGTCAGAGAAATTGATGCCGAAACACCTGCTCGTTTTAATGCCGATCCGCATAGACATTACGATGCTTCAGGTTCTGCTGGAAAATTAGGTGTATTCGCCGTTCGTTTAGATACTTTCCCTGAAGAAAAAAATACAGCTACATTTTATATTGGTACAAATAACATTGATGTATTAACTGAACTTCGCCGCCATATTCTTGCAGAATTTGAATCATTGCCCGTATCTGGCGAATATATCCATCGAGATGCGTTTGATGTGGCAGCAATTTACGGAAAAGATACATACTGGGTAATCAAAAAATTTGGCACGCATTATCTACCTAAATTATTTGATATGAAAGCCAAAGTTGATCGAATCTCTAAAAAAATTCCGTTCTTACCATCGCATTTTAGTGATAAAGCTTTGCAATTTTTATCTAACTTTATTCCACAACATCTACCCTTAAGATTACGTCAATATCGAGATCAATTTGAACATCATCTAATCTTAAAAATGGGTGGAAAAGGTGTCGATGAGGCGAAACACTATCTAGCAGAATTTTTCAAAAATACCGAACATGATAATTATTTTGAATGTTCTGCGAAAGAAACCCAAGCAGCAATGTTACATCGTTTTGCCGTTGCCTCAGCCGCAGTGAGATACCGTGCAGTACACACCAAAGAAGTAGAAGAGATCGTAGCATTAGATATTGCACTTCGTCGCAATGATTTAGATTGGTTTGAAAAGCTACCTGATAGCATTACCAATAAATTAACTCATAAACTCTACTATGGGCATTTTATGTGCTATGTTTTCCATCAGGATTATATTGTTAAGAAAGGTAATGACTGGGAAGATATTGAGCATGAAATGCTAAAAATATTAGATCAACGTGGCGCAAAATATCCTGCTGAACATAATGTGGGCCATTTATATGAAGCTGATCCTGAATTAAAAGACTTCTATAAAAAATTAGATCCAACTAACAGCTTTAATGTGGGTATTGGACATACTTCTAAGAAAAAATATTGGAAATAAGTTGATTCATTGAGCAAAAAAATGGTTGCAAAAACTTGCAACCATTTTTCATTTTATCTAATTAAATAAACTTATTACCAAGCTGAATTAATTAATACTTCTTCACCATAACCGCCATTAACTTTTTGAGGGTTAGTTGAGTTATAAGCACGTTGTACACGAATACCACGAATACCTAATTCTCTTGCTGCTAAGATATCATCATCTGAATCACCGTAATGTAGTGTGACATTATGTTTTTTCATATAGAATGATTTATCATATTTATAAGGATCAACTGGCGTATCTGCTGTATATTCTACAAATATTTCATTTGGTAAACTGAAGAAACGTTGTAAAGTTTTCGATAATTTATTTGAGGTATAATTTTCTTGTTTAGAATGCTTTGTTCTACCTGTAATAAAGAAAATATGATCGCCACGCTTCAAGTGCATATTAATCAAATCTTGAGCTGATTTCTTAGGAATTGAATGTTCATCCCCCATTTCTGCAACATAATCCCAGAAATCTTGATTAAACAAATAGCTCACAGGGCCTTTTGGATCATTTGGAATTTGGAAATAGTCCATACCATATCTAAAATAACCACTAGAATGCAATAAAGTATCATCAATATCAAAACTCACATTAATTGGTCCTTGACCTTCTAAACTTTTTTCAATATCTTCAACAGACACAAAATGTACAGCAACTTGTGTTTCATCTGTACTTTTAAAACCTTGGTGAGTATAAGGTACTTTAGGGCCAGCCGCTAAAGCGGCTGTCGATAATGCACTAAGAACTAATAGCAATTTAACTTTCTTCATAAGTTATACCTCTTTATTATAGAACATCGGTTGATGGGGCATAAGATTTTATCCGAAAGCCATTGAAAATAAAATAAGAATTCTTTACTTTCCTGCCCATACAACCATAATTTTATCGTTACCATATTCACGAGAAAATGCCAAATACTTCTTCGTTTCTAATATAGCCTGCTTTCCCTTACCTACAGCAATATGATTTTGACGAAATTTTGCTAATTTAGTCCAATGGTTAATCAAAGATTGATTTTCAGAGTTTTTAGCAATATCAGACCAATTCATATCAGAACGAGTACCTTGAAGTGGATCTGAACCTGTTGCCCCAAATTTACGTCCACTTTCATCTCCGTAATAGATTTGAACAGCTCCCGGTGCTAATAACAATAAACTTCCCGCCATCTTCTGTTTTTCAAAATCATATTCACTATCACTATTAAAAAATAAGTGAGTATCATGGGAGGATATATAACTTAACACATTGAAATCTACTAATTTCTCGCTCATAGTTTGATAGGTTGGTACGATCTTACTAAAACAATATAAAGCTTCTTTCGCTTGATCTTGAAAGCTAAAATTAATCATAGAATCAAAGCCATTTTTGAAATAATTACTTTGATAAACGCCATGTCCCCAAGCTTCTCCAGTCATCCAAAAGTCATCATTAAAATGATCTGGATGTGTCGATTTCCATTCATCGAATGCAGCTTGAGAAGCTTGTTTTAATTCTAACCAAGTGCTTTGTTCCACATGTTTTGCTGTATCCACTCGAAAACCATCAACACCATATTTCTTCACCCAATCAGATAACCAACTAATTAGATATTCTCTTACTTTAGTATCATCTTTCGAAACTGCTTTTGTATCTGGTTTATTTGCAAAAAATACAGGTAAAGTGACCGCTTGATCAGATTCTGTTTTAATATCAGGTAATGCAGATAATGACATTTTCAGATCATCAAATTTTGGGCTGTCGTAATCGCTGATATCCGATCTTACCCATGCTTTACCCCACCATTTACTCCAACCTTCTTGATCAGAAAAATTGATAAAATCATTGAAAGAGTGCCAATTCTGCCCTTTTTTCGGTGTCCAATCAATCCACTTCTCACCTAATATCAAATCTATTTCATCAGGTTTTAAACGTAGCTTACCAAATTTAAACTCTTGCATATCGGCTAAAGTCGCATAGCCCGTATGATTCATTACGATATCAAATAAAACTCGGATTCCTCTTTGATGCGCTTGTTCAATAAAGTTTTTGAGATCATCCTCTGTACCCATATTGGCGTCAACTTTTGTCCAATCTAAATGATAATATCCGTGATAAGCATAGTGAGGGAAATCGCCACGATCACCGCCACCGACCCAACCGTGAATTTGTTCTAAAGGTGAGCTTATCCAAATAGCATCTACGCCTAATTGTTGCAAATAGTCGAGTTTTTCCGTTAAACCTTTTAGATCACCACCATGGAAAGTGCCTATTTCCTCCATCCCATCTTTATGACGACCATAACTATTATCATTAGTTGGATCACCATTATAGAATCGATCGGTTATGGCAAAATAAACTGTGGCATTCTTCCAATCAAATACCGCTGGTTTATCTTCTTGAGTATCTGATTCCAAGAGCAATAATCCATTTGCCTCAGCAGATGGAAGTAAATTAATTTTGCCATTTTTTACCACGGCACTCTGCCCTGAATAAGCATCTCGAACAGTTTCCCCATCTTTGAACACTTTAGAAACATCTAACTCTACACTTTTATGATCCCATATAGGACACACTACACCGAAATCATCCTTACTTTTCATTGCTTTTACCGATAAAGTCAGCATAGGCATTCCGTCATTCGTCGTTATTTGTGCCACATACTGCCCATCTCTAAATAAGCGAGTTGAAGGAGAAGCATCAGAGCAAGAAACTAAAGCCATTGCCTGATTTAATTTCATCGCTTTTTCTGGCTGCAAACAGTTTTTACCATAAAAAAATTGAAAAGGATAACTGCCTTTTTTCAAAAAGGTGCTTGCTCTAACGACGCTTTGATCTATGGGTTGAAGTTCAGAAAAATAATTACTCCGCCACTCACTTGCTTGAAGAGCAATAATTGGAAATAAAGAAAGAAAAAGAAAAGTAGGTTTCATTTTGTCCCCCGAATAGCACCAGTCTATATTCAGTTCACAAAGTTAAGAATAAGCGGAACTTAATCCGCTTAATAAATTGAAATATATCGAAAACGTTATCTTATTTCTGTACCGCAATGTTTTTGAGGAAGATCTTACGAGGCTCTTCTAAGCCTAATCTTTCTGCCTCATTAACTAAGTTCATTGCCTTATTAACATCATTATTTTTTAATGCATCTAATACAGCTTTATTGAAATAAGATTCTGTGCTTTTTTCTACTGGTTTTGCCTTAGCAACAGGTTGTGACTGAACTGCCTGTGTTTGAACATGTTGCACAGCAGGAGTACTCACATTAGTTTGTGATGTTGTTCCAACTACCTGAGGTGCTGGCTCAGATTTTTTAGATTCGAATAAAGGTCCGCTTAATCCGATAAATTGAGTAGATTGAACACCATCAACCTCAACATCCAATTTACCTTGGAGAGTATGTTGAACAGTTAAATCAGGAATTGCAGGGGGTTGATTACCCTTAGCTTTGGCAAGTAATTTCGCAGGATGAGTAACAGTGGAAGTTCCTTTTAAATCTTGTTCTGTTGTGTAAACGATCAAATAAACAAAATCTTGATTAGGGGTTGGGGTTAAATTTAATTCTGCTTGATATTGTGCTGAATCCAGCCCTCTTTCTTGCAAGAATTGAAATTGTGATGCAGGATATTCCACAGAAGGATTAAAATTAGCATCTAATACTAATACATTTGGTACAAAAACCGTTTTATTTTGAATCACAGGGCTACTAATTCTAACTTTTAATGCCCCTTGATTAGCTGGTAATTTATAACCTGCAACCACATTCGCTGATTGAAATTTATGACTATCTGATAACACCATAGATTTCTCTTCTGATAAATTCATATTAACCCATGAAATCCCCTGAGCATCAGCTTTAGATAAATTTAATGTATTTGCAAATGCAGATGACATCAATAATATACTTGATAAAAGTGCAACTTTAAGTTTCATCTATATTCCTTAGTTAAATGTAAAAAAGCGATCAGTGTTACAAAATACTACCGTAATCTGACCGCTTGTTATTAGTACTTATGTAACTAGTACTCATGTAAGTTGGAAGGTATTTTTACCACCATGCTTCCATTTGGATACCACCAATGAACTCACCATCTTTAGCTTTATAGCCATTATCGGTACGGTTTTTAGTATTAAATTTATCATTCCAGTGCGCATAGGTACCGAATACACGGATTGCTGGACGCGCCCAGATACTGCTACCCGCTTGCCATTGTTGTGCAATAGTGTATTTCATCATATCATTTTTCTTACCTGACTCTTGATCTTTAATGCGATCATAACCAACTTCGACTAATGTACTCATAGTATCAGTCCATTTATACATTGGACGAATACCTGCAGAATACCAAGTTTTACCTTTATTATTATCTAGATCGGTTTTTTCATAAATTAAAGCGTACATCACTTCAACTTTATCACTTGGCGCAACCACACCTTGGTCAATAACACG
>NZ_JARIDQ010000064.1 GCF_029256985.1 Otariodibacter sp. | reverse complement strand
TCCCTTGTTGCCATTCAATTGTCTATCGATTCAGTGTTTTTTGAAAATTTTCGGATAATTAATCACAAGGTACGATTTTAATCGCAAGCCCACCTGTTGAGGTTTCACGATATTTAGCATTCATATCACGCCCAGTTTCATACATCGTTTCAATCACTTTATCCAAAGTTACACGAGGTTCTGAAGATAAGCGCAATGCCATTCTACAAGCATTAATTGCCTTAACTGACGCAATAGCATTCCGTTCAATACAAGGTACTTGCACTTGTCCACCAACAGGATCACAAGTTAACCCAAGATTATGCTCCATACCAATTTCAGCTGCTGCACAAACTTGTTCTGGTGTACCTCCCATAATTTCAGTTAGCCCAGCAGCAGCCATAGAACAAGCTACACCCACTTCTCCTTGGCACCCAACTTCTGCACCAGAAATTGAAGCATTCATTTTATACAGAGAACCAATTACACTGGATGTGAGCAAATATCGCTCTACTGTCTCAGGCGTTAATTCGCCTACAAACTGGCGATAATAGGCTAATACTGCAGGTACAATACCACAAGCTCCATTTGTCGGGGCTGTTACTACTCTTCCCCCTGCTGCATTTTCTTCATTGACTGCCAAGGCAAATAAATTAACCCAATCAATAATTTGCATAGGATCGTTATTTAATTTACTTGTTGCTTCCAATGTACGACGTAATGCAGCAGCTCGACGAACGACTTTTAGAGGTCCCGGTAAAAGTCCCTCAGTATGCATTCCTCGTTTAATACATTCATCCATCGTTTGCCAAACTTTAGCAAGATAGTCTTGTATTTCTGATTTAGAGTGTAGAGCAAGTTCATTCTTCCAAACTAGACTAGACAAGGGTAAACCTTGATCCTTACAATGTTTCAGTAAATCTGCTGAGCTTGTGTAAGGAAAGGGAATATCTACACTCTCTTGCTTAGCAAGCTCAAATTCATCTTCTGAAACAATAAAACCACCACCGATTGAATAATAAGTTTGTTCAAATAAGAGTGAATCATTATTAAATGCTCGAAAAATAAGTCCATTTTCGTGACGAGGTAAAAAATCATAGTGAAATGGCATATCATTAAAGAAATCGAATGAAATCTTCTTACTATGTTCAGCAAAGGCTTCTGCAACCAGTAACTTTTTCTCTGTTTTTACTTCAGCAATTACACTTTCAATACGTTCAATATCTACATTATCAGGCAAATATCCCATAAGCCCCATAACAATGGCAATATCCGTACTATGTCCTCTACCTGTTAAAGCAAGAGAACCATAAACATCAACTTGCAAGCGGTTAGTTTGAACCAATAATTTGCGATTAATTAATTCATCAACAAATAACTTAGCTGCTTTCATTGGTCCAACAGTATGAGAACTCGACGGACCAATTCCCACTTTAAACATATCAAATACACTAATCATAAAACCTACATAATATATAAAATAACAAATTACCTATCAAAACAAACCATATATGGTCGCTGATATTGCAATACAACCCATTACAACTACAAAAATATTACTCCATTTCCCCTTAAATTTTTGTAGTGATGGAATCTTGTGTATTGCATACATTGGCATAATGAATAAAATCATCGCAATAATAGGGCCACCGAGGCTTTCAATAAGACCAAGGATACTTGGATTTAATGTTGCTACAATCCATAAAATTATAAAGAATACGACGGCAGTAATTTTTTTACATTTTGCGGGATTAATAGGCTTATTTCTCATTTGATTAATTAAACCTTCTAACCCTTCCCTTGCACCTAAATAATGTCCAAAAAATGAACTACCTATAGCAAGAAATGCGACAAGAGGACCAAAATAGGAAATGATTGGGTTATCAAATTTATTTGCTAAATAAGATAGAATCGAAATATTTTGTGCTTTTGCTTCTTGTAATTCAACAGGAGTGAGTGTTAATACACAACTAAACACGAAAAACATAACAAATAAAACAAGTATCATTGCTGTAGATCGTAAAACACGACCACTTTCCAAATCTACTTTGCTGGGTTCTTTATAGAAACGTTGCTGAGATAAAGCAAAAGAAGAAATTGCTGGCGAATGGTTAAAAGAAAAAACCAATACCGGAATAGTTAACCACAATGTTAATGCAAAATTATCTGAACTTGGCATTTCGTGTAAAATTGCACCATTCCAATGAGGAATTAAATATAAAGATAAACCAAATAAAATGATCACCAAAGGATAAACTAAATAAGTTGTAATTTTTAGCATCGTTACTTCATTCATTAACATAACACTAATCATAATTGCAATTAGAACAAATGAAAGAATTATTCGAGGTGGAGAAGTTAAATATAATTGATTCTCTATAAAGGAAGAGACAGTATTAGTAATACCGACACCGTATATAAGTAAAATAGGAAAAATTGCGAAAAAATATAATAAAGTGATTAATTTCCCAGCTCCTTCGCCAAAATGCTCTTTTACCACCTGAGTAATATCACTACCTGGTCGGCTTGATGATAAAACAAATCGAGCTAGTCCTCGATGTGCAAAGTAAGTCATTGGTCCAACTAAAATAGTAATAATTATAAGTGGAAAAAATCCTCCCATCCCCGCATTAATTGGGAGAAAGAGCACTCCCGCTCCGACTGCTGTACCGAATAAGTTCAATATCCACGTAAGCGCGAAGCGGTTAGACGTAAGGTGTTTCATAAATGTAATCCTCGCAGATGCTAATTGTATTTAAAATATATACTCTAATTGATAGAGCAACTAATCATAATACTAAAAAATAAAAGTACAAATGCAAGGTTACTAAAATGTGATCTAACTATAAATTTTTTAAACTTTAATAAAATAAATAATTAATCATATAGCAAATTATACTTACTTATGCTAATGAATATTTAACAAAAATATAATTACTTAGATTCATTAAATATTTTTTCCCCAAATCCTTTTAATCCAACAACGTGTACATACTCTTGGTTATTGGCAATTTTACGCACCAATTTATACGTTGTTCCACGTTCTGGGCTAATGTTTTCAGGGGCGGCAATCAATAATTGCATATCTAAACGTTCACATAATTCAAATAATGTATTGATTGACATGGCATCTAAACGAGCCGCTTCATCTAAGAACAGTAAACGACAAGGTAGAATATCTTTTGCACGTAAACGGCGAGATTCTTCTTCCCAGCTTTGTACAACCATTAATAAGATAGACATACCTGTACCAA
>NZ_JARIDQ010000034.1 GCF_029256985.1 Otariodibacter sp. | reverse complement strand
GATGCCCATTGAATTAAATCTGGTGAAAAATAGGAAACAATTGCACCCATCATACAACCAGCAATCAATAATTTAAGGGTAAATATTGCTGTTTTTATACTCACTTTATAAATATTATTTTTTACTAAGGCCCGATACAATAAACTTGCATTCACTAATGCAGATAATGCTGAGGCCATTGCAAGTCCGATATATCCAAATGGAATAGCCAATACGCCAAAGCAGATATTACTAATAGCAGCAATGACACCTATCTTAACGGGTGTTTTAGTATTTTGGTGAGCATAAAAACCATTAGCTAATACGCTAATTAACATATAACTAATTAAACCAAAACACATCACAAATAAGGCATTTCCTGATGCAATAACATCAATTAGCTGGAATCTTCCATGCATAAACAATGTCATAACCAAAGGTTCTGATAATACTGCTATACCTATCATCGCTGGAATACCAAGTAATAAAACCATTCTTACCCCCCAGTCCATGGTATTAGCAAAAGCCTGAGACCGTTTTTCACTTTCTAAATTTTTTTGTTTAGCAATACGAGAAAGACTAGGTAATACCACGGTAGAAATAGCGATTCCAAATAAACCAAGAGGAAATTCAATTAATCGATCAGCATAATAAAGCCAACTGATCGAACCTGTAATCAAGAAGCTTGCAATGATCTGGTTTAATAGCAAGTTAATTTGTGTAACGGATACCCCAAACAAAGCAGGAATCATTAAGGTTCTAACTTTTGTTACTCCTTCATCATTCCATGCCCACTGAGGCTTAACTAATAATCCTTCTTTTTTGAGATAAGGAATTTGGAATAAAAATTGAAGTAACCCACCAAGAAATACACCCCATGCTAATGCAACATTAGGATTATCAAAATAAGGTGCACCTAAAATTGCCATAGCAACAATTGCTACATTTAATAAAACTGGGGAAAAAGCCATTACTCCAAATTTACCCAAGGTATTTAATACTGCGCCCGATAAAGCAACAAAGGTAATAAACCATAGATAAGGGAAAGTAATTTTTAAAAGTAACGATGCTTGCGTAAATTTTTCTGCATCAGGTCCATCTTGTAACCAATCAACGAACCACCCCGTGCCAAACAATCCAGCTACAACAGGAGAAGCTATTACACCGACTAAAGTCACAATCGTAACTAATCCACCTAATGTTCCCGATACTTTAGCAATAAACTCTCTTGTTTTATTTATATCGTCATCAGCATTGTATTCTGCAAGAACGGGAACGAAAGCTTTAGAAAAAGCACCTTCGGCAAACAATCTACGAAGGAAGTTAGGAATGCGATTAGCAAATAAAAACACATCTGCTGCAACACTGGTTCCTAATAAATTAGCAACCACAATATCTCGAATTAATCCTAATATGCGAGATAATAGTGTCATTGAACTAACTACTATTCCTGATTTTAATAATTTATTACTCACATTATTTCTCTTGATTCATAAAATTTTGATCTGGATTTTAGCAGTTTGTTATAGGAAAATCAGAAAAAAACTGCTAAAATCTCCCCCTATCTTTTACACAAGACTCATTTCTTGCGTGAAACGATGTTATTTTCAAGCACGTGTCTCGTTGAAAATGAATATTTAAACTATCGATAGCACATAAAAAGCTTAAGCTTTTTGTGTTTTTATTTTTTACACAGATATTTTTTTAGGAGTTTGACCTTGGCTAATATCAAGTCAGCAAAAAAACGCGCGATTCAATCTGAAAAACGTCGCCAACACAATGCAAGCCAACGCTCTATGATGCGTACTTTCATTAAAAAAGTTTATGCAACTATCGCTACTGGTGATAAAGCAGCATCTGAAGCAGCTTTCGTTGAAATGCAAAAAGTATTGGATCGTATGGCATCTAAAGGCCTTATCCATGCAAATAAAGCAGCTAACCACAAATCTAAATTAGTAGCACAAATCAAAAAATTAGCTTAATCGCTTTTTTATTGGTTAAAAGAAAATTTGCAAATTTCTTAGAGAAACCGACCGCTTAGGTCGGTTTTTTTATTGAATAATTTAACGCATCAACGTAGAACAAGAATAGGCTTTTTACAATATCGTACTACTTTAACTGTATTAGAACTAAGTCCTTTAGCTTGTGGTTTACTACTTGCAAGCATCACAATTAAATCAATATCCTTCTCTTCCGCAATACGATTAATTTCTTCATAAATTGTGCCATGAGCAACGATATGCTGTACTCGAGATCCTTTAGGGAAATGTGCTTTAGTGAAATCATGGAGCGCTTTATTTGCTTCTTCTACAACAGATTTATCAAAGTTTTTCGGTAAAAATGCAGAAATAAAGCTATCGTCAATTGGTTCAATGATTGTTACAACTCGATAAATTGCATTTGGATTATGTGCTGTTATTTTTTGAGCTGTTTCAACCACAAACTTCGCACTCTCAAGATTACTTAAATCAACGGCAATCAATATTTTATTATACATAGTCTGTCCTTTAAAGATGATTAAAGCGGTAAGATTATTGCAAAATTTTGTCATAATCTCACCGCTTGTAAGCTACTGTTTTTTAACTCGACGACGTTGATTCCAAGCGATTACCCAAATAAGTAGTAATGCTGGAATAAACATCCATTCTTTTGCAATAGAATCTTGAGGGAATGCAACATCAAGAATTATTTGATCCCAATTCAATCCTGCTTTTGCGGCTGGTGAATCAATTTCAACATTATCAATTAAAATCTTAGGTGATGGTTTACCATTAATTTCAATCTGTTCTCCAGTATCTAACAACATTAGGCCTAATGCTTCAATACGCTCTTCACCTGTTTTACCTTCTGGCACAACTAATTCTGAATAAAATTCGATTTCTGTACCATAAGGATCTAAACCACGTACTTTTAGCATCATTTTTTCGCCTACTTTAGATTTTCCTATTTCTTGTACTAATTGAGTTGGTTCAACATGATAAGAAGTTGGAGAAATCTCTTCCATAAAGAACCCTGGGCGGAACAATGTGAACGCCGCAAGGATTAACACTAATGTTTCCCACCATTTATTCTTGGTAAAGAAGAAATTCATTGTTGCAGCAGTGAATACTAAAATTCCGATAGTTGCCGTTACAAAGACTAATAATCCTTTCGCCCAGCCCACATCAATCAATAGCAAGTCCGTATTGAATATGAAAAGGAAAGGTAAAATCACGGTTCTTAAGCTATAGTAAAATGCTTGTACCCCAGTTTTGATTGGACTTCCTCCTGAAATTGCCGCAGCAGCAAAGGAAGCTAAACCGACTGGAGGTGTAACATCTGCCATAATACCGAAATAGAAAACAAAGAGATGCACTGCGATTAATGGTACGATTAAACCATTTTGTTTACCAATTTCGACAATTACTAAGGCCATTAATGAAGAAACAACAATATAGTTTGCAGTAGTTGGTAATCCCATGCCAAGTATCAAGCTGAAGATTGCCACAAGGATCAACATTAATAAAATATTGCCCATTGAAAGCATTTCAATGATACCTGAAAGCTGAACACCAAAACCTGTTAAAGATACAACGCCTACGATAATACCTGCTGTCGCAGTTGCGATACCGATACCAATCATATTTCTTGCACCTGATTCCAAACCATCAATTAACTCTTGTACACCTTGTCTAAATAACGAAAGCTTATGGGTATTATCTCTACGGAATAAGCTTAATAATGGACGTTGTGTTACTAAAATAAAGCTTAAAGCAACAGTCCCCCAGAATGCTGATAACCCCGGTGACATCTGTTCGACCATTAAACACCACATCAATACCACTACGGGTAATAAGTAATGTAAGCCTGCATTCACTGTTGGTTTACGATAAGGTAGTTTCACTACTTTAGAATTTGGATCATCCATTTCTAAATCAGGGAATTTTGCAACTCGACGAATTAAACCAATATAAGCTAACGCAAGTACAATTGCGACAATTAGGAACGCTAAATTTGGAATAACATTTTTAATCCAACCTAGTCCATAATAAACAGCCATCCCTAATATAACCACAACTAAAATAGACGAAACGGTTTTTAATAGCGTTGCTAAAAATGGGCTAGCAGGTTCTACTCGCTCTAAGCCATTCAAGCCTAATTTTTGTGCTTCTAAATGTACAATATAAACTAATGCGATATATGAAATGAGTGCAGGTAAAAATGCATGAGTAATTAACTCACTATACGGCATATTAACGTATTCAATCATTAAGAAAGCGGCAGCCCCCATTACAGGTGGCATAATTTGTCCATTTACCGATGAAGCAACCTCAACCGCCCCTGCTTTTTCGGCATTTAGACCAACACGTTTCATCATAGGAATCGTAAAAGTTCCTGTTGTTACTACGTTAGCAATAGACGAACCAGAGACTAACCCTGTTAAACCGGAAGAAACCACCGCCGCTTTACCTGGACCACCACTAAAGTGTCCTAAGTATGCAAATGCAGTTTTGATGAAGTAGTTTCCCGCACCTGCTTTATCTAATAACGCCCCAAATAATACGAATAAAAACACATATTTTGTCGATACCCCAAGAGCAACACCAAAGACTCCTTCTGTTGTGATCCATTGTTGGTTGATGATTTGTGATAATGAACCTGAACGATGGCTAATAATCCAACTTGTTGGTAAAAACTGGCCAAAATAGTTATACAGTAAAAAGACACCTGCAATAATCACTAATGGTAATCCTAAGCTACGACGACAAGCCTCTAATAGAATGAGAATACCTAAGCATCCTGCAATAATATCTTGCGTATTTGGCGCACCAAAACGAGTTACTAACCCATCATAAAAGAAAAGATAATATGCACCTAAAAAAGCACCTAAAACTGCAAATAGCCAGTCTTGATACGGAACCTTGTGTTTCGGTGATGATGAAAATGCTGGGAATGAAAGATAAGCTAAAAATAAAGCAAACGCTAAATGAATAGACCGAGCCTTAGTGTCATCAATAACAACATTAAGATCCCATCCCCAATTTCTCACTACTTCTTGTAGCCAAAATGGTAAAGGTGAAGTGTAATAGAGCTGAAATAAAGACCATAGAATAGCAATAGCGATAATAGTCTTTTTTGTTAGCCCACTTGGGTTTCGTCCACCCGCATCATTTGATGCTACCATATCCTGTAAATCATCATAATTAACAGTATTGTCTTGTTTGGACATAAAAATTCCTAAAATCAAAAATAAGCAATCTTATTTTAAATAATTTGCAAAATATATCGAATAAATGACCGCTTGTAAGGTTAAACTGAAAAAGGCAGGATTAACCTGCCTCTTATTTTTAATCAAGATTAAGATTATTTAATCCAACCACGCTCTTTGTAATAACGTACTGCGCCATTGTGAAGAGGGGCTGAAAGTGCGTTCTTAATCATATCTTGTTCTGTAAGATTTGCAAATGCTGGATGTAAGCGTTTGAAACGAGAGAAGTTATCAAATACTGCTTTAACTACTGCATAAACTTTATCATCGTCTACATCAGCAGAAGTAACCAATGTTGCATATACACCAAACGTATCGACTGGTTCATCAGAACCTTTGTATAATCCACCTGGAATAGTTGCTTTTGCATAGTAAGGATGTTCTGCAACTAATTTATCAATAACTTCACCTGTTACAGGTACTAAATGTGTATTACAAGACGCAGCCGCTTCTTTTAATGCACCGTTTGGATGACCAACATTATAAGTGATTGCATCTAAATTGTTATCACACATTACAGAAGCCATTTCTGACGGTTTTAATTCAGAAGCAACCTTAAACTCTTTATCTGTCCAACCTTTTGCATCTAAAATAACATTCATTGTTGCACGTGTACCTGAACCCGGATCGCCAACGTTTACTCTTTTACCTTTTAAATCATCAAAAGTCGCAATACTTGCATCATCACGGGCCATTACTGTAAACGGTTCTGGATGAATTGAGAAAATTGCACGTAATTTATCATTCTTTTTATTTTCAAATGAACTTGTACCATTGTACGCATGATATTGCCAGTCTGATTGAGCAATCCCCATATCCATTTGGTGATCTGCAATTGAATTTAAATTTGCTACTGAACCACCTGTTGATGGTGCATTACATTTAATTTGTGTTTTTGCTGTATCACGGTTTACAAGTTGGCACACAGATTGTCCTACTACATAATAAACCCCTGTTTGACCACCAGTACCAATAGTAATAAACTGCTCTTCAGCTTGAGCAGAAACAGAAAAAGTCGACATTGCTAAAGTTGTAAGCAAAGAAAATTTGAATAAATTTTTCATTTAATAGTTCCTTGTATCGGGAAGGAATAGCATATTGCTACATTTCGTTTTATATTGAGATTTGTCAAAAAATATTTATTAGATATACTAAACTTTAAATATATATGCAAATCATTTATCACTAAAATAAGACTAACTTCACAAAATATTCACGATTTTTACCTTAAAAAGACGAATTATGGAATTTTTTATCCCAAATACTCAACAAACTATTTTTGAAGAAGAGATCAAAAAAAGTAGATTTATAACCTATATCCGCCACACTGAAGGCTTAGAACAAGCCAAGGCATTTTGGGCAGAAATAAAGACACTGCACTCTCAAGCACGCCATCATTGTTGGGCTTGCGTTGCAGGATCGCCTGATGATTCCCAACAATATGGATTTTCTGATGATGGGGAACCTTCCGGTACAGCAGGAAAGCCTATGCTCAATCATTTACAAGGAAGTGGGTTAGGGGAAATTAGTGCAGTTGTTGTGCGTTATTATGGCGGTATTTTGCTTGGAACTGGTGGATTGGTTAAAGCTTATGGAAATGGAGTTCAACAGGCTCTTCAACAAGTTGAAAAAAAACGTAAAGTATTGCGTGAATCTTACCGCTTACAATGTGAATATGATCAATTTCATAGCCTACAAAATCTATTTAATGAACAAGATATCACTATAATTGAACAGGAATTTACTGAAAAAATAAATTTAATAATTGGACTCAATCCGTCTCATTTATCACAGGTTAAAAACTTACTCACTCAACGCTTTTCAGGAAAACTCACACTAAATAAAGTAGAATAATTATTTTCTACAATTACATTTTGGTGGAACAGGATCCTCTCCACCTTTACTTAAAGGATGACAACGTGCAATACGCTTTACTGCTAACCAACAACCTTTTAACCCACCATGAATACGAATCGCTTCTAAAGCATATAGCGAACAAGTTGGTTGAAATCGACAACGAGGGCCAATTAATGGACTGATAAAATAACGATAGAACTTAATAATCCCTATCAATAAATAGGCAATTAAACTTGTTCTTTGTTTTTTTGTGATAGACGAATGTGGCGATGCCATAATTTTTCTAATGTTTCAAATAATTCTTGATTGCTCAATTTACCAATCCCACCTTTAGCAATAAATACGAAATCATAACAAGGTAATTCATGCTGCTTTAGACGAAAGCTCTCACGTACAATACGTTTGATACGATTTCTATCATGAGCACGTTTTAAATGTTTTTTAGCAACAGTTAAACCTAAACGAGGCTTATCAAAATTATTTTGTCGAGCAAGAAGAGTAAGTTGAGGAGTACTAGCTCGAAACGGCTGTTCGAAGACTGCTTTAAATTGAACGGGAGCTAACAAACGTAGCTCCCGAGAAAAAGTTAGCTTATTCACACAGAGTGCATTTGCTGATATCCACAAATTATGCAGATAAATTTTTACGACCTTTAGCACGACGACGTGCTAATACTTGGCGACCGTTTTTAGTTGCCATACGAGCACGGAACCCGTGAGTACGAGCACGCTTTAAGACTGATGGTTGAAATGTACGTTTCATGTTATCTACCTAAAAATGTAATAAAATGTTGGCTTATGCCAAAACAATAATGATAAAAATAGAGTGCGAATTCTACCGATAAAGTAAGTAAAGATCAAGGAATAATAGTTATATTTTGTAGTTACATTCAACAAAATAATATGTTTTTATCCATAAGAATTATCTTTATCTCATGCTATTTCAGAATCTGTTTATTAGTGAAAAATAAATGAAAAAGTGGTATGTTACAAGAGAAAACTAATTTAGTTTTTAGGAGAATAAACTTGATTAAACTTATAAAAAATTTTTTGAAACTAGAATCCGCAAGTGGGATTTTGCTATTACTTTTCGCTAGTATTGCCATAATTCTAGCAAATACTCCATTAGAGAACCTTTATTTTGACTTTTTGGATATGCCAGTCCGAATCCAAATTGGATTATTTGAAATTCATAAACCACTACTTATGTGGGTCAATGATGGATTTATGGCCGTGTTCTTTATTTTAGTTGGATTAGAAGTAAAAAGAGAATTACTAATTGGTGCTTTATCTAGCTATCAAAAAGCCATTTTCCCAGCAATGGGGGCAATAGGCGGGATGATCGTCCCTGCTTTGATTTACTGGGGATTAAACCATAATATACCAGAAAATCAATCTGGTTGGGCTATTCCAATGGCAACAGATATTGCTTTTGCTCTTGGTGTACTTGCTCTTTTGAGTAAACGAGTCCCTTTTGCTTTAAAAATATTTTTACTTGCACTAGCCATTATTGATGATCTCGGTGCTATTGTTGTTATCGCTATATTCTTTTCTCACGAACTAAGTACCACTGCATTAATTTCTGCAGGTATTGCCGTTGCTATATTAATTACACTGAATCGAATGAAAGTAACTGCTCTTTGTGCTTATATTGTTGTAGGTATTATTTTATGGGCTTCTGTCTTAAAATCAGGGGTTCATGCTACATTGGCTGGAGTTATTATTGGTTTTTGTATTCCATTAAAAGGGGAAAAAGATGAAACTCCATTAGTAGATTTAGAACATATTCTTGCACCATGGTGTTCCTTTGTAATTCTACCACTCTTTGCTTTTTCTAATGCTGGTGTATCATTATCTGGCATGGGAATTAATAGTTTAACTTCACCATTAACACTAGGTGTTATCTTGGGGCTTTTAATTGGAAAGCCACTTGGTGTCTTTTTATTTAGCTATATAGCTGTCAAACTAAGAATTGCGCAACTACCTAAAAAAATTAATTTCAAACATATTTTTGCAATTTCTATCCTATGTGGAATTGGATTTACCATGTCAATGTTCTTAGCAGGTTTAGCATTTGGAGATAATGTAGACAAACAATTGATGCCTTTAGCTAGATTAGGGATTTTGATTGGATCTTCTGTTTCTGCAATACTAGGTTATTTCTTGTTACGCTACTGTACTGCCAAACAAGAACATAATTAATCAGAAAAATCTTCATATAATGAATTCAATAGAATTGTACAATTTTATTGAATTCATTATATTTTTATAGACAGCGCCATAAACGTAAACTTCAAACATTATAATAATACCTTTTCTTAATGACTCTTTTAGTTTTGTACTGTTATTATTTAATAGTACTTTTCTGCGTTATAACTCTTTTTGCGTTACAATAGACAACTAATATCACAACTAATGTTACTTTATGAATATAAATAAATTAAAGATTATTTTTGCAGGGACACCTGATTTTGCAGCAATACATTTACAAGCTTTGTTAGATTCTGAACATGATGTCATTGCAGTTTATACTCAACCAGATAAGCCTGCTGGTCGAGGGAAAAAACTACAATCAAGCCCAGTAAAAAAACTTGCTGAATCACATAATATCCCAGTTTATCAACCAAAATCCTTACGAAAAGAAGAGGCTCAAGCGGAGTTTGCAACTTTAGGTGCGGATGTTATGGTCGTTGTGGCTTATGGCTTAATTTTACCGAAAGCAATATTAGATATACCTCGTTATGGTTGTCTTAATGTGCATGGCTCACTACTCCCTCGCTGGCGTGGTGCAGCACCAATTCAACGTGCAATCTGGGCAGGCGATCAAGAAACTGGTGTTACCATTATGCAAATGGATATTGGATTAGATACGGGCGATATGCTATATAAAGTAACGACATCTATTTTACCAACTGAAACCTCAGCATCACTGTATGAACGTTTAGCAGAGCTTGCCCCTCCAGCATTAATTGACGTACTCAATGGATTAACAAGCGGTCAGTTTGTGCCAGAAAAACAACAAGAAGAGTTAGCAAACTATGCGGAAAAGCTTACCAAGGAAGAAGCAAAACTTGACTGGGATCTTACCGCTTGTCAGTTAGAAAGAAACATTCGTGCCTTTAATCCCTCTCCGATTGCTTACCTAAATTTAATCGTAGATGGCAAACAAGAACGTATTAAAGTTTATCAAGCAGAAGTGTTACCTCATCAAAATAAAACAGTGGGAATGATATTGTCCGTTGATAAAAAAGGTATCCAAATTGCGACTAAAGAAGGCGTACTAAATATCACACAATTACAACCAGCTGGTAAAAAACCTATGTCAGTCCAAGATTTCCTGAATGGACGAGGAGAATGGTTTAAGGTGGGAGAGGTAATCTAAATTGAAAAAACTATCTTCTCGAGCCATTTCAGCCCAAATTATTCGTCAAGTTTTGGATGAGGGTAAATCCCTTTCTGCTTTAATTCCACAAATTCAACAAGAGGTGGATGTAAAAGATTTACCCTTCATTCAAGAAATCACATTCGGAGTATGTCGTGTACTTCCTCGCTTAGAATCTATTATTAAGTTATTAGTAGCCAAACCACTCAAAGGCAAAACCAGATTAGTCCATTGCTTATTATTAGTTGGATTATACCAATTACTTTATATGAGAGTGCCCGCTCACTCTGCTGTAGACGAAGTGGTTAATGCGACTAAAACATTAAAGCTAGATAGCTTTAGAGCCTTAACCAACGGAGTGCTACGCCGTTTTTTACGTGAGCAAGATAGCATTCTTGCCAAGGTAGATAAACATTGGCAAACCTTACACCCAGAATGGCTAGTAAATAAATTGAAGAAAGCTTATCCTCACTGGCGAGAAATTATTGAAGCCAATAACCAACGTCCGCCAATGTGGTTAAGAGTCAATACTCAGCAAATTTCAACCAATGATTACGCAAAATTATTAGGTGATAACGTGGCAACAGATAACGCTAATGAAATCCCTGATTCAGCGATTCGTTTAGTGAATCCGCAAGCGGTCACTTCTTTACCAAATTTTGCAACAGGTGGAGTGACAGTACAAGATGCCCACGCTCAATGGTCGGCACACTGGCTTGAACCACAAAATGGCGAATGGATTTTAGATGCTTGTGCTGCTCCGGGGGGGAAAACGACTCATATCCTAGAATTGGCTCCTCAAGCGAATGTAATCGCTGTGGATATTGAATCATCACGTTTAAAACGGGTTGAAGAAAATTTACAACGCTTAGGGCAACACGCTACGGTTTTATGTGGTGATGCCACTCAGCCTGAACAGTGGCTTGAAGAAGATAAGTTATTTGACCGAATTTTATTAGACGCACCTTGTTCTGCAACAGGAGTTATTCGCCGTCATCCAGATATTAAATGGTTACGCAAAGAAAGTGATATTGAAGAGCTTGCAGAACTACAGCGTAAAATACTTTCAGCACTTTGGAAGAAATTAAAGCCTAATGGTGTATTGCTTTATGCAACTTGCTCTGTTCTGCCTGAAGAGAATAGTTTACAGATTAAACGTTTTGTTGAAAAAACAAGAAGTGCTAAATTAGTCGAAATAAGTTTAAATGGTAAAAAAATCACAGAGAAACAATTTTTCCCAACACTCAATGGGGGAGATGGATTCTTCTACGCAAAATTGATAAAACGAGCAAATTAATATGAAGATTATTATATTAGGTGCAGGACAAGTTGGTACAACGTTAGCTGAATATTTATCTAATGATGATAATGATATTGTTATCATTGATGATGATCAATCTCGCCTTAACAAATTACAAGATAAACACGACTTACAGGTTGTTAAAGGAAATGCCGCTTCTCCTCGAATTCTTCGTCAAGCTGGAGCAAGTGATGCCGATTTAATTGTTGCAGTAACTAATAGCGATGAAAGCAATATGATCGCTTGTCAAATCGCATATACATTATTTAATGTTCCAACAAAAATTGCACGGATTAGAAATCCTGATTATGTGTATGAAAGTGATGTATTATTTAGTAACTCAGTGTTACCTATTGATCATATTATCGCTCCAGAACTTTTAGTCACTCAAGAAATTTTACGTTTAATTGATTATCCAGGAGCATTACAAGTTGCACATTTTGCTAATAATTTAATCAGTATCGTTCATGTTAAAGCTTATTATGGTGGACCTCTTGTAGGGTATCCCATTTCAGTTTTAATCGATCATCTTCCTTATATTGAAACCCAAATTCTATCTATTTTTCGCCAAGATAAGGGATTTGTTCCACAAAACTCAACAATTATAGAAGCTGGTGATGAGGTCTTTTTTATTTGTGCAAAAAATAATATTAAAGCTGTGATGTCAGAATTACAACGTTTAGAAAAACCACATAAACGAATTATGATTGTGGGAGGTGGGAATATTGGTACTGAATTAGCTAAAAATCTTGAACAAAATTATAGTGTAAAATTATTGGAGCGAGACCAAGAAAAAGCAGAAAGACTTTCTGAAAAACTATCCAACACACTTGTTCTATGTGGTGATGCATCAGACCAAGAGCTATTGTTTGAAGAGCATATTGAAAATATTGATTTATTCTTAGCTTTTACCAGTGATGATGAAGCCAATATTATGTCAGGATTACTTGCCAAACGTTTGGGAGTAACTAAAGCAATCGTATTAGTACAGAGACTTGCTTATTTAAACTTAATTCAAGGAGGATCTATTGATATCGCATTATCTCCACAACAGGCAACAATTTCTGCATTATCTAGTCATGTTCGCAAAGGTGACATTGTAAAAGTAGCTTCATTTAGGCAAGGAGAAGTTGAAGCGATCGAAATTATTGCTCATGGTGATAGTGAATCCTCTAAAGTTGTCGGTTTAAAAATGAGTGAAATAAAGCTACCTCAAGGTGCTGTCATTGGTGCAATTATCCGTAATAATCATATCATTATTGCGCACAAATCAACAATAATAGAAGAAAATGATCATTTGATTTTATTACTTAACGATAGAAAGCAAGTGGGTGAAATCGAAAAATTATTCCAAGTGAGTAGCTTCTATCTATAATTAACCTAAATATAAAAAGCCTCATAAGCTAAGTTTATGAGACTTTTTTACATATATAATTAATCTATCGGTGGCGTATATTCGCCTTTCACAATCGATTGTTTAATTCGATTGGATTCTGTTAAAACCTGATCTAATAAGGATTTAACATCATCAAATGTAGCAACTGGGCTAAGTAATGTCATTTTTAATGATTGCACATTACCAACCTTCGTTACACCAATATTCGCCTCTCCACGAGCAAATAACTCATCTGCCACGTTTTGATTTAAGCTATCGATAAACTCAACAGGATACCCCTTAGGCACAACACGGAATAATACTGAAGCAAATTGAGGTTCAACTAACATTTCTAATTCGTCAGTTGATGTAATGTAATCTGCCACTTGTCTTGCCAATTTGATACCGTGATCAATCATTGATCCATAAAGTGATTCACCTAATGCTTCAATCGTAAACCATAATTTTAATGCATCAAAACGACGAGTGGTTTGTAATGATTTAGCCACTAGATTTGGCACGCCGTGTTCTTCATCATATTCTGAATTAAGATAATCCGCTTTGTAATCAATATAACGATAATCTTCTTCATTTTTGAGTAGAAATGCCCCACAAGAAATACTTTGGAAGAAATGTTTGTGGAAATCTAAGGTAACAGAATCCGTTAGCTCAAGACCATCTAACCAATGGCGATAATCATTTGAAAGCAGTAATGCTCCGCCCCATGCTGCATCAACGTGCATCCAGATGCCATATTGATCTGTGATTGCTCGGATTTCTTTGAGAGGATCAATCGCTCCTGCATCAGTTGTACCTGCTGTCGCCACAACACAAGCTACGATCTTGCCATCAGCGGTCAGATCCGCCAAAGTTTTTGCTAAAGCATCAACATCCATTTGAGCATTGGCATTACTTGGTACAGTTACGACAGATTGGAAACCCATTCCCATCATTGCCATATTTTTTTGCACAGAAAAGTGAGCATTTTCAGAACACACGACTTTTACTTTTTGCATGGCTTCTGCTGGAATACCATCTTTCTGAACAGACCAAGGATTACCTTCGCTATCTTGCCAATTTTTTGCTATACACGCATCACGAGCTAACAAAACCCCCATAAGATTGGATTGTGTGCCGCCAGAAGTGAAAACCCCTGCTTGCCCTTTGCCATATCCAACTTTTTCACGTAGCCATTCAATCAGCTGTACTTCCATCAATGAACCAGCAGGGCTTTGATCCCAAGAATCCATTGATTGGTTAGTCGCATTGATTAACACTTCTGCAATTTGGCTTGTTACCATTGTTGGACAATGTAAGTGTGCCAATGAATGAGGATGATGAACCTTTAAGCTTTTATTCAAGAATAAGTCAATTAAGCGGTGTAATGATTTTTCAACACCAAGTCCTTCTTTTGATGGAGTAAATGCAATCGCTTCACGCAATTGTTTAATACTACCACCCGTGTACATTTTTTCATTTTTCAACCATGAACTGACCGCTTGTACCGCTTCTGCCATCGCTGCTTCATAATCAGCAATAGAGTTAGGATCATTGCACAGTAATGCCTGTTTATGTTTTGCAAAATCAATCATTTTATAGTCCTAATAAGAGGAACCTCTCTTAATTTAAGAGAGGTAAAGTATTTGGGAATTTATCCACGTGTTGCGTTTAATGCATCTTTTATAGATTGAGAGAAACGTTTGATCATTTCTTCACATTCTGCTTGAGTGATTATCAATGGACAAAGAATACGGACTACGTTTCCACCACGACCACCGCGTTCTAATAATAATTTATTTTTGAAACACGCTTTTTGAATTTCTGCGGCTAAAACTCCATCAGCAGGATATGCCCCTATTCTATCTTGAGCTTGGCGTTCATCCACGATTTCAATACCAATCATTAAACCTTTACCACGCACATTGCCGATACATGGATATTGTTCTGCTAATGTTTTTAATTCAGATTGTAAGAAATCGCCACGTTCTTGGGCATTTTTCGCAAGGTTTTGCTCCTTCATCACTTTTAATGAAGCATAACCTGTCGCCATTGCCATTTGGTTGCCACGGAAAGTACCTGTATGGCCTGCTGGTTGCCAAGCATCAAATTCTTTCTTAATTGCAAGTACTGCAAGAGGTAAACTTCCTCCAACGGCTTTGGACATTACAACCACATCAGGTTCGATTCCCGCATGTTCAAAGGCAAACATTTTACCTGAACGACAGAATCCTGCTTGAACTTCGTCTAAGATCAATACGATACCGTGTTTTTTAGTAACTTCACGAATCTTTTGTAACCATTTCACTGGCGCTGGCACAACTCCACCTTCCCCTTGAATTGCTTCAAGAATTACCGCAGCAGGTTTAACTACACCGCTTTCCACATCTTCAATAAAGTTTTCAAAGTAGTAAGTTAAAGCATCAATACCCGCTTCTCCACCTAATCCTAAAGGACAACGGTATTCGTGTGGATATGGCATAAATTGCACGCCAGCCATTAAGTTTTGTACAGCATTTTTTGCGCCTAAATTCCCTGTCATAGAAAGGGAACCATGAGTCATCCCGTGGTAGCCTCCAGAAAAGGCGATTACATTGCCTCGTCCTGTGTAGGTTTTTGCTAATTTAACCGCAGCTTCTGTACCATCTGCACCAGATGGTCCACAAAATTGTAGGCGATATTGATCTTTTGGAAAGAATGAGAGTAATTCTTCAGTAAAAGCATCTTTTAATGGAGTGGTTAAATCTAGAGTATGTAAAGGTAATCCGCTAGCAAGAACATCTTGAATAGCTTGAATCACATCAGGATGATTATGTCCTAACGCAAGTGTTCCTGCTCCTGCTAAGCAATCTAAATAATCGTTGCCTTCTACATCAGTAACCCAGCAACCTTGCGCTTTAGCAATAGCAAGCGGTAACTTACGCGGATAACTACGCACATTAGATTCCATCTCGTTTTGGCGAGTTAAATAATATTCATTGGTTGCTTGTTGAATTGGATTGACTGGAGTTTTTATCATAATAGAAATAGACCTTCTGTAAGAGGTTAAAAAAATAAGTCGGGTGCCTTGCGGAAAGCTAAGCTTTCTTATTCTAAAAATAAGATGCCTTGGGGCATTTGACTCGCTACTTATTAAAAAAAGCGTTTCAGCTTTTTTGTTTTTCCCTATTGATTCCCAAAGAACGGGATAGGTTGGAAACGACTCTTAAATATAGGGAATATTTAAGAGGGCGCAATATTACCGATTTTTAGCTAAAAAGGGAATGCTTTGTCTATAAATAATAAAAAAGCTCGATAATAATTTATCGAGCTTTTTATCGAAATAAGATGCAAATTATTTAATTTTTGCTTCTTTGTAAATAACGTGTTTGCGAACAACAGGATCAAATTTTTTGATCTCCATTTTTTCTGGCATATTACGTTTATTTTTAGTTGTTGTGTAGAAATGACCTGTTTCAGCACTTGAAACTAATCTAATTTTCTCACGATTACCTTTAGCTGCCATGAGTTACTCCTTAGATTTTTTCGCCACGAGCACGGATTTCAGCTAATACTGCATCGATGCCTTTTTTATCAATAATACGCATACCTTTCGCCGTTAAGCGTAAAGTTACGAAACGTTTTTCACTTTCAACCCAAAAACGGTGTGTATGAAGGTTAGGTAGAAAACGACGTCTTGTCGCATTCAATGCGTGTGAGCGGTTGTTACCAACAGCTGGACGCTTGCCTGTTACTTGACAGACTCTAGACATTTGAAATTCTCCAATGATTACTTAAGCTTAAGCTAAATGGTTCGGGTTATCAGGATAATCACTGACTACCTCGTCAGGTATATAAACCCGACCCACAGACTATTTTAAAGACTGTGAATTATACTTGCTTTAACATTCTCATTCAAGGAAAATTTACTTGCTTTATGAGTCAAGTTTATCCTCCTCGAATGAGAAATAATTTCCTTTCCCCACTACAATATGATCAACAAAACGAATATCAACCAAATCACACGCCATTTCGATTTTACGTGTTAAATATCTATCCGCTTCACTGGGAGTACAATTACCCGATGGGTGATTATGCGCTACTATGATTGCTGCCGCATTGCATTTTAGGGCTTCTTTAATGATTTCACGAGGATAAACAGACGCTTGATTGATGGTGCCTAAAAACATTTTCTCGGCTTTTATTAAATGATGTTTATTATCTAAAAATAACACCATAAATATTTCTCGCTCATCATTTTCTAATTCCGATTGGAAATACATTACCGCTAACTGAGGAGAATCTATCGTTTCTTCAGTCTTCATTTGTTGTAAAAGATAACGCTTTGTCATCTCCTTGGTTGCTTGAAGCTGAATATATTGGGTTTTCCCTAGCCCTTTAATTTGGCAAAAATCAGCAAGTTCTGCAGTTAATAATGCTCTGAATGAGCCAAAAGATTGTAAGACGTGTCGAGATAATGCCATTACCGGCAAGCCTTTAATCCCCGTTCGCAAAAAAATAGCTAATAGCTCTTCATCGGTTAATGATGCTGCGCCATATTGCAATAATTTCTCTCTAGGCATAAGTTCATTAACATTACTTTCATCCATCTCATTTACACTATTAATCAATCGAAGATTTACCATAGAAAGAAACAGTCTATTGTGCAAAATCTCACATCATTTTTTTCGATCTCTCTCGCAAAAATATTTACATTGTGAGCGAGTGTCTATTTGCGTAAAATAACACTCTATTTCTTGGAGGAAAACATATGCTAAAAAATAAAAAAATTGTTGTGGGAATTACTGGTGGAATTGCGGCATATAAAACGATCGAATTAATCCGTTTATTCAAAAAAGCACAAGCTGAAGTGCGTGTCGTCTTAACTCCTGCAGCAGAAGCATTTGTTACCCCTCTCACTTTACAAGCTATTTCTGGCAATGCAGTTTCTTCCTCCTTACTTGATCCTCAAGCAGAACTAGCTATGGGGCATATTGAATTAGCTAAATGGGCAGATTTAGTTGTTATAGCTCCCGCTACTGCAGATTTTATCGCTCGACTTCGCATCGGAATGGGAAATGATCTCCTTTCGACACTTTGCCTTGCTACCACTTCACCAATTTTAATTGCGCCTGCAATGAATCAGCAAATGTACAAGCGGTCGATTGTGCAAGAAAATTTGCAAAGTTTAAAAGAACAAGGTGTATTAACTATCGGTCCTAATGACGGATTTCAAGCTTGTGGTGATATTGGTGCTGGTAGAATGTCTGAACCCGCAGAAATCTTCCTCGCTGTGGAAAATTATTTTATGCAATCGATCCATGCCCAAGATCTTGCCGATCTTTCTGTCACAATCACTGCAGGCCCAACTCAAGAAGCAATCGATCCTGTCCGCTACATTAGTAATCATAGCTCAGGGAAAATGGGGTTTGCTATTGCGGATGCCTTTGCTAAACGAGGGGCTAAGGTAACTTTAATTGCAGGTCCAGTGAATCTTGCCACACCAAAGAATGTTACTCGAATTAACGTCAAATCAGCTTTAGAGATGGAGCAACAAGCGGTCAATTCTGCTCAACAATCTGCAATTTTTATAGGTTGTGCTGCTGTTGCAGACTATCGAGTGGAACAAGCTGCTACACAAAAAATTAAGAAAATAGGTGATAATGACGAACTCATATTAAAACTTATTAAAAATCCAGACATTATTTCTAACGTTGCTCATCTTGTAGAAAATCGTCCTTTTGTAGTTGGGTTTGCGGCAGAAACTCAAAACCTAGAACAATATGCAAAAGATAAATTACACCGTAAGAATTTAGATTTAATTTGCGCTAATGATGTGTCAGGTGGACAAGTATTTGGAGCAGAGCAAAATAGCCTGCATCTATTTTGGCAAAATGGAAATAAAATCTTACCGCTTACAGATAAGTCTAAATTAGCAGAGAGTTTAGTGGTTGAGATTTTAACTCTTTATAAGTAAAAAGTTAATCTGACCCCCTAACTCCAATTTTTTTAAAAATATTGTGATTTTTTTGTTTATTTATTAAACATAAAGATATCAATCTTCTTATTTTTGAGAAGATGACTTAGAAATAAATCTGCATTAATTAGATAGTTAATAAAGCAAGAGGCTCTATTTAAAAATAACCTTCTTTCTATTACTGATTTTACCGAATATTAATACAATTTCTATAAAATCTTACTCAAGACTACCCATAATATATATTCTTAATAAATAAAAAAATACCTGACGGATGATAATAATTATCTAACAGACAGGTATTTATTTACACAAATTTTGGTATAGACTCTTTATAAATTCTTAGATTAAACTTCTATAAATTAGTTATTTTTTTCTTGTACATCTAAAGCTTCTGATTTATTAACTTTAGATGTATCAGATTTAATATCTTTATTCTCTGACTTTAACTCAGAAGCTGCGCCTTGTATAACCTTCCCAACACTATCCATTTTATCTGCAATAACTTCTTTCGCATCCTTCAATGTAGAATTAAAAGAATCTTTTACATCACTAAAAACTTCAGAAAACTTATTGTCACTATTATTATCCTTCTCTACTCCTTTAGTAATAATATTAGTATCTTCTATTTTTTCAAATTGAGACTGCATTAATTTCTTCATTTCTTCCCATTTATCTTCAGAAATTTTCTTGGCATTTGCAATTTCAGAATCCATTTTATTTTGCATTTCTAAAATTTGTGCTTTTGTCGCACTATCCATTTCTTGTTCTTTAGCTTTTGCTTTTTTTTCAATAGTTGCAATTTTTTCATCAGCTTGTTTTTGAATTTCTGCTATCTTTGCTTCCGCATCTTTTGTTGCTTTAGCAACTTTTTCATCAGCTTGTTTTTGGATTTCTGCAATTTTTTGATTTTGTGATTGATATGCTTGAGTTATTTGTTCTTCTGCAACTTGTTGTACTTTAGCTAATTGTTCATCAACAATAGTTTGCATTTCAATAAGTTGTTCTTGTGATAATTTTAGATCTGCTTCAAGTTGTGATTTTCCATTATCACATGCTGTTAATAAAAATCCTGCTGTTAATATTAAAATAGTTAAGGTAGATTTCTTTTTCATAATATTTTCCTTTTTAGTTAAACAAAAGGCACAGAAACCTGTGCCTTTTGTTTTGACCTAAAATAAAATTATTTACTTTCCGTCATGTTTTTCATTGCATCTTTTGCATCAGAAACTGCATCTTTCACAGCATCTTTTGCTTCTAACATTTTATCAGAAACTGCATCTTTAGTATCTGTCATCGCTTTTTTAGCATCTCCAGCTTTATTAGCAGCCGCATCTTTAGCATCTGTCATTGCTTTTTTAGCATCTTCAGCTTTATTAGCAGCCGCATCTTTAGCATCTGTCATTGCTTTTTTAGCATCTTCAGCTTTATTAGCTGCTGCATCTTTAGCATCTGTCATTGCTTTTTTAGCATCTTCAGCTTTATTAGCTGCTG
>NZ_JARIDQ010000025.1 GCF_029256985.1 Otariodibacter sp. | reverse complement strand
TTGATAGAAAGTTACCAATGCAGAAACAGGATTACCCGGTAAACCGAAGAACCACGCTTTTTCTAAACGACCAAAGGCGAAAGGTTTACCTGGTTTCATTGCAATTTTCCAAAAACCAATTTCACCTAATTTTTCCAATACGTCTTTAGTGAAATCCGCTTCACCTACGGAAACACCACCACTGGTAATTAATACATCGGCAGTACGTTGGGCCTCTGTGAATGTTTTTTCAAATAATTTAGGATCATCAGGCAAAATACCATAATCCATAATTTCACAATTTAATTTTTCGAGCATCAATCGCACTGCAAAACGATTCGTATCGTAAATTTGCCCTTCGTTGAGCGGTTTACCTACACTTACTAATTCATCACCAGTCGAAAGAATCGCTACTTTTAAGCGAGGATAAACTGAAACACTGGCAATCCCTAATGAAGCAAGCACAGGTAAAGTGGTGACATTTAATAAGCTACCTTTAGCCAATACCAATGCCCCTTGTTTAATATCCTCACCCACTCGGCGAATATTTTGATTAAGTTTAGGTTGGCTATTGAAAGTAACAGAACCATCAGCATTGACTGTTGTTTCTTCTTGCATTACCACCGCATTCGCTTCAGCAGGCACTTTCGCTCCCGTCATAATACGCACACATTGTCCTTTTGCCATTGTTTGCGTAAAAGGATTACCAGCAAAGGCTTTACCTGCAACTATTAGCGTATTATTTTCTGCGAGATCTTCGACTCTTACCGCATAGCCATCCATTGCTGAATTATCAAAACTCGGTACATTTAAAGGGGAAAAAATATCTTCAGCTAAAATTCGATTAGCCGATTGATCTAAGCTGATCTGCTCTTGGGTAGTAGGTTGGGGAAGGCGGTCAAGCATATTCGCAAGTGCTTGTTCTAAATTAAGTAAAGACATTTTTTCCTCGCTATATTTGTCAATAATATTACCGATTATAGCATTAAATCGGTGTTACCTTATCAAGAAAAAAGGTAGAATTAACCCAATATTTTGCACAGACTTTTACTGTGTATTTCTTTTTCAAGGAACTGAAGTAGCTATTCAATGATATTTTTTACAGATCTTACTCTCAAACGTGGTCACACGACTTTATTAGAAAATGCTAATGCGACAATTCACACAGGACAAAAAGTTGGGTTAGTGGGTAAAAATGGATGCGGTAAATCCTCCCTATTGGCTTTATTAAAAAATCAACTTTCGCCTGAAGGTGGGGAAGCAAAGTATCCGCAAAACTGGTCAATTTCTTGGGTAAATCAAGAAACACCCGCACTCGATACACTGGCTATCAACTATGTAATTGAAGGCGATAGAGAATATACTGCTTTAATGGCAAAACTCGATCAAGCCAATGCGGATAACGATGGGCATTTGATTGCAACCTTACACGCTCAATTAGATACCATTGATGCGTGGACGATTGAATCCCGTGCTGCTACCTTATTAAATGGTTTAGGATTTAGTACAGAACAACTCACTTTCCCCGTGAAATCATTTTCGGGGGGATGGCGTATGCGGTTGAACTTGGCTCAAGCCCTACTCTGCCGTTCCGATTTATTACTGCTTGATGAACCAACTAACCATTTAGATTTAGATGCGGTTATGTGGTTAGAGTGTTGGTTAAGTCAATATCGTGGTACTTTGCTGTTGATTTCCCACGATAGAGATTTTTTAGATCCAATCATTGATCGTGTATTGCATATCGAACAACATAAATTAAATGAATACACAGGAAATTACACCTCTTTTGAAATGCAAAGAGCAACAAAGCTAGCTCAACAACAATCTGCCTATCAATTACAACAACAAAAAATTGCACACTTGCAACAATTTATCGATCGCTTTAAAGCGAAAGCTACCAAAGCAAAACAGGCACAAAGCCGAATGAAAGCCTTAGAACGAATGGAAATGCTTGCGCCTGCACATTTTGATAATCCATTTTCATTTGAGTTCCGTCCACCACTTTCTTTACCAAGCCCACTACTTTCAATGGAAAAAGTGAGTGCAGGCTATGCGGACACAACGATTTTACAATCAGTTAAATTGAATCTAGTTCCCGGTTCTCGTATCGGGTTATTAGGTCGAAATGGTGCGGGGAAATCAACCTTAATTAAATTATTAGCAAGTGAAATTGCTCCACAATCTGGGCATATTCAATTAGCAAAAGGTGTTCAACTGGGTTACTTCGCACAGCATCAATTAGATACCTTACGAGCGGAAGAAAGTGCCTTATGGCATTTAGCTCATATTGCTCCAGAAAAAACTGAGCAAGAATTGCGTAATTATTTAGGTGGATTTGATTTTCACGGCGATAAGGTTAAACAGGCTGTCCATTCATTTTCAGGTGGTGAAAAAGCTCGCTTGGTACTTGCTCTCATTGTGTGGCAACGCCCTAATTTACTGCTACTCGATGAACCGACTAACCATTTAGATTTGGATATGCGCCAAGCCTTAACGGAAGCCCTTACCCAATATGAAGGCTCTTTAGTGATTGTTTCCCACGATCGCCACTTATTGCGTAGTACCGTCAATGAATTTTATCTAGTTCACGATCATAAAGTTGAAGAATTTAATGGCGATTTAGATGATTATCAAAAATGGCTGAACGATCAAAATGCAGCACAAGAATCTGCAAAAAAAGAAGAGAATCCAACCGCTTCCAATAATGAAAATAGTGCGGTAAATCGCAAAGAACAAAAACGCTTAGAAGCGGAACGTCGCCAGCAAGCTGCGCCTCTACGTAAAAAAGCCACACAATTGGAAAAAAACTTAGAGAAATTGACCGCTTGTTTAGCTGAATTAGAAACAACACTAGCTACCACAGAAATTTATGAAACGGAAAATAAAGCCACCTTAACCGCTACATTAGCGAAGCAAGTGGAAACGAAGAAACAGCTAGATGAAGTGGAAATGGAATGGCTCTCGGTTCAAGAAGAATTGGAGCAATTATTATCATAATCGATTAAATTAGATAAGGAATCATTATGCGACAAGCAAAACTTTATCATTATTGCCTACCCGTTGAAACTGGCGTCATTTTGCGTCATCGTCGCCTAAAACAAAGAGAAGGATTGATCGTTCAATTACAAGAAGGTGATCAAACAGGCTGGGGGGAAATCGCCCCTTTACCTGAATTTAGTCAAGAAACATTGAAAGTTGCCACACAACAAGCAAAAGAATGGTTAAACGCTTGGTTAACTCATAATGAACAAGACATCAATCATTATGTTTCTTCTGTTGCATTTGGATTAAGTTGTGCTTTGGCTGAATTGCATAATGAATTAGGGCAAGAGGCAAACTATCGTGCTGCGCCACTCTGCTACGGCGATCCTGATGAGTTGTATGCCGAATTGAATCAAATGGAAGGAGAAAAAGTCGCCAAAATAAAAGTGGGACTTTATGAAGCTAATCGAGATGGATTGATTGTTGATATGTTTTTAGAAGCAATTCCTGATTTATATCTTCGTCTTGATGCTAATCGAGGCTGGTCATTAGAAAAAGCCTCTCTCTTTGCTAGTAAAATTGCTCCTGAACGTAAATCTCGCATTCAATTTATTGAAGAACCTTGTAAAACACCTGATCTTTCTCGTAAATTTGCTCAACAAAATAATATTACAATTGCGTGGGATGAAACTGTACGAGATCCTGATTTTTTAGTAAAAAAAGAACCGAATCTGACCGCTATTATCATTAAACCAACGCTAATTGGCTCACTTGAAAAATGTAAACAACTTATCAAACAGGCTCATCAACAAGGATTAAAATCAGTGATTAGTTCAAGTATCGAATCAAGCCTTGGTCTTACTCAACTTGCCCGCATTGCCCAACAATACACTCCAGATATGATCCCCGGATTAGATACCTTAGATTTGATGCAAGCACAATTACTACGCCAATGGGATAATTCAACCTTGCCTTTGGCTGATTTAGACAGTGAGTTTATTACTGAATTAGTTATTAA
>NZ_JARIDQ010000035.1 GCF_029256985.1 Otariodibacter sp. | reverse complement strand
CTTTTTGATGAAGAACGTTGTAGTGATTTTACTAAAAAAGATGACGATGATAATGATATTAGTGAGAATCCGTTTGAGTCTGAATCTCTTGTGATTTGTTCTATTGATTGGTTAGAAAAAACACCTCAACGAGCAAAACAAGTTTTAGAAAGCCAGTGGGATATGTTGATTGTTGATGAAGCTCATCATTTAGAATGGAATGAAGATGAGCCAAGTATTGCTTATCAATTTGTCGCTCAATTAGCTAAACAAATTGCCTCGGTATTATTACTTACCGCAACCCCAGAACAACTCGGTCAAGAGAGCCATTTTGCTCGTTTAGCATTACTCGATCCTGATCGTTTCTATGATTATCACGCTTTTGTGACAGAACAACAAAAATATCAACCTGTTGCGGATGCCGTTTCGACTTTATTAAGTGATAAAGCGTTGAGTACAGCAGAACAAAATAGCATTAGCGATTTACTTTCAGAAGAAGATGTTGAGCCAATGCTACGCATTATCAATGCTCAAGAAATTGATACAGAACAACGCTTAAGTGTTCGCCAAGAATTGATTAGTAAATTAATCGACCGTCACGGTACAAGCCGTGTGTTATTCCGTAATACTCGTCAAGGAGTAAAAGGTTTCCCACATCGTATTTTTAATCAAATTACTTTAACAATGCCGGAACAATATCGTAATGCGTTAAAAGTAATGGGCTTGATGGGCGGCAAGAAAAAAGAAGATTTACTCTACCCTGAACGTTTATTCCAACGTATGAATCCAAATGCGAAATGGTTTGAATTCGATCCTCGTATTGAATGGTTAATCACCTTCTTGAAGAATCACCGTGATGAAAAAATTCTTGTGATTTGTCGTCAAGCAGAAACGGCAATTCAATTAGAGCAAGTATTACGTGAAAAAGAAGCAATCAGATCGGCGGTATTCCACGAACGAATGAGCATTTTTGAGCGAGATAAAGCTGCGGCTTACTTTGCTCAACAAGAAGAAGGTGCACAAGTGCTGATCAGTTCAAGCATTGGTTCTGAAGGTCGAAACTTCCAATTCTCGCATCGCTTAGTACTATTTAACTTGCCTGATAATCCAGATTTATTGGAACAAAGTATCGGACGTTTAGACCGTATCGGACAAAAATCAGATATTAAAATTTATGTACCTTGCTTTGAAAACTCGTCACAAATGGTATTAGCTGAGTGGTATCACAAAGGTTTAAATGCCTTTGAAGAAACCTCGCCAATGGGTGCAAGTTTATTTAACCAATTTGGAAGTAAATTAGAAGAGTTTATTTTAAATCCTGTGCGTTCAGAAGCATTTGAAGAGTTTTTAGCAGAAACCCAAAAACGTCAGCAACAACTCAAATTAGAGTTAGAAAAAGGTCGAGATAAACTGTTAGAGCTTAATTCTAATGGTGGCGAGAAAGCTCAAGCTATTGCACAAGCGATTGAGCAACAAGATGAAAATCCTAAATTAATCAATTTTGCATTAAATCTGTTTGATGTCGTGGGATTAGAACAAGAAGATTTAGGCGAGAAAAGTATTGTGATCCGTCCAACAGGGCATATGCTAGTGCCCGATTTCCCTGGACTTGATGAAGAAGGTAATACAGTTACCTTTGATCGTGAATTAGCCTTAGTGCGTGAAGATTTACTCTTCTTAACTTGGGATCATCCGATGATCCGCAATGGAATTGATCTAATCACCTCTGGTGATATTGGTAAAAGTGCGGTTTCAATTTTGGTTAATAAAAATCTGCCTGCGGGTACTTTATTACTTGAAGCGATTTATGTCGTTGAAGCTCAAGCACCGAAAAAATTACAGCTTACTCGTTTCTTACCACCAACGCCTGTGCGTGTGTTATTAGACAGTAAGGGGAATGATTTGGCCTCACAAGTTTCTTTCTCTGGGCTTGAAAAACAATTGAAACCAGTGAATCGTCAAATGGCAAATAAGATTGCAAAAATGGCTCGACCAGACATTGAAAAACTAATTGCATTCGGCGAAGAAAAAATCGCACCAAAAGCAGAAGCGCTTATCAATGAAGCAAAACAAAATGCCGATCAAACATTGAGTGCAGAATTACAGCGTTTAACTTCGTTACAAGCAGTGAATAAAAATATCCGTGCGGATGAGATTGCTGAATTAGAAACAATTCGAGAAGAATCGCTCAAACAACTAGAACAAGCCAACTGGCGATTAGATAGCTTGCGTGTGATTGTAAGTAGTAAAGAGTAAAATACATTCATAACTTTACAACTAGTCATATATAAAAATTATCTGGCAAGCATGCTATTTTAAATGAGATGCCATCAGATTGGGTTCTGATCTTCTATATTTTAGGGACTATGTTCGATATTCTATCGAGCAAGTCCCTAAAATAATAAATCTAAATTTTTTGAGATTATTTAATTGTAAGTTGAAATATTAATCTTCTTCGAATCTTTTTGCTTTATATTTTGGATTCATTAAATTCTCAACAGAAAGAATATCATCTAATTCAGCTTCTGTAAGAAGTTCTCTTTCCAAAACAACTTCTCTGACACTTTTACCTGTTTTTGCACATATTTTACCAACGATATCACCTTCATGATGACCAATGAATGGGTTAAGGTAAGTTACAATACCAATAGAATTAAACACATAGTTTTCACAGACTTCTTTGTTAACAGTAATACCATCAATACATTTATCACGTAGATTCACACAGGCATTAGATAAAATTTCAATAGATTCAAACATTGCTTGTCCAATAACAGGTTCCATCACATTTAATTGTAATTGCCCTGCTTCTGCTGCAAAAGTGATAGTTGTATCGTTTCCTATTACTTTAAAGCAAACTTGATTAACCACTTCAGGTACTACTGGATTTACTTTAGCTGGCATAATTGATGAGCCGGCTTGTAATTCTGGTAGGTTGATTTCATTCAATCCTGCTCGAGGACCAGAAGAAAGCAAACGTAAATCGTTACAAACTTTAGAAAGTTTTACAGCTGTACGTTTTAATGCGCCGTGTACCATAACATAAGCGCCACAATCTGACGTTGCTTCAATTAAGTTTTCAGATAATACACATGGTAGTTGTGTAACCTCTGAAAGATATTTAACTGCAAGTTCAGAATAACCTTCTGGAGTGTTAACACCAGTACCGATTGCGGTTGCACCTAAGTTGACCTCTAATAGCAATTCAGCGGTACGTTTCAGATTCTTGATTTCTTCATCTAATAAAACAGAAAATGCTTTAAACTCTTGTCCGACAGTCATTGGTACAGCATCTTGTAGTTGGGTTCTTCCCATTTTTAAAACTTTTGAGAATTCTTCTGCTTTATTATCGAAAGCTTGTTGTAGATACAGTATTTTTACGATAAGTTGCATAATACTGTTATACACAGCGATACGGAAGCCTGTTGGATAAGCATCATTAGTTGATTGGCTTGCGTTTACATGATCCATTGGATTTAGGTATTGGTATTCACCTTTTTGATGCCCCATGAGTTCAAGGGCTAAGTTTGCTACCACTTCGTTAGTATTCATATTAACAGAAGTACCTGCACCACCTTGATAAATATCTGAAGGGAATTGATCCATACAACGACCATTTACTAAAATTTCATCGCAGGCTTGTACAATTGCTTTAGCAATTTTCTTTGGTATAGCACCAAGCTCTCCATTAGCTAAAGCAGTTGCTTTTTTTACCATAACCATACCACGTACAAACTCAGGTACGTCCGAAATAATATTTTTTGAAATATTAAAATTTTCAACAGCTCTTAACGTATGTATACCCCAATAGACATCATTTGGTACTTCACGTTCTCCGAGTAAGTCAACTTCAGTTCTTGTATTATTCACAATATATTCCTTATATGTACTAGTAATAATTTGAGTCAGATCATACTTACTTATATCAAGAAAATATGCGATCTAGATCATATTTTGATAGAAGATAAGGTGATATAAATTGTAATTTCAGATTAGTTTTTTTAATGGATTATAACGAAAAAGCACACATTACATATGTGTGCTTATGAAATAAAATTGGAATAAAGAAAGATTAATCTATAGCGTAGCCTTGCTTTGATAGTATTTTTCCATCTAAATAAGCTTTACCATCAATACAATATAATCGATTAGAACAGAACCATTCTATGACAAGAGGATAACAACGATGTTCTTGTTCACGGACACGTTCTATCACTTCATCTAATTCATCATCTGGATAAATTGGTACTTTTGCTTGTAACACAACAGGTCCACCATCAACTTCTTCATTAACAAAGTGAATACTCATCCCATGTTCAGTATCTCCTGCCTCCATCGCTCGTTGATGAGTATGTAAGCCTGCATATTTAGGTAATAAAGATGGGTGAATATTTAGAATTTTTCCTTGAAAATGTTGAGTAAATTCAGGAGTAAGGATTTTCATGTAACCTGCTAAAACAATGAGATCTGTATTAAATTCATCAATTTTTTGTGCAATAGCATTATCCATTGATTGATTACTATCGTAATCTTTACGAGAAAAAACAAAATGTGGAATATTTACTTGTTCTGCTCGGGTTAATCCATAAGCACTAGCCTTATTTGATATTACAGCTCGAATCTCTCCATTAATTTTTCCACGTTTAATAGTATCAATAATAGATTGTAAATTAGAACCATTACCTGAAATGAGTACAACAATATTTTTTTTCATAATTCTATTAAAAACTGACCGCATATAAAATTATATGCGGTCAGTTTATTTGCCTTATTTAAATAATTTCAACTTGTTCAGAATCTGATTCTAAGTTTTCAATTTTACCAATAACCCAAGCATCTTCACCTGCTTGTTTTAGAAGAGTTAATGCTGTATCTACATCAGTTTCTGGTAAAGCAATAACCATACCCACACCACAGTTAAAGGTACGATACATTTCGTAACGGCTAATATTACCTTTATCTTGTAACCACTTGAATGCCGGTTGCCATTCCCAACTATTCTCATTAATTACAGCTTTAACATTTTTAGGTAACACTCGTGGGATATTTTCCCAGAAACCACCACCTGTAAGATGGGCGATAGCATGAACATCAACTTTTTTGATCAATTGAAGTATTGACTTCACATAAATCTTCGTTGGAGCAAGAAAATGCTCACTTAATGATTTACCTTCAAAGATATCTTCAGCCTTAGCACCACTAACTTCTAATACTTTACGAATTAATGAATAACCATTTGAGTGAGGGCCACTTGAACCAAGTGCAATTAAAGTATCACCTACTTTAACATTTGAACCATCAATAATTTCTGATTTTTCAACGACACCCACACAGAAGCCAGCAAGGTCATAATCACCTTCATGATACATTCCCGGCATTTCTGCTGTTTCACCGCCAACTAAGGCACAGCCAGATTGTTCACAACCATCCGCAATTCCCTTAATTACAGAACTTGCAACATCAACTTCTAATTTACCTGTTGCATAATAATCAAGGAAGAATAGAGGTTCAGCACCTTGAACAACTAAATCATTAACACACATTGCCACTAAGTCAATACCAATGGTGTCATGTTTATTTAGATCAATTGCAAGACGTAATTTAGTTCCAACTCCATCTGTACCTGAAACTAAGACTGGCTCCTTATATTTAGTTGGCAGAGCACATAACGCTCCAAAACCACCTAACCCACCCATTACTTCTGGGCGATGAGTACGTTTTACATCACCTTTGATACGTTCGACCAATTCATTACCTGCGTGAATATCTACGCCTGCATCTTTATAACTTAGTTGTGTTGTCACAGCAAAGACCTCAATGAAATAAAAAACTTTTCGAATTATAACATTAAGCAAACGGTTGCGATAGATTTCATATTTAAATCTCATATTAATAGGTTAAGGAAATAGAATCATAAAATGAAAAATAATTTGCTAAAAAGGAAAAGTTCTGATATTTATACGCGCTTTTAAAAAACCATAACCCTAAAAAGAGCTTTAAATGTACTCTTAACAGGAAAGATCACAATCAGGAGTGACCTTATGATACAAGTGTTGAATACAAACTCGTTGAGCTTATTAGCCTTTGCTGGCGTAACTCCTTATCAATTAGGTAAAGATGAAGAGTATATGAATGATGCTCAGATTGAGCATTTTCGTAAAATTTTAAAGGCATGGCATGCTCAAATCATAGATGAAGCAGAACGTACTAAAATCCAAATGCAGGATGATATAACAAATTTTGCAGATCCATCTGACCGAGCAACTCAAGAGGAAGAATTTAGTTTAGAATTACGTAATCGTGATCGTGAACGTCGATTATTAAAAAAGATTGAACAGACTCTTGTAAAACTAGATTCTGGTGATTACGGATATTGTGATGCTTGTGGTATTGAAATTGGTTTAAAACGTTTAGAAGCCCGCCCAACAGCTGATTTATGTATTGATTGTAAAACGTTAGCTGAAATCCGTGAAAAACAAATGGGTGGTTAATTAAGATTAATGTGGTGTTTTCATCAACACCACTTTCTTGTTTAATTAGCATAAAATTTGAGGTGTACTATTTTTAATTACATTAAATCTCTTCTTTCTCGCCAAAAAAAAGAAAGAAAACAACTGCTTATTGAAACAACAAGCTATCAAAATAAAAATAAAGTTGAGATTTTTAATTCTAGATCTTCAGTCTTAAATAATTCTGATAAGGTTGTATCTTCGTCAAAGAAAAAATATAAATCAAAATCTTCCTCAAAATCTCAGTCTACTCAATCTCACATTCTTCATAAGCAGTTTACGGTAGATGCGAATAAATATGACATCACAGTAAAAAATTTTCCTAGTAATGCAATTACGGTAGTAAATAAACTACAGAGAGCCGGCTATGAAGCCTATCTGGTAGGGGGATGCATTCGTGATTTACTATTGGGACAAAAAGCGAAAGATGTTGATATTGCAACTAGCGCAAGGCCTGAAGAAATCCAGAAAATTTTTGGTCGTCAATGTCGTTTGATCGGTAGACGATTCCGTTTAGCCCATATTATGTTTGGACGTGGTGAACTTTATGAAGTTGCCACATTCCGAGCCGATCATGCAGAAAATGCATCTGAAAAAATTTATAAAACTAGTGAGTCGGGTTTAGTTCTTCGTGATAATGTCTATGGCACATTACGTGAAGATGCAGAACGTCGTGATTTTAGCGTTAATGCTCTTTATTATGATATAAAAAATCAAGTAATTTTTGATTTCTTTCATGGCATAGAAGATCTTAAAGCTGGTCGATTACGTTTAATTGGTGAACCAAAAGTTCGTTATCAAGAAGATCCTGTCCGAATGCTCCGTGCAATTCGTTTTATGGCAAAATTGGATATGTTTTTGGATAAAGCAAGTGATGAGCCAATTAAATCCATGGCTCCATTGTTGCAATCTATTCCTGCCGCCCGATTATTTGAAGAATCATTAAAATTATTGCAATCAGGCTATGGTTTAAAAACTTATGAGTTATTACGTCAGTATGGCTTATTCGAACAACTTTTCCCAACATTAGCAGTTCATTTTACCGAGAAACAAGATTCTAATGCAGAACGCATGATTGTTAAGGCACTGAATTCAACTGATGATCGTATTCGTGATAATTTAAGAATCAATCCTGCATTCTTATTTGCAGCACTATTTTGGTATCCATTACGTGAAAAAATTGATCAATTGAAAAATGAAGGTGGCTTAAATACTCATGATGCAATGTTATTGGCAGCAAATGAAATTTTATCTGAAGCTTGCCGCAGAGTTGCTTTACATCGCAGACATACTGCTGTTATTCGTGATATTTGGGCATTACAATTTCAATTCCCTAAACGTTCAGGTAAACGCCCTCAGCAAACGCTAGAACACATCAAGTTTAGAGCAGGATTTGATTTATTGGTTATGAGAGCTGAATTAGAAGGTGGTGATTTAGTTGAATTAAGTGCTTGGTGGCATGAATATCAATTAAGTAACGAATCACAACGTTCAACTATGATGAATGGTGTGAAAACTTTACATTCGCATACCGATGATGAACCTAAAAAGAAACGTAAACCTCGTCGTCGTTTCTATCGTAAGAAAAAAGTGAAAAAAGTAGAGGCATAGCGAAAAATGCAAACGGTGTATATTGCACTTGGTTCAAATTTAGATAATCCGCAAGAACAATTAAATCAAGCGGTCAGATCATTAAAAAGTTTTACACATAATTTTGCGGTAAGCCCCTTTTATAGCAGTAAACCATTAGGGCCACAAGACCAACCCGATTATGTGAATGCTGTTGCAAAATTTGATACAGAACTGACCGCTATTGAATTGTTAGATCAATTACAATCTATTGAAAATGAGCAAGGGCGAGTTCGTTTGCGTCGTTGGGGGGAAAGAACTTTAGATTTGGATATTTTGCTCTATGGGAATGAGCAAATCAACTCTGAACGATTAGTTGTTCCCCATTATGATATGCATAATCGTGAATTTGTGATTGTGCCACTCTATGATCTTTCACCTGATCTTATTTTACCAACAGGGGAGCCTTTAAATTCTCTTTATCAGAACTTTATACATCATGGAATGCAGAGATTAGAGCAATAGTATCTTTTTAGGTAGAGAGAATATTTAAGTCAATTAAAAAGGCATGGTATTGGTTACCATGCCTTTTTTGCTAAGGATAGGGATAAATTAACCTAATAGCTTATTCATACGTTTAATGAATGCACTTGGGTTTTCTAAAGTACCACGTTCTGCAAGTAATGCTTGTTCGAATAACAATTCAACCCAATCGTTAAATTGATCTTCATCAGCTATATCTGCCACACGTTTTACCATTGCGTGATCAGGGTTAAGCTCGAAGGTGTATTTTACTTCTGGTGCTTCTTGTCCCATTGCGGCAAAGAGTTTTGCCATTTGAGTACCCATTTCATCGCTGTCCGTCGAAACAACCGCAGGTGTATCTGTTAAGCGATGAGTTAATACTACTTTTTTGACACGATCGCCTAAGTAGTTTTTCGCACGCTCGATGAAAGATGCAAATTCTTGCTCTTGAGCTTTTTGGCTTTCTTCTTCCTCTTTATCCGCTAAATCACCTAAATCTAAATCTGATTTAGTGATGCTTTGGAGTGGTTTACCATCAAATTCAGTTAAGTAGCTCAACATCCATTCATCAATACGATCAGAAAGTAATAATACCTCGATCTCTTTTTTGTTGAATAACTCTAAGTGTGGGCTATTTTTTGCTGCTTGATAGCTATCAGCTGTTAAGAAGTAAATGGCTTTTTGTCCTTCTTTCATTCTTGCAATATAATCACTTAAACTGACCGCTTGTTCACTGCTATCAGTGTGTGTTGATGCAAAACGGAGTAATCCAGCCACTTGTTCTTTATTGCTAAAGTCTTCACCCACCCCTTCTTTTAAGACTAAACCAAACTCTTTCCAGAATTGTTGATATTGTTCTGGGCTATCTTTTGCTAATTTTTCTAACATTTGGAGCGTACGTTTAGTTAAGGCTGAACGTAATGCTGCCGTTGTTTTATTATCTTGTAAGATTTCACGTGATACATTTAATGGTAGATCGTTAGAATCAAGCAAACCACGCATAAAGCGTAAGTAATTTGGCATAAAGACTTCGGCATCATCCATAATAAAGACACGTTGCACATAAAGTTTTAAACCGTGCTTTTGATCTCGATTGAACATATCCCATGGTGCTTTGCTTGGGATGTAAAGTAGGCTGGTGTATTCTTGTTTACCTTCTACTTTGTTGTGCGACCATAAAAGTGGATCGGAGAAATCGTGGCTAATATGTTTATAAAACTCTTTGTATTCTTCGTCAGTGATTTCATTTTTAGCACGTGTCCAAAGTGCTTGAGCTTTATTGATTTTTTCCCATTTTTTGCCAGTTTCTTTGCCTTCGTCATCGTATTCTTTGGTTTCGATTTCTACTGGTAAACCGATATGATCGGAATATTTACCGATAATTTCACGCAAACGCCATTCGCCTAAAAATTCTTTTTCATCTTCACGAAGGTAAAGAATGACGTCAGTACCACGATCTGCTTTTTCAATATCTGAAACGGTATAATCACCTTCGCCTGCTGATTCCCATTCTACCCCTTGAGATTTATCTAAACCTGCACCACGAGTGCGAACGACCACTTTGTCTGCCACGATAAATGATGAATAGAAACCTACTCCAAATTGTCCGATAAGTTGGCTATCTTTTGCTTGATCAGTGCCTAATGCATTTAAAAATTCTTTTGTGCCTGATTTTGCAATAGTACCAAGATGGTCGATAACTTGTTCACGGCTCATACCGATACCATTATCACTGATTGTAATTGTACCAAGGGTTTCATCTACGCTAATACGTACTCGTAATTCACCATTTCCTTCATAAAGTTCTGGGTTTGAAAGGGCTTTAAAACGGAGTTTATCAGCAGCATCCGATGCATTAGAGATTAATTCACGTAAGAAAATTTCTTTATTCGAATAAAGTGAGTGGATCATTAACTGAAGTAACTGTTTTACTTCCGATTGAAAACTATGTGTTTGTTGATTTGTACTCATATAATCCTCTTAATTTTGCAAAAAATAAGCGGGATCTCACCGCTTGTTGTTTATCTGAAAACGTTGGGTAAATGGGGGATAAAAATTAAAATTCAAGGGGGATTATTGGATCTTTAATTAATTTGAATTAAGGAGTATGAAACTATATAAGTTATACTTTGTCTCTAGTAATGAGTTTATTTAATAATTAAGGAAAAAAGATGAATAATAATTTTGATGATATTGTATTTAACCGTCACTCAATCAAAGTATTTGATGAAAATATAAAAATTGGTCACGAAGAAATGCTTGAGATGATTACAAAGACAACAAAAGCTCCCTCTTCTGTCAATATGCAACCATGGCGATTTGTTGTAGTTGATAGTGAAAAAGGTAAAGATACATTAAGACCATTAATTCGTTTTAATACTAGACAAAATGATACTTCTGCTGCGATGGTAGTAATTTTTGGTGATATGCAATGTTATGAAAAAGGTGAACAAATTTATTCACAAGCCGTTCAAGAAGGCATAATGCCAGAATCAGTCAAGGATGAACTATTAGGTTTATTTATGCCTTTCTATCAAAACGCATCAAAACAAAAAATGAATGATATTGTAAAAATAGATTCTAGCTTAGCAGCAATGCAATTTATGCTAGTAGCAAGATCTCATGGGTATGATACTAATCCTATTGGTGGATTTGAAGAAGACCAAATTGCAGAGGCATTAGGATTAGATAAAGAAAGATATGTACCAGTAATAATTATCGCTATTGGTAAAGCAAATTATGAAACACATGGTTCAGTTAGACTTGATGCGAAAGAAGTAACTCAATTTATTTAACATATAACATCAAATAATAACTAAATATATTAAATTTAGATATTAGAAAAATAAAACTGAACCCTATATTTTTTTAAAAAAATACCTATTAATAATTAATAATTAATAGTTAATATTTATTAATTTGATAGTTTTACAGGAGATAAGAAGTTGATTAAAATTTAAGAAAAGAACCGTTAATTACCTATTATTCGAGGAGAATATTTATGTCTAAATGTCCATTTGATCATAATTCAAAAACATTAACAACAGCAGCAGGAGCGCCTGTTGTAGATAATGATAATACAATGTCAGCAGGCCCAAAAGGCCCATTACTGTTACAGGATGTTTGGTTCCAAGAAAAATTAGCACATTTTGCTCGTGAGCGTATTCCTGAGCGTGTTGTGCATGCTAAAGGATCTGCAGCGTTTGGTACATTTACTGTTACGCACGATATTACAAAATACACTAAAGCAGCATTATTTAGTGAAGTAGGAAAACAAACAGAAGTATTATTACGTTTCTCTACTGTAGCTGGCGAGCGTGGGGCAGCCGATGCAGAAAGAGATGTACGTGGTTTTTCATTAAAATTCTACACAGAACAGGGTAACTGGGATTTAGTGGGTAACAATACACCCGTATTCTTTATTCGTGATCCATTAAAATTCCCTGATTTTATTCATACACAAAAACGTAATCCACAAACAAACTTACGTGATGCAAATGCCGCATGGGATTTCTGGTCACGTCACCCTGAATCAATGCACCAAATTATGACATTATTCAGTGATCGTGGTATTCCTGCAACATTACGTCACATGAATGGTTACGGTAGTCATACTTATAGTTTTGTGAATGCAGATAACGAACGTTTTTGGGTAAAATTCCATTTTAAAACTCAGCAAGGTCACAAATTCTTCACTAATGAAGAAGCGGCAAAAGTTGTGGGTGAAAACCGTGAATCAAGCCAACAAGATTTATATGAATCTATTGAGAAAGGTGATTTTCCTCGTTGGACTGTACAAGTACAGATTATGCCAGAAGCGGATGCTCACAAGCATAATTATAGCTTTGACTTAACTAAAGTATGGCCACATGCAGATTATCCAGTTATTGAAGTGGGTGTATTAGAATTAAATCGTAATCCATCTAACTATTTTGCACAAGTAGAACAAGCTGCATTTGCACCAAGTAATATCGTACCAGGAATTGGATTCTCTCCAGATCGTATGTTACAAGGTCGTTTATTCTCTTATCAAGATGCACAGCGTTATCGTTTAGGTGTTAACCATCATCAAATTCCTGTAAATGCACCAAAATGCCCATATCATACAACACATCGTGATGGAGCAATGCGTATAGATGATAATGGTGGTGAACACCCTAACTATGCACCGAATCGGTTTGATACTTATGTACCAACACACGATCAATTACCATTACAAATTGAACGTGAAGCAGCACATTTTGATTTCCGTGAATATGATGAAGATTACTATTCACAACCATTAGCGCTTTATAATGTGTTTACAGCGGAAGAAAAAGATCGTTTAGCATCAAATTTTGCAGCTGGATTATCAGGTGTAACAGTTCCAGAAATTGTTGAAAGACAAATGTCTCATTTTGAAAAAGTGAGTATGGAATTAGCGAATGCAATCCGTGCAAAACTAGCTAAATAACATTTTCTATTGTTATAAATAGAAGCCTCTTTTGAAACTAAGTCAAAAGAGGCTTTTTCTTACGATAAAATCAAAAAATAAAATAGCTAGATATCTAAAATCTAGCTATTTAATAAATTTATTGACTAAAGTGCTTTCAAAATATCTTCAACACGCTCTTTCGCATCACCAAATAGCATTTGCGTATTATCTTTGAAGAATAATGGGTTTTGTACACCTGCATAACCTACCGCCATTGAGCGTTTAAACACAACAACATTTTGTGCTTTCCACACCTCTAAAACAGGCATACCTGCAATTGGACTGTTTGGATCGTCCATTGCAGCTGGGTTTACGGTATCATTTGCACCGATAACCAACACCACGTCAGTATCAGGGAAATCATCATTAATTTCATCCATTTCTAATACGATATCATAAGGTACTTTTGCTTCAGCAAGTAATACATTCATATGACCTGGTAAGCGACCTGCAACAGGGTGAATACCAAAACGTACATTTACACCACGTTCACGTAATTTTTGTGTGATTTCAGCTACTGGATATTGAGCTTGAGCAACTGCCATTCCATATCCCGGAGTGATAATTACTGAGTTTGCTCCTTTAAGCATTTCAGCAACTTCTGCTACCGTTGTTTCTCTATGTTCGCCTTGTTCTTCATCTGAACTCACTTGTACATCATTACCAAAGCCACCCGCAATAACACTGATGAACGAGCGGTTCATTGCTTTACACATAATGTAAGAAAGAATTGCACCTGATGAACCCACTAATGCACCAGTAACGATTAGTAAATCATTATTTAGCATAAAGCCTGCTGCTGCTGCTGCCCAACCTGAATATGAATTTAACATTGATACTACAACAGGCATATCTGCCCCACCAATTGATGCAACTAAATGCCAACCGAATACGAGAGCAATAATTAACATCACTAAGACAGGGAAAATATTATCTGGATTATTTAAAAAGACGAACATTAATAATGCAGAAATAATTAATGCAGCTAAATTCATTTTATGGCGATGAGGCAACATTAATGCTTTTGAATTAATTTTACCGTTAAGCTTACCAAAAGCAACAACTGAACCTGTGAATGTTACTGCACCAATGAAGATACCTAAGAAGACTTCAACATTATGAATTGTTGTGAGTGTTGCCTGCTCTGCTAAAAATGCTGCTTGTGACGCCGCATCTAAATGCTCGGGCATTACTGCTTCTTGGTGTAAACCATAGCTATTAAAACCAACTAATACCGCAGCTAAACCAACAAAACTATGTAGAATAGCAACTAATTCTGGCATTTCTGTCATTTCAACTTTTAATGCTTTACGTATACCGATGAAACCACCGATAACCATTGCAATTAAAATAAACCATATACCTTCAGATTGTGGACCAAAAATAGTGGTAATAAGAGCAATTGCCATACCTACGATTCCGTACCAACAACCTGCTTTAGCAGTTTCATGCTTAGATAAACCAGCTAAGCTCATAATAAAGAGAATTGCTGCGATAATATATGCAGCTTGTACGATACCTAAAGACATTGATTTTCTCCTTAACCTTTTCTGAACATAGCAAGCATACGTTGAGTGACTTTAAATCCACCAAAGATATTGATACTTGCAACTAAAATAGCGATAAAGGCTAGGATGCTGATAAAGAACCCGCCTTGTGCAATTTGTAACACTGCCCCAACTATGATAATACCTGAAATTGCATTAGTTACGGCCATCAATGGTGTATGTAAGGCATGACTCACATTCCATACAACGTAATATCCGACAACACAAGAAAGTGCGAATACAGTAAAATGTTCAAGAAAAGAGGTTGGTGCAACTGAAGCAATTAATAGAAACAAAATACCTACTAGTACAAATAAACTATATTTAACTTTAGGGTTAGTTGGTTTTTCTTCTTTTTTCTCAGCAGGAGCTGTTGTCTTTTGTTGTGACTGAGCTGAAACTTTGATTGGAGGTGCTGGCCATGTAATTTCTCCATCACGAATAACAGTAACACCACGTAAAACAACATCTTCAAAATCAATATTGATCTTGCCGTCTTTTTCTTTACAAAGTAGTTTAAGTAGATTGACTAGGTTTGTTCCATAAAGTTGAGATGATTGTGTTGGTAAACGGCTTGGTAAATCAGTATAACCGATAATTTTTACCTGATTTTCTGTAACAACAACTTCTCCTGCTTTAGACAACTCGCAGTTACCACCCGTTGCAGCTGCTAAATCAACGATTACGCTACCCGGTTTCATACTTTCGACCATCTCTTTGGTAATTAATCGAGGAGCTGGTTTACCTGGAATTAACGCTGTTGTGATAATAATATCAACTTCTTTTGCTTGTTCAGCATAGAGAGCTAAAGCACGCTTATTAAATTCTTCTGACATCACTTTAGCATAACCATCGCCACTACCGCCCTCTTCTTTGAAATTGATTTCTAAGAAGCTAGCACCCATACTTTCAACTTGCTCTTTTACTTCTGGGCGAGAGTCAAATGCTCTAACGATTGCACCTAAACTATTTGCTGCACCGATAGCTGCTAATCCAGCAACTCCAGCACCAATAACTAACACTTTAGCTGGTGGAACTTTACCTGCTGCGGTTATCTGCCCTGTAAAGAAACTACCAAACTCGTGAGCAGCTTCAACCACAGCACGATAACCCGCAATATTTGCCATTGAACTTAATGCATCAAGAGACTGAGCTCTAGAAATACGTGGAACAGCATCCATTGCTAACACGTTAATTTTCTTAGCAGAAAGCTTACCCATTAATTCTTTATTTTGACCAGGCCAAATAAAGCTAACTAAGGTTGCCCCTTCTTTTATTAATTTAATTTCTTCATCCGTTGGTGGATTAACTTTAAAAATAATATCCGCATTCCAAACAGATTCAGCATTCCCAATAGTTGCACCTGCTTCAGCATAAGCACTATCTTCAAAGCTTGCTTTAAATCCTGCATTACTTTCTACAACAACCTCAAAGCCAAGTTTGAGAATTTGCTGAATGGTTTTTGGCGTTGCGGCTATACGACTTTCGTTGTCCAGCAACTCTTTTGGTACACCAATAAGCATAAAGACTCCTCTGGTAGTTTTGTGAGAATAATAAAAAATATTTTAGTTTTGCAACTTTTTGTTACATTTAATTCCTAATAGCTAGATTAAAGAAAATAATGAGCTACAGAGTAACTAAAATACCTGTAACTTTATCATTTATTTTTTAATATTTGGGAATTTTTTTTGGTTAAATACAGATAATTAATTTAATCAAGATTTACCCCATCTCTTTTCAATTATTCATTGGTATTTTAAGGTTTTTTTGATATATTACTGCCAATTTTTGCCCGTAGATCGGGCGTTTACAGTTAATAATAATTTTATTCACTACGGATTTCATATATGTTTAAAAAATTTCTCGGATTGTTCTCAAATGATCTTTCTATAGACTTAGGTACAGCAAATACATTGATCTATGTTAAAGGTCAAGGGATTGTATTAGATGAGCCATCAGTTGTAGCCGTACGTCAGGATCGTATTGGAACAGCAAAAAGTATCGCAGCAGTAGGCACTCATGCAAAATCAATGTTGGGACGTACACCCAAAAGTATTTTAGCTATTCGCCCTATGAAAGATGGTGTCATTGCTGATTTTTATGTGACAGAAAAAATGTTGCAACACTTTATTAAACAAGTTCATAGCAATAATTTTATGCGACCAAGCCCTCGAGTTTTAGTTTGTGTACCCGCAGGGGCGACTCAAGTAGAAAGAAAAGCGATTAAAGAATCTGCAATTGGTGCAGGTGCTCGTGAAGTTTACCTTATTGAAGAACCTATGGCTGCTGCAATTGGTGCAGGATTGCCAGTTGATGAAGCTGCTGGTTCAATGGTAATTGATATCGGTGGTGGAACAACAGAAGTTGCTGTTATTTCTTTAAATGGGATTGTTCACTCATCTTCAGTACGTATTGGTGGAGATAAATTTGATGATGCAATTATTTCTTACGTTCGAAAGAATTTTGGTTCTGCAATTGGAGAAACAACAGCAGAACGTATTAAAAAAGAGATTGCAACAGCTTATATTAAAGAGGGTGACGAAATTCTAACAACAGAAGTACATGGTCACAATATTGCAGAAGGTGCACCAAGAACATTTGAATTAACCTCAAAACAAGTATTAGAAGCAATAGAGCAACCATTAGCAGGTATTGTTGAATCTGTTAAAGCAGTATTAGAACAATGCCCACCAGAACTTGCTGCCGATATTTTTGAACGAGGAATGGTACTTACGGGCGGTGGAGCATTGCTTCAAAACTTAGATGTATTACTGTCTAATGCAACAGGTGTTCCTGTTATTGTAGCAGAAGATCCTTTAACTTGTGTTGCTCGTGGTGGTGGTAGAGCATTAGAAATGATCGACACACATGGTGGCGATGTGTTCAGTGATGATAATTAATTGATGAATACAATGAAAATGGACGGAAATAATGATTCACGTCCATTTTCATTTTTTATTTATCCCTTTCAATCATTTTCAAATTTCTTCGTATAGGATATGAAACAAATTTTTGCTAAATCGCCTCCATTAGGTGTTCGCCTTTTTATCGCTATTGTTATTTCAGTGACATCAATTTTTTTTGATGGACGAAGTTCTGCCATGCTACAAGTAAGAGGAATACTAGAAACTGCAGTAAGTGGTTTATATTATTTTGCAAATACGCCTCGTTTAGTTCTAGATGGCGTAAGCAATAATTTTATTGATAACCAAAAATTGAAGCTAGAAAATGACGTATTAAAAGAGCAAATTAGAGAAAAAAATGCTGAGCTACTGATACTAGATCAGCTAAAGGTTGAAAATCAACGCTTACGATTATTGCTTAGCTCCCCCCTTCGTCAAGACGAATATAAAAAAATAGCCGAAGTTTTAACCGCAGAAATGGATGCTTATCGCCAACAAGTGATCATTAATCAAGGCAGAAAAGATGGTGCATTTGTCGGACAACCTGTGATTGATGAGAGAGGAGTTGTCGGACAAGTTATTTCTGTAGGTGAAAATAGTAGCCGAGTTCTTTTAATTACGGATGTTACACATGCTGTTCCCGTTCAAGTACTACGTAATGATGTACGTGCTATTGTAAGTGGAACAGGACATAACGAAGAACTTATTTTAGATAATCTACCTGGTATGGTAGATTTGATGAAAGGTGATGTTTTAGTTACCTCTGGATTAGGAGGTGTATTCCCTGAAGGTTATCCTGTCGCTATTGTAGAAACAGTTGTTAATGATGGATCAAGTCATTTTGCCAAAGTAACTGCTAAGCCTTTAGCTTCTTTAGATCATTTACGTTATGTTCTACTTTTATGGCCAACAGAGGAAGGGCGAGGGGCACAGCGAATTTCCCCACAAGATGTGCGTAATGCAGTTGAAGAACGACGCAATATTCTAAACCCATTAGATCTATTGAAAAGCAATAAGAAAGAGCAAGTTACTGAGGATGAACAAAACACTATTGAAACTCAAGAAGATAATAATGAAGATATATTAGAACAAGAACTCAATGAAACTGATACAGAAATAAAAGGAGAAAATCAATGAAACAGAATCTGATTTTTCAGTTTTTGGTATTAATTTTTCTTTTTGTTGTTGCACTTGTCTTAGAACTAATGCCTTGGCCTGTTGGTTTTCAAGGTTTTAGACCTGCTTGGGGAGTATTAGTCTTAACCTATTGGGTATTAGCTCTCCCCGACAAAATTAGTGTTGGAACAGCATTCATTATTGGTATTATTTGGGATGTCATATTAGGATCAGTATTGGGAACTCATGCTTTAGTTCTTTCCATTGTGATTTATTTTGTAGCTAAATATCATTTAATATTACGTAATCTATCATTGTGGTTTCAAGGTATGTTAATAATACTCTATATAGCACTCATCCGCTTTTCTATTTTTGTTATTGAATTTATCTTACATAGTGCAGAATTTAATACACAAGAATTAGCTGGAGCAGTATTAAGCGGAATTCTTTGGCCTTGGATTTTCTTACTTATGCGACAAATTCGTCGAGGATTAAGACTTCGCTAATGAACACCCTTTCCTTTGATTTTGCAGATGATTTCAGACCGCTTTCTGCCCGTATGCGTCCACATACATTGGACGAATACGTAGGACAATCTCATTTAATCGGTGAAGGTAAACCCCTTCGCCGAGCTATTCAAGCCAAACACGCTCACTCAATGATATTTTGGGGTCCACCCGGTACAGGGAAAACAACCTTAGCGGAATTGATTGCGAATAGCTTAGATGTCGATGTGGAACGATTATCGGCGGTAACAAGCGGTATCAAAGAGATCCGAGAAGCTATCGAAAAAGCCAAGCAAAATAAACAGATGGGACGAAGAACACTTCTTTTTGTCGATGAAGTTCATCGTTTCAATAAAAGCCAGCAAGATGCTTTCTTACCTCATATTGAAGACGGTACCATAATTTTCATTGGGGCAACTACCGAAAATCCCTCTTTTGAATTGAATAATGCGTTACTTTCTCGAGCAAGAATCTATATTTTAAAGCCTTTACAAGCGGTCGATATTTCCCATATTTTGCAAAATGCGATCACAGATAAAGAGCGAGGCTTAGGCAACGAAATATTTATCTTACAAGATGATGTTCTAAATCTATTAGCTGATTATGTGAATGGCGATGCTCGCTTTGCGCTAAATTGCTTAGAACTAATGAGCGATATGGCAGAAATTTTACCGCAAGGAAAACTTCTCAATTTAGCACTTTTAACTGAAGTTCTAGGTGAAAAACATGCACGCTTTGATAAAGGCGGCGATCGTTTTTACGATCTTATTTCAGCATTACATAAATCTGTACGAGGCTCATCACCTGATGGGGCATTATATTGGTATGTAAGAATTTTGACCGCAGGTGGCGATCCTTTATACGTAGCAAGACGCTTGTTAGCCATTGCATCAGAAGATATTGGCAATGCCGATCCTAGAGCAATGCAAGTGGCCTTAGCGGCTTGGGATTGCTATACTCGAGTGGGTGCTTATGAAGGCGAAAGAGCCATTGCTCAAGCGATTATTTATCTAGCAGTTGCACCAAAAAGTAATGCCGTTTATACCGCATTTAACCAAGCTAAACAGCTAGTCAAAGAAACAAAAGATTATGACGTGCCAGAACACCTACGCAATGCCCCAACACAATTAATGAAATCGTTAGGCTATGGTGAAGAATATCGATATGCTCATAATGAACCCAATGCCTATGCAGCAGGCGAAAATTATTTCCCCGAAGAATTGCGTGATACCCACTTCTATTTCCCAAGTGAACGAGGAATGGAAAAGCAGATTAAAGAAAAAATGGCTTGGTTGAAATCACAAGACGAGCAAAGTCTTCAACAACGCTATAAAAAATAAATCATTATCAAGCGGTCAGATTAACCTGATTTTTTGCAAAATTTAGCGAAGATCTCACCGCTTGTTTATATTGGATAAAATGAAATATCAAGAAAAAATTAAGCAAGCCTTTAGTACAGAAGGGAAACTAAGCAAAAATATTCAAGGTTTCCGTCCTCGAGAAGCCCAAGTCGTTATGGCACAAGCGGTCGGAAAAGCTGTGGAATTTGCAAAAAATAGTGTGATTGAAGCGGGAACAGGGACTGGGAAAACTTTTGCTTATTTAGTGCCAGCATTACTTTCACACAAAAAAACGATCATTTCTACAGGATCCAAAAATTTACAGGATCAGTTATTCAAACGAGATCTTCCTACCATACAGAAAGCGTTAAATTACACCGGCAAGATCGCTTTGTTAAAAGGGCGAGCTAATTATTTGTGTTTAGAACGTTTAGATCAAGTGATTGCAATGGGCGTTTTGGGCGATAAGTCGGTACTTGCTGATTTAAAAAAAGTAAGAAAATGGCATACAGGTACGCAATCGGGCGATTTAAGTGAATGTATTACCATTGCTGAAGATAGTCCAATTTTACCTCAATTAGTCAGTACGACTGATAGCTGTTTAGGTTCTGATTGCCCCAATTATAAAGAGTGCTATGTGGTTAAAGCTCGCAAGCAGGCTTTAGATGCTGATGTCGTAGTGGTTAACCACCATCTATTTTGTGCTGATATGGCAGTAAAGGAGAGTGGGTTTGGAGAGTTAATTCCTCAAGCTGAACTGGTAATTTTTGATGAAGCCCATCAATTACCTGATATTGCCAGCCAATATTTTGGGCAATCTCTCACTTCTCGTCAGTTATTTGATATCTGCAAAGATGCCAATATTGTTTATCGAACAGAATTAAAAGATTTAGCCCAATTAGGTAAAGCCTCCGATCATCTCCAAAAAATCATTCAAGATTTTAGATTATTGATGGGAAGTGGGACAGCGAGAGGAAATTTAAGGGATTTATTAAGTGATCCAAAAGTCGTTGAAGGCTTAACTAAGCTCAAAGAAAATTTAGACTTTTTAATTGAAGTGGTTAAAAAATCATTGGGTCGTTCGGAAACATTAGATAAAATTTTTGAACGTTTAGCCGAAGTCAAAGTTTTGCTCAATAAATTGAGCGATACTAACGTTATGGGTTATTGCTATTGGTATGAAGCCAATGGACGCTCGTTTGGATTGCATATTACTCCTCTAACTGTGGCAGATAAATTTGGTGAACAACTCAAAAACCAAAATATTGGTTGGGTATTTACTTCTGCTACATTGGAAGTAGGCGGAAAATTTGATCACTTTTGTAATCGTTTAGGTATCGATGATGCTGATACAATGGTGTTACAAAGCCCATTTGACTATGCAAATCAATCATTGCTTTGTGTCCCTCGCTATCTACCAGATACAAATAAAGCCCATACTTTAACGGCATTAGGACAACTTCTTCAACCAGTTATAGAAGCCAATGAAGGACGTTGTTTTTTACTGTGTACCTCATATTTTATGATGCGTGGTTTGGCGGATTTTCTGCGTGAACATAGCAACCTAAGCGTATTGTTACAAGGGGAAACCAGTAAAAGCCGATTACTTGAGAAATTTGTTGCAGAGCCTAATAGCGTGTTAGTTGCAACCCAAAGTTTTTGGGAAGGAATTGATGTGAGAGGTGATGCACTTTCTTTAGTAATTATTGATAAATTACCTTTTTCTGCTCCCGATGAACCGCTATTAAAAGCGAGAATGGACGATTGCAAATTACAAGGTGGCGATCCTTTTAATGCAATTCAAATTCCAGAAGCTGTGATTACTTTAAAACAGGGTGTAGGGCGTTTAATTCGAGATATAACAGATAAAGGAGCGGTAATTATTTGTGATTCTCGTTTGGTTATGCGTGGTTACGGTTCAACTTTTCTCAAAAGTTTACCGCCTTCAACTCGTACTCGAGATCTCAATAAAGTGATCAACTTTCTTCACAAGCGGTAAGTTCCTCACAATGTTTTACTCTTTTTAATTGCTTGTTGTGGATAGCAGTATGTTAATTAAAGCATTGCGTTTTATTGTAGGATTAGCATTATTATACTTAATGTTGTATTTGGGTAAATTTCTCAGTTTGTTGATTCCAATAGGTATTCCAGAAAGTATTTGGGGAATGTTAGTTCTCTTCGTTTCTATGGTAGTTGGGATTATTAAAGTAACTTGGATATTACCTGCCTCTACCCCTTTAACACGTTATATGACCCTTTTCTTTTTACCTATTTGTGCGGGAGTTGTTGATCAATTTGATGTACTAAATCAGCACGTAGACTCTTTAATTTTTGCTAATTTTTTTAGCACTATGTTGTCTCTAATTCTATTAGGTTATTTAGCTCAAAAATTATTTGCCGATAAAGGTGACGCTGGAGAAGACGATGAATAGCCCGCTTATTTATTTTTATTCTTTGTTTACGTTGATAGTGTTTATTATTAGTCGTAAATTAAGCAAACGTTTAAAAATTTCTTTATTAAATCCATTTATTCTTTCGCTGATTATTCTTGTTGTCATTCTTTATTTATTTCACATTCCTTTTAAAAGCTATTACCAAGGCAATTTTGTAGTAAATAATTTATTAGGTGTATCCATCGTTGCTTTAGCTGTTCCTTTCTATGAGCAGTTGCCGCAATTAAAGAAACATTGGCGAAAAATCATGATTATAGTAGGTTGTTCAACTTTATTTACTATACTATCTGGTGCCTATTTTGCTTGGCTACTTGGTGCTAATCAAGAGATTTTAATTGCGATGTTACCTAAATCTGTAACGACGGCCATAGCAGTATCAATTACTGAAGAATTAGGAGGAGATCCTGCTATTACAGCTGTAGCAGTCACTATTGCTGGAATATTTGGATCCGTATTTGGAATAGGCATATTGAAGTGGATAAAAGTGACTAAAACCCATGCAATTGGACTAAGTTTAGGCGCAGTTTCTCACGCATTAGGTACAGCTCGTGCCATGGATTATAGTATTAAAGCTGGGAGTTATGCTTCAGTTGCATTAGTATTATGTGGAGTTTTAACCTCAATAATTGTACCTTTTGTTCTGCATTTTATTTTAAAATTTCTATATTGATAGGGTTATTTGATGACAAATGGAATAGTTATTTGGTATAAATGAAATTACCCTTTAAAATACTTTATCTTTTATTTTAACTAAAGGGAACTTATGTCCAAAGATTTATTCTCGATTGATGCAATGACGAAAGATCAATCCACTTGGAAGACATTTAAACGTTTGTGGCCAATGATATCCCCATTTAAGTTGGGAATTATTGTTGCCATAATTGCGATGGTATTAAATGCAGCATCTGATGCTTACTTAATAACAATGATAAAACCCTTGATTGATGAAGGTTTTGGTAGCAGTGCAGATCGTTCATTTTTACGAGATATGGCATTTATTATCATCGGATTATTTTTTATTCGAGGTTTGACTAGTTTTACTTCCGCATATTGCCTAGCATGGGTATCAGGAAAAGTTGTAATGGTAATGCGACAACGTGTTTTCAAACATTTGATGTTTATGCCTGTTACTTTCTTTGATCAAAACTCCTCTGGAAAATTACTTTCTCGTATTACCTATGATTCTGAACAAATCGCATCATCTTCAGCTGATGCTCTACAAAGTGTTGTGCGAGAAGGCGTATATGTAATTTTTCTGATTTGTACAATGTTCTATTACAGTTGGCGTCTATCTCTTATTCTATTTTTAATAGCGCCTGTGATTGCAATTCTTATTAGGGTTATTTCTAAACGTTTTCGTCGATTAGCTCGAAATATGCAAGAATCTATGGGAACGATGACAGAAAGTGCAGAACAGATGTTAAGAGGACATAAAGTTGTACTCTCTTTTGGTGGACAATCTGTAGAGGAAGAGCGTTTTAATCATAAAAGTAATGATATGCGTCGTAAAGGAATGAAAATGATGGCAGCAACCGCTATCACCAATCCAATCATACAGTTAATCGCCTCTTTAGCTCTTGCCGTTGTATTATTTATTGCAGGCTCTCCGAGTATTATTGGAAGTGATCTAACTGCAGGAGAATTTGCTGCTGTTATTAGTGCGTTAATGGGAATTCTTCGCCCTTTAAAAACATTAACCAATGTGAATGCACAATTCCAACGAGGAATGGCTGCTTGTCAAACTTTATTTACATTATTTGATCTTCCTAAAGAAAAAGATACTGGAGATTATCAAGTAGAAAGAGTAAAAGGTAATATCCGTTTTGAAGATGTTTCTTTTACCTATTTAGGTAAAGATCACCCAGCTCTAAAACATATCTCATTTAATTTACCAGAAGGAAAAACTTTAGCTTTAGTTGGTCGCTCTGGTTCTGGTAAATCAACCATTGCTAATTTAATCACTCGTTTTTATGATGTGGATTCAGGGAATATTTATTTAGATGATAAAAAAATTAGTGACTATACATTGAATAATTTACGTACACAATGCGCAATTGTTTCTCAACAGGTTCATTTATTTAATGATACTATTGCTAATAATATTGCTTATGCGGCAACAGAAAAATATACCAGAAAAGAAATTGAAGATGCTGCAAAAGCGGCCTATGCAATGGAATTTATTGAGAAATTACCTGATGGATTGGATACAATCATCGGTGAGAATGGTATAAGCTTATCTGGAGGACAACGCCAACGTTTAGCCATCGCTAGAGCCTTATTGCGTGACTCCCCCGTACTTGTGTTAGATGAAGCAACATCAGCATTGGATACTGAATCAGAAAGAGCGATTCAAGCAGCATTAGAAGAATTACAGAAGAATCGTACTGTATTGGTGATTGCACATCGATTATCAACTATTGAAAAAGCAGATGAAATTTTAGTCATAGATAACGGTGAAATTATTGAATCTGGTACCCATACTGATTTACTAGCAAAACAAGGTGCTTATAAACAACTTTACAGTTTACAGTTTGGCGTTTAAATTTAGTAAATAAAAAAGCTGAACTGTACCCCATAAGTTGGACACAATTTATGGGGTATTTTTATGTGCTACAATCTAGCTTTTAAGATTAAAGTTATAGCATATTATAGATAAGGACATACAGGTATTGCCACTGGTAAGAAGTTTAATGTAGATCCAAAGTGCATAGCTAAATGGGTAAACCAATACAAAAGTGGCGGTATAGACGCAATTGAATTATTTAAAACGTCGCTGCTATGCAAGTGAACACAATAAACGCTAGTTCAAATGGGGCCTTTTAGAAAGACGTTTAAAAAGTATAAAATACGATAAAGTATGAGTAGAAAAGGTAACTGCCTAGATGATGCGTTAATAGAAAGTTTCTTCGCTACAATGAAGTGTGAGACTATCTATATTGAAAAACCTAAAACTATTGAAGCACCGGAAAAGCAAATTTGTAAGTACATTTATTATTACAATTATGAATGTATTCAATTTAAATTTAAAGGACCGAGTCCTGTGAAGTACAGAACTCAGTCCTTGAGATCAACTTAAGCTATCCAAGATTTTGAGGGCAGTTCATAATGCAGGTTTTTTATTATCAGTATTATGAAATTACCACCCCTTAATCATTGAACCTTTAAATACCTCATTGGCTTTTTCAAATACTTCGTCTGTTTGATAAGCTTTAATAAAATCTTTAATTGCTTCATCATCTTTATTATCTTCACGAGATACGATCAAATTCACATAAGGAGAATCTTTATCTTCGACAAATAGACCATCTTTAGTTGGTGTTAGCCCAATTTGACCTGCATATCCTGTATTAATAATGGCAAAGGCAACATCATCTAATGTACGAGGTAACAATTGAGCTTCAATTTCTTGAATATTTAAATTCTTAGGGTTTTCAACAATATTGACTTTTGTTGCTAGAAGATTAGTACTGTCATCTAATTTAATTAGTCCTTGTTTTTCTAATAAAATTAAAGATCGACCTAAGTTTGTTGGATCATTAGGTACAGCAATCGTATCACCATCTTTTAATTCATCAATTGATTTGATTTTGTTTGAATAAGCGGCAATAGGAAAAACAAAAGTATTTGCTAACGGTACTAATTTATACCCTTTATCTGCAATTTGTTTATCTAAATATGGCTTGTGCTGGAAGGCATTAATATCTAAATCTCCATTATTCAGTGCTTCATTAGGTGTTGCATAATCAGTAAAAAGTACGATCTCTATATCACGATTATATTTTTCTTTGGCTAATTTAGCGGCAACTTCTATTACTTCTTGTTCTGGACCAGACATTGCTCCAACCTTTAGGGGTTTTGCTGAATCATTACAGGCAGTTAATACAAATGCTGCAAGTATAGCAGTAGCAGTAAGTAATTTTTTGAAATTCATAATTTATTCCTTCCTATTTTGTTGAATTCAGCTTGTATGGCGGTTACTTCTTCATAAAAATTTGCAAAATATTCATTGAATGTAACCGCTTGCAACTACTGTTTATTACCAGCCTTTAATCATAGATCCTTTAAATACTTCATTAGCTTTTTCAAATACTTCATCTGTTTGATAAGCTTTAATGAAATTTTTGATATCTTCGCTATCTTTATTATCTTCACGAGAAACGATTAAATTCACATAAGGAGAATCTTTATCTTCTACGAAAATACCATCAGTTGCAGGTGTTAAACCAATATGTCCTGCATAGATTGTATTAATTACTGCAAATGTAACATCATCTAGAGTACGAGGAAGTAATTCAGCATTCACTTCTTGAATTGTTAAGTGTTTAGGATTCTCGATAATATCAGCTGTTGTTGAAAGAAGATTAGTACTATCTTGCAGTTTAATTAGCCCTTGTTTCTCTAATAAAATTAAAGCACGACCTAAATTAGTTGGATCATTAGGTACAGCAATAGTATCGCCATCTTTTACTTCATCAACTGATTTAATCTTATTTGAGTAGGCTGCAATTGGGAATACAAAAGTATTTGCTAATGGCACCAATTTATAGCCTTTATCTGCAATTTGTTTATCTAAAAATGGCTTATGCTGGAATGCATTAATATCCAAATCACCATTATTTAGAGATTCATTTGGGGTTGAAAAATCTGTAAATCCAACCAGTTCTACATCAAGATTATATCTTTCTTTTGCTAATTTTGCTGCAACTTCCACCACCTCTTGTTCAGGACCAGACATTGTTCCTACTTTTAATGTTTTAGGTGCATCATTACAGGCGGTTAATACAAATGCTGAGAGTACAGCAGTAGCCGTAAGTAATTTTTTGAAATTCATAATTTTTTCCTTATTATTCTATTGAACTCATCTGGTATAGCGGTTACTTCTTTATAAAAATTTGCAAAATATTTAGAGAATGTAACCGCTTGTAACAATTGACTCTAGTAATAAACAGTATTACCAGCCTTTAACTACCCCACCTTCAAAATGTTTCAATGCTTCTTGGTATACTTCTTCAGATTGGAATGCTTTCACAAAGTCTTTAAGTGCAGGATCATCTTTGTTATCTTCACGGCTTACTACGAGATTTACATATGGTGAATCTTTTGATTCAACGAATACTCCATCTTTCTCTGGTGATAAACCTACTTGTCCCGCAAAGGTATTATTGATAATTGCCAAATCTACATCATCTAAGGTTCGAGGTAGTAGTGATGCATCGACCTCTTGTATCTGAATATGTTTTGGATTTTCAACAATATCAAGCGTGGTTGCCAATAAGTTTGAAGAATCTTTTAGTTTAATTATTCCTTGTTGTTCTAATAATAAGAGAGAGCGTCCCAAATTACTTGGATTATTTGGGACAGCTACAATTGCACCATCTTGTAACTCAGAGACATTCTTGATTTTTTTAGAATAACCTGCGATTGGGAATACAAAAGTATTACCAATAATTGCTAATTTATATCCTCTCTGTTTAACTTCTTCATCCATATAAGGCTTGTGTTGAAATGCGTTAGCATCTAGTTCACCTGTACTAAGAGCTTGGTTTGGTGAAGTATATTCAGTAAATTCAACAAGTTTAACATCTAGGTTAAATTTTTCTTTAGCTAATTTAGC
>NZ_JARIDQ010000029.1 GCF_029256985.1 Otariodibacter sp. | reverse complement strand
GTGGTGCGTATTATAGAGAAAAATTACATCATGACAAGTACTTTTTGTAAAAAATTTTCGTTTTTGTGTTGCTCGGTGAAATTTAATTCATTCTGTTTATTTTCATTACAACAAGCGGTTAGATTTTCGCAAAACTTTGCAATCATCTAACCGCTTATCTTAGTCATCCTTTTCTAATATTTGATTTATTTCACTCTTATACAAAACAGCTTTCGCACCGAAAACAGCTTGAACACCACCCCCCACTTCTAATACTTCAATAGCACCTACTGATTTCAATTTAGGTTTATCTACTGATTTAACATCCTTCACTGAAACACGCAAACGAGTTATACAAGCATCCACATGCTCAATATTACTTTCTGTTCCTAATGCTTGGATAATTGTGTGTGCATTTTCAGTTAATGATGTAGTTTGCTGTTCTACAACTTCTTCTTGTTCTTCTGCCCGACCAGGAGTCATTACATTAAACTTACGGATCAAGAATAAGAATGAAAAATAATAAAGGACAGCCCAAGGGATACCAACAAAGATAACATCAATCCAGTTTGTATTTGCATTCCCTTGTAAAATACCAAATAGTAAGAAATCAATGAAACCACCAGAGAAAGTGTTACCGATAGAAATATTAAGGAAATCAGCAATATAGAAAGAAACCCCATCTAAGAATGCGTGAAAAACATATAACCACGGAGCAACAAATAGGAACATAAATTCAATAGGTTCTGTGATCCCGGTAATAAAAGACGTTAATGCCGCACCAAGGAATAATCCGCCAATCTGTTTACGACGTTTTTTCGGTACTGCGTGATACATTGCTAAACACGCCGCAGGTAAACCAAACATCATGGTATCGAAACGACCTGCAAAGAAACGAGTTCCTTCAGTAAATAAGCCTTGATGATTTGGATCTGCTAACTGAGCAAAAAATATTTTTTGTGCGCCAATGATGGTTTCACCATTAACAACTTCTGTTCCCCCTAATTCAGTAAACCAGAAAAGAGGATAGATCATATGATGTAAACCAACCGCACCACTTAATCTCATTAGAAAGCCATAAAAAAATGTCCCCACTTCTCCCATTGAAGCTATCCCCTTACCTGCTGATACTAACCATTGTTGGAAAGTTGGCCAAATAAGGAAGAATATTGCCCCAACGAAAATAGCTGAAAAAGCAGTAACAATAGGTACAAAGCGAGAACCACCAAAGAATCCTAAAATTTGAGGTAATTGAATATTATGATATTTGTTATGTAATTTAACTGTAATCAACCCCATCACTAATGAACCAATTACCCCTGTATCAATGCTTTTCGTTTCTGGGGAAAATAAGGGAATCAATGCTGCAATAGTACCAGTCATTATTAAATAACCGACTACCGCTGCTAATGCCGCTACGCCTTTATCTCTTTTTGCAAGTCCGATACCTAGCCCGATACAAAGCAATAAAGCTAAATTAGCAAAGACAACACTCCCCGCCGCTGACATTATTTGGAAAATGCCTTGTAAGGTTGGATTATCCAATACAGGATAAGCTTGTACCGTTGCAGTATTTGATAATGCTCCACCAATACCTAGTAACAACCCCGCTGCTGGTAGGATTGCAATAGGTAACATAAAGGCTTTGCCGACTTGTTGCAGTTGTTTAAACATAAATACCTCAGTTATTTAACTGATCAATTGTGATGATCTAAAAAATAGATAGGAATTAAGATAATTATAATATTGAAATAATTATAAGAAAGATATTTGTATAAAAAATAATAACTTATACCAAAACCGATAAATCATTAAAAAAAATAGGGGTAATATACTTAAAGTAAGATTGAAAAAAAGTAATTAAGTACTTAAAATTTTCAGTAACGTTTAGTTATAGTAAAAGGAAAATATATGTTTTCATTTTTAAAAGCATCTCCCGTTGCTCCTAGAAAATCTGGCAATGTTGATAATGAATATAAAAGATTACGTTGGCAAGTTTTCGCTGGAGTATTCATTGGCTATGCTGCATATTATTTAATACGTAAAAATTTTTCATTAGCAATGCCATATTTAATTCAAGAATATGGTTTTACAAAAGCTGATTTAGGTACTGTCGGAGTTGCACTATCTTTAGCATATGGTATCAGTAAGTTTGTAATGGGAAATGTATCCGATCGCTCAAATCCTAAATATTTTATTACCATTGGGCTTCTAGGCTCGGCTATTGTCAGTTTAATATTCGGCTTGGTTCCTGGTGTACTATCTTCCATTCCTATCATGATCATATTATCTGCATTTAATGGTTGGTTCCAAGGAATGGGATATCCTCCTGGTGCAAAAACAATGACCAATTGGTTCTCCAAAACAGAAAGAGGGACATGGTGGAGTTGGTGGAATATTTCTCATAATTTAGGAGGAGGACTTATTGGGCCTTTAGCTATTCTAGGATTAGCTATTTTTGGTGCTTGGCAATCACTTTTCTATTTCCCTGCATTAATTGCTATTGTACTTGCTTTAATTATGTTCTGGTTAATGCGTGATACTCCTGAATCACAAGGATTACCTCCTGTTGATGAATGGAGGGGTGAAAAAACAATAGAACACGTAGAATCTGCAGATAAACTTTCTGCAACAGATATTTTCTATAAATATATTATTCATAATAAATTCCTATGGGCAATAGCAATAGCCAATGTATTTGTTTACTTTATTCGATACGGCATCATTGACTGGGCTCCAACTTATTTGAAAGAAGTAAAAGGTTTTTCAGTAGATAAACAAAGTTGGGCTTATTTTTTATACGAATATGCTGGTATATTTGGAATGCTAGTTAGTGGCTATCTAAGTGATAAAGTATTTAAAGGACACAGAGCACCACCAATGCTAATGTTTTTGGTTGGAGTACTTATTGCAATTATCATTTATTGGAAAAATCCAGCAGGAAATCCAATTATAGATAATATATGTTTAATTGCTATTGGTTTTTTAATTTACGGACCAGTAATGATGATTGGTTTACAAGCAGCAGATCTAGTACCAAGGGTTGCTACAGGAACAGCAACTGGTTTAACCGGGTTATTTGGTTATTTAATTGGTTCTGCTAGTGCTGGATGGGTAATGGGTAAATTAGTTGATTTATACGGATGGGACGGTGGATTCTATGCCCTCATCGTATCTTGTTTCCTTGCTTTTGGATTTATCACATTCACATTATTTGATAAGAAATAGAATAATAATCTAAAATAAAATAGATAGTTACACCTCAATCAAACCAAACTGATTGAGGTGTACTGTTTAAAACTAATAAGAAAATAATATCTACATTATTGTTGTTTTTCTAACAAAAACTGATCGGTTTCTTGGCGAGTTGGGATTGCTGTCTGCGCTCCCATTCTAGTAACAGAAAGAGCTGCGGCTGCGTGAGCAAAGCGGATAGATTCATCGAGAGTTTTACCTTCAAGTAATCCAGTGACCACGCCACCATTAAAGGTATCGCCAGCAGCAGTAGTATCGACTGCATTCACACGGAAACCTGCAATAATTTGTCCCTGAATTTTATCTTCTATTTGTTGGCTTACATATACGCCTTTTGAGCCGAGGGTAATCATTACTGTTTCAATCCCGACCTGATGGAATTTTTCTGCTGCTTGTTTCGCTGATCGCTCATCGGTAACTTTTACCCCTGTTAAAATTTCTGCTTCTGTTTCATTCGGAGTAATCATATCTAATAAAGATAATAGGCTTTCTGGTAAAGGCTGTGCGGGAGCTGGATTTAATACTACTTTTGTTGCCGATTTTTTTGCAATTTGTGCAGCTAATTCGACCGCTTGTAATGGGCTTTCTAATTGCATTAACAGCATATCTGCTTGTTCAATAACAGATTGGTGTTGTGCAACTAAATCGGAAGAAAGTTCTCCGTTTGCACCAGCAGAAATCACAATGCTGTTTTCACCTGAATCAGCGACTTGAATCATTGCTAACCCTGTGCTTTGTTTAGGAATAATAGAAATAGGTGAAGTATCAATACCATCTTGTTCAAATGCTGATTTCATCGCTTGTCCGATTTGGTCTTCGCCAATCGCTCCGATAAATTGCACATCTGCCCCTAATCGAGCAGCAGCTACAGCTTGATTGGCACCTTTCCCACCATAAGCAATTTGATAATCATAGCCCGTTAATGTTTCTCCTGCTTTTGGAAAATAAGGCACTCGAATAATGTGATCAACATTGATACTACCTAAAACACAGAGTTTCTTTTTCATTTTATTCCCCAACAATACTTATTGATTTCAAAAAATAAGCGGTCAGATCTTGCAAAACTTTTGCAAAAAGTGACCGCTTGTCTATTTATTTTTTATTATTTGCTAATCACTTTTAATGGTACAGGAATTTTTGTATCAACTTTTTCGCCTTTTAATAATTTATCAGCCGTTTCTACACCTAACTCACCAATTTTTTCTGGTTGTTGAGCAATAGTTGCAGCTAATTTACCTCCTTCAACCGCTTTGATTGCATCATCAGTTCCATCAAAACCAACTACGATGATATCTTTACCTGATGCACTAATTGCACGTAATGCACCTAATGCCATTTCATCGTTTTGAGCAAAGACTGCTTTTGCATCACCATTACTGACTAAAAGGTTTTCTGTTACATTTAAACCTTTAGTACGGTCAAAATCAGCTGGTTGGCTAGCAAGTAAATCAAATTGATTTGCTTCTACTGCTTGTTTAAATCCTTCACCACGTTCACGAGCAACTGATGTTCCTGCAATTCCTTCTAATTGGATAACTTTAGCATTTTTACCCACTTTTTCTGCAATAAAGTCACCAGCCATTTTTCCGCCCGCAACGTTATCTGATGCAATATGGCTCACAATTTTACCACTACTTGCACCACGATCTAATGTAATTACCGGAATGTGTTTTTTGTTTGCTACAGCAACTGCATTACCTACCGCTTCTGAATCTGTTGGGTTAATAAGCAATACTTTTGCACCACGAACTGTTACATCTTCCACATTAGATAACTCTTTTGCTGGGTCGTTTTGTGAATCCAAGACCACAAGATCATAACCTAACTCATTGGCTTTCTTCTCAGCACCTTCTTTGAGAGTAACAAAGAATGGATTGTCTAATGTTGAAATTGCTAATGCAATTGTGTCTTTTGCCATTGCTGATGCACTGAATACTAAACCTAATGCAACTGCTAATGATGTTAATTTTTTCATATAAATCTCCTAGAGAGTGTGAAAATAAGTTAGATAAACTGCACCAACCTAGGTTAATAAAACCTATACTTTTTTACGACCAATGAAGTTATCTAAGATAACCGCAGCTAAAATAACAAGTGCTTTTGCAACAAGTTGATAGTAAGAGTCAATATCTAATAAATTCAAGGCATTACTTAAGAAACCAATAATTAACGCCCCGATTAATGTACCAATAATACGACCTTTTCCCCCCATTAAACTGGTTCCCCCAACAACCACGGCAGCAATAGCATCAAGCTCATAACCTGTACCCGCTGTTGGTTGTGCTGAACCTAAACGAGAAGTAACAATTAACCCAGCTAACGCGGACAATACACCACTGACAGCAAAAACAAATAGCTTAATTTTGTTTACGTTAATACCAGATAATGCTGTTGCTGACTCATTACCACCTAATGCATAAATATAACGACCGATACGTGTTTGCGTTAAAATGAACCAACCTAATGCAAATAAAATAAACATTAACCATACGGGTACTGGCACGCCAAACCACACACCTGTTCCTATTTCAGCAAAGACGTCAGCATTATCTGAAAAACCGGTGCTAATTGGACGTCCACCCATATAAATCATCGTAACGCCACGCAATAAAAGCATTGTGATTAATGTCGCCATAAAAGCTTGAACTTTACCAAAGGCAACTAATCCACCATTAAGTAAGCCAATCAAAGCACCAAAAATCAATACGGCTGGAATCACAATGAAAATGGATAAATCCATTCCGACTAGAGTTGCAGCTACTGCTCCTGTTAGTGCTAATACCGATCCAACTGACAAATCAATTCCCGCAATAAGAATCACCATTGTCATCCCTATCGCAATAATCGCATTGATTGAGGTTTGTCTTAAAATATTTAATAAATTATCTGGTGTAAAAAAACTGGGATTCAAAACAGATACAATCGCAATCAATACAAGCAATGCGATAATCGAGCGTTGTTCAATTATAAATTTTGTTAAATTAAATTGTTTGTTCATTGTAAAATTCTCGCTAAAAATAACCGCTTGTTTTAGTGTAATTTACCAATTGCTGCCGCCAATAGTTTCTCTTGTGTTGCCTCAGTACGGGAAAACTCACCTGTCATCTCGCCTTCTTTCATTACAAAAATGCGATCGGACATACCTAATACTTCAGGCATATCGGAAGAAACTAAAATGATACTTAAGCCCTCTGCTTTAAATTGGTTGATCAATTGATAAATTTCTTTTCTCGCACCAACATCAACACCTCGAGTTGGTTCATCTAAAATCAAAATATTTGGCCTTGTCATCAACCCTTTAGCTATCGCCACTTTTTGCTGATTTCCCCCAGAAAGCTCGCCAATAATCTTATCTGGGCTTGGAGTTTTAATATTAAATAAATCAATAAAATCAACGACTGCCATTAACTCTTTTTCTTTGTTTATTTTTCCTAAATGAGAAAAATAAGGTAAAGCAGTCAGCGACATATTGTCCTTAACAGACATACCTAGCACTAAGCCGTCACCTTTACGATCTTCAGAAATATAAACAATACCGTTATTCAAACCATCTTGAGCAGAACGATTATGGATAGATCTACCATCTAAATAAATCTCACCAGAAGTCATTGGTAAAGCACCATACAACACTTTCATTAACTCTGTACGACCTGCTCCCATTAAACCAGATACCCCTAATATTTCACCTTGACGCAATGAAAAGGACACGTTCTTGACCCCACTTCCTGTGAGATTTTTAACTTCTAACCGCACATCACCACGGGTAATCTCAATATGTGGATATTGATCTTCTAATTTACGTCCAACCATCATTTCAATTAAGGTATCTTCGGTTAAGTCAGATACTGGTTTCTCACCAATAAATTGACCATCACGCAGTACAGTAACATCATCACAAATTTCAAAGATTTCTTTAATACGGTGAGAAATATAAACGATGCCTCGCCCTTCTGTTTTCAATTCACGAATAACGGCAAAAAGTGCATCTGTTTCTGTATCAGTCAAAGCATCTGTTGGCTCATCCATTATGATCACTTTGGATTCAAAACTTAGTGCCTTGGCAATTTCAACCATTTGTAATTCACCAATGGACAATTCACTAGCTAATTTACGACTGGAATGAGTCACGCCTAAACGAGATAACAAGCGGTCAGATTCTGCATACATTTTACGCCAATCTATTCCACCCCATTTGTTAGTAAACTCACGCCCAAGAAAGATATTTTCAGCAATAGATAAATTACCTAGGATATTCAACTCTTGATGGATAATACTTAAACCTGCCTCTTGAGAATGTTTAGGGTTACTAAATTTGACTAATTGCCCAAGATATTCAATCGTGCCTGCATCGCGTTGATAAATACCTGTCAGAATTTTCATTAACGTCGATTTACCAGCACCATTTTCGCCCATCAGTGCCATCACTCTACCTGAATATACGTTTAAACACGCATTTTTTAAGGCTTGTACACCAGGGAAAGCTTTATCAATTCCGTTAATTTTTAATAATATGTTCATAGTCTTAACCTAAAAAGGTACGCCAGAATAAAGAATGATATTAGCATAAGGCGAACACTCCCCTGTTCTTACCACGCCTTTTGCTTGATTGCTATGTTGTTTAAATTCCTCGTGAGAAACATATTCAATAGAAATGGGCTTTGTTTGTTCTTTTGCTATTTTTCCAATTAAATCGAGTAATTTTGTTTCTACTTGAGGATTCTTTTGTTTAATTTCTTCTGCTAATAGAATTTTTTCCACAAATAGCTCGGATAAAACCACTTCTAATGTGGATAAAAAATCAGGAAGTCCTTTAGTAAGAGCTAAATCAACGCAAGTTTGATCTGATGGAATAGGCAACCCTGCATCACAAATAGTTAATCCATCTGTATGCCCCATTGTTGCAATAAGGTGGGAAAGTTGAGCATTTAAAATTGTTGTTTTTTTCATATAAATCGCCCTAAAACTTTATTTAAATTTCATCGAAACGTTTCGATAAACAAAGAATAAAAAAACAACGAATAAAAAACAAATGGATTTTGTTAAAAATGTGAGGTGGTTCAAATAAAAAATCTAGCAGTATTCTTATCAAAAGTTAATAAAATACTACTAGATTCAATAATGCTTTTCTAAGTAAAAGAATTTAACTAGTTAATACTGCATCAATCATCTTATATACATCATCTTCTGATTTACACACTCTAACTTTATCCAGATCTATTCCTAATTCACTGCTAGGATCATCCAAAATTTGAGTTATTTCGACCAAACCTTGCATATGTTGCTCAGCATCTTTTCCAGCTAAAGTAAGTAAGACATCAATTGGGTCATCTGAACCATCAAAATAGATTGGCTCACTAAGGGTAACCAATGCAAAAGCTGTTCTTATAACACCATCTTCTGGACGTGCATGAGGCATTGCTAAACCAGGAGCAAGAATAATATAAGGACCAATTTCCTTTATTTTATTGATAATTTCCTCATAATATCGCTCCTCAACCGCTCCTGATTTGACTAACATGTCAGTACCTATTTTTATAGCTTCTTTCCATGACCTAGCTGATTGATGCAATTTAATCGAATGATTTTCAATAAGTGATTGTTTCAAATTCATAATCAATCCTTTTTAAAACTATTATTTAGAAAGACAAAGCTTGTTTAACAATATCCTCAGCTGTTAATTCATATTCTTTCATTAAGAAATCCAATGTACCAACTTGACCATAACGCTGTTTTATACCTACTCGTCTTAGAGGGATTGGATAATTTTCACTTAAAACTTCAGCTACAGCAGAACCTAATCCATTAGTAATACTATGGTTTTCACAAGTAACTACTTTCCCCGTTAATTTTGCATAATGTAAAATACATTCTGCATCAATAGGTTTTAAAGTAAACATATCAATAACAGTAGCATCTATCCCTTTATCTGCTAATAAATCAGCAGCTTTTAATGCTTCTGCAACCATAATACCATTCGCAATAAGAGTAACATCTTTGCCTTCTCTTAAAACTTTAGCTTTACCTATTGTGAAAGTTTCCCCTTCTTGATAAATTTTTACGGCATTCTTACGAATAGTTCTAACCCAATAAAATCCTTTAAGATCAACTAACTGATTAACCAAACTCTTCATCATCGTACCATCTGTTACCTCAAGTACTTTAGAATTAGCTAATCCTCTAACAATTCCCATATCCTCAAAGGACATATGTGTTCCACCATTATGTACAGCTGTCACTCCTGCATCAGACGCAATAACTTTTACATTAGTTTTTTGATAATCTAATGCCATAAAAAGTTGATCAAAACAACGACGGCTTGCGAATGCAGTAAAAGAATGAACAAAAGGAATATGACCTGCAAGAGACAACCCCGCAGCCATACCAACAACATTAGCTTCCATTATTCCACAATTAATCACTTGATTTGGAAGTTGTTTTTGAACCTTATCCATCGTCATACAACTCATTAAATCAGCTTCTAATTGAACAATAAGAGGATTATTTTCCATCTTTTCCTTTAATGTTTCAGCGTAAATTTTACGCATTTCAAGTTCATCATAAACTTGCATTTTTCACCTCCAACGCCTGTATTTCTGCATCAATTTTATGACGAATATCATCCGTTAAACGTAAATGATGACAATTAGGTAAAGATTCTAAATAAGGAACACCTTGTCCTTTTATGCTATCTAGAATAACAACAAGAGGCTTATCTCCTTCTGTAGAATGGCTTAATGCTTGGTGTAACTTATCAATATCATCCCCTTTAATTAATTCAACTTTGAAACCAAAACTACTAAATTTATTTTCTAAGTTAAATGGGTTAATAATATCGGTTAAATTACCATCTAATTGTTGTTTGTTATAATCAACAATAACACATAAATTTTTTAAATTATGATGAGCAATAAATTGAAAAGCTTCCCAACATTGCCCTTCATTTAATTCTCCATCACCAACAATACAAAATGTCTTATTAGGCATATTACGTAAAGAATGAGATAGAGCAATGCCTGTAGCAATAGATATTCCCTGACCAAGAGAACCTGTCGTAGCATCAACACCAATAGTATTAATTCTATCTGGATGGCTAGGTAGTTTAGTTCCATTCTTATTCAATGTGAGCAATTGCTCTACTGGAAAATATCCTTTTAGTGCAAGAGTTGCATATAAAGCTGGCCCTGCATGTCCTTTAGATAAAACAAAGTAATCTCTTTCTTCCCATAATGGATTTTTAGGGTCAATTTTCATCACATCGCCATACAATACGGCTAATATTTCCACTATTGATAAGCTTCCACCAAAATGGCCGAATCCAAGATGTGATAAAGATTTCAATATTTCAATTCTTATTTGATTAGCAAATTTTTTAAGATCTGTATTCATATAACTATTCCCCTTTTTTCTCTGTTTTTTTAGCTACATAGTTATGAATAATCAGTAAAGCAAAAATACCAACAATAACTGTTGTTATCATTTCTTTAGAAAAGTATTGAGCCATGTATCCTAATAAAATACCAATACCACCAAAATCAGCATCAGAGAATGTCGTATTAGCAAAACCTAATGAACCTAACACTGGGAGTAAGAATACAGGTAAAAATGTAATCAATAGCCCATTAGCAAAAGCACCAAGGACAGCTCCGCGTCGACCTCCTGTTGCATTACCAAATACCCCAGCTGTAGCACCACAGAAAAAGTGAGGAACAACACCTGGTAAGATAAGAACCCAACTCAACTTACTCAATAAAGCCAATCCAACGATACCACCAACAAAGCTTGATAAAAACCCAATCAGTACCGCATTTGGAGCGTAAGGAAATACAATAGGACAATCTAAAGCAGGTTTTGCATCTGGAACTAACTTTTCAGAAAACCCTGTAAAAGCAGGCACAATTTCAGCTAAAATCAGGCGAACACCTTGTAGAATAACAAAAACACCCGCAGCAAATGTAATAGCTTGAATTAATGAATAAACAAGATAATTTTGTCCTCCACTAAAAGTTTGTTCTACATATTCATTACCAGAAGCAATAGCAAGAATAAAATAGATAATCATCATAGTAAGAGAAATAGAAATTGAGCTATCTCTTAAGAAACTGAGATTTTTAGGTAAATTCATTTCTTCTGTAGATTTAGAACCTTTACCAACCGCTTGTCCTATCACACCAGATAAAACATAACCTAATGTACCAAAGTGACCAAATCCAACATCATTACTTCCTGTAATTTTACGCATGTAATAATGTGCAAGAGCGGGAAAGAAAGCCATAACAAGGCCTAAAGTTAACGAGCCTACAACTACAAGTTGTACACCTTCAAATCCTACAACAGTCAAAATGATACCAATCATACATGCCATATAAAAAGTATGATGTCCTGTTAAGAATATGTATTTCATACGTGTAAAACGAGCAACAAGAATATTTGCAACCATACCAAAAGCCATTATTAATGCAGTTGCTGTACCATACTGCTCAACGGCCATTGAAACAATAGCTTCATTATTCGGAATAATACCTTGAACATTAAATGCATGTTCAAACATTCCTCCTAATGGATCTAATGCCCCCATGAGAATGCCTGCTCCACCACCTAAAACGAGAAAGCCTAGAATAGTTTTTACTGTTCCTTTAACAACATCAGAAAAAGATTTTTTTTGGGTAATTAATCCAACAAGAGCAATTACACCCACAAGAACAGCTGGAACCTTTAAAATATCGAGTATAAAAAATAAAAAACTATCCATATTCCACCTCTTTTAGCGATTAAAATAAGCTGTTAATTTTTCTTCAAACTCACTCACACTGACTAAGTTTTTCACTGTAATAATTCTGTCTGCTGGAATACTACTACTCTCAGCTATATCTTTTGCCATCACAAATACATCTGCATCATCTAATGTAACCGAGGATAAATCAGTATGATTAACCTCAGCTTCCATTCCTAATTTTGCCAGAGCTTTCTTTATATTTAGCTCCATCATAAAACTACTGCCTAAACCTGAACCACATACCGCCATAATTTTCATAAAAATTCCCTCATATTAGAATCATTGATATGTCTACTTTTTTATTTGTAGATTACTCATAAGGTAGTCTAATAACTAATGTTACCGCTATCAATAATCTATATTTAAAAATGTGATAGCGTTAACATTTTTTTTATCTTTTATTTTTTTGTTATAATAAATTAAATGATATAGGTAGGGATTATTATGATTTCAGAATCAAACAGAACACGAAAAACATCAGGGAAAATAACTTTAGCTGATGTTGCTAAATTTGTGGGTGTGGGATCTATGACCGTTTCAAGGGCATTAAGAACACCTGAAGTTGTTTCTGAAGATTTAAGAAAAAAAATAGAGAAAGCTGTTATTGAATTAGGTTATGTACCTAATTTTTCAGCAAGGCAACTTGCATCAGCATCTTCAAAAAACCTAGTGATTGTAACATCATCAATTACTTCTACTGAAAATACACTAATACTGTCCGCATTAAACAAAAGTATTTCAGAATTAGAATTACAAATGGTTATTCTTGTTGCTAATGAAAAATATTGGTTACGAGAATTAATTAACCACTCCCCTCAAGCAATAATACTACTCAACTTTGATTGTTCCCCAAATGCTATAAAATGGATTAAACAAAGTGGTATACCAACTATTGAGATAGGAGCAAAACAACAAAATCCTATCAATATTAATATAGGGATTGACAGTAGAGTCTCTATGCAACATATGATTAATTTTTTACTAAATAAAGGCCATAAAGAAATTGGCTTACTGTCATCTAATCAAGATCTTTCTATATTTCAAAAGTATCTTGAAAGTTGGCATACCACTTTATTAAAAAAACATGTAAACCCTCATTTAATCTACCATTCTGCTGAAAAAATATCTTTCTCTACTGGAGCCAGTTTATTTAACGATGCAATACTAGAGTGGGGGAAAGTCGATGCTTTAGTTTTTCTATCGGATGAATTGGCATGTGGAGCACTTTATGAAGCTCATAGAAAACATTTTTCTATCCCTAATGATATGGCTATTGTCAGCTTGGGAGGACTCGATGTAGGCTCTGTATCCTACCCTAAATTAACAACCATATCCATTCCTTACGAAAAAATGGGAATACTAGCTGGTCAAAAATTAGTAGATATAATAAAGGGAAATATATCTGCTTTAGATAAAATTATCATTGATATGCCTACATCTTTAATCGAGAGAGATAGTGCCTAAATTAGAATGAACTTCTTCTGACAACTTCAGGTGTTAATTGAATATTTTCAATTTTTTTATAGGGATCACGAATACGAGCAATAAGTCGCTCTACCGCATATTTAGCTAACCTTGCTTTAGGTTGATGAATCGTAGAAAGGGGTGGGGATAAATACTGAGCTAATTCAATATTATCATAACCCATTACAGCTATATCCTTCGGAATACTTAACCCTGCTTTCCATACTGATTGATAAACCCCGATAGCAATACTATCACTCATTGCAAAAATAGCTTTAGGTCGTTTATCTAAAGAGAGTAAGTAATTCATCGCATCAATCCCACCTTGATAATCGAAATGACTTTCGACAATCCAGTCTGGATTTATTTGCAAATTATGTTCTTGAACTGCCCGCTTGTATCCCTTTAATCGATCTTGAGTTAGGGGCTTTGTCAGTTCACCTGTGATCACTGCGATATCTGAATAGCCAGCCTCAATTAGTGATTTTGTTGCAAGATAACCGCCAAGTTCTGAATTTTCATGAATAATATCAGCATTTAAAGGATCTTGCCACCAATCAATAATAACGACGGGTAGCGTTATATCTTTTATTAGATTAGATTCCAGATCTTTCGGCTCTGAACACATCAATAATAATCCATCAACTTGCTTTAATAACAAACGGTCAAGATGTTGTTTTAAACTATGAAAATTACCTTCGGTATTTACCACAATGAGATGGTAATTATGACGTTCACAGTAACGTTCAACGTGACGAACAACTTCCGAGAAAAATGGATTACTACTTGCTGTGACTAACATTCCAATGGTGTTGGTTTCTTTAATTTTTAAACTACGAGCAACAAGAGAGGGTTTGTAATCTAAATCCTTGATAACTTGCTGAACTCTTTGTGTAATTTCTTCACTGACAAATCGAGTATTATTTACAACATGAGAAACTGTTGAAAGAGAAACTCCCGCAATACGAGCAATATCTTTCATTGTTGTCATAGCTGTTCCTTATATCCTTATAAAATATTACCATTGAAAAAAACGCCTTAACCTTACGGTTAAAGCGTTTAATATTAAACCATCATATTAGCGTCTATTCGCTAATTTGGTTTTTGTCAGTTCATAAACACGTAATTTTGCAATTTCTCTTGCTAATTTAGCAGTTAAATCTGCATCATTCGTTTTTCCGAGCTTATCTTCTGCTTTACGTTTTGCAGCCAAAATACGTTGTTCATCAAGCTCTTCACCCCGAATAGCAGTATCCGCTAACACGGTAACAATTGTCGGTTGAACTTCAAGGAAACCACCTGATACATAGATAAATTCTTCTTTACCATCTGCAAAATTATATTTAACCATTCCTGGTTTTATTGCAGTTAGTAATGGAGTATGTCCTGCATAGACACCTAATTCCCCATCAATCCCAGAGACTCGAACACTTGTTACCTGACCAGAAAAAATTTCTTTTTCCGCAGAAACTACAGTTAATTCAAATTGAGATGTCATTCTGTTCTCCTTTGTTTAAAGAACAATTACATCTTATTTGCTCTTTCAATCACTTCATCGATCGAACCAGCCATATAGAATGCTTGTTCAGGAATGTGATCGTACTCACCATCTAAAATACCTTTGAAACCACGAATTGTCTCTTTTAGTGGAACATATTTACCTGGTGTACCGTTAAATACTTCAGCAACAAAGAATGGTTGAGATAAATAACGTTCGATCTTACGAGCACGAGATACAACAAGTTTGTCATCTTCAGATAATTCATCCATACCTAAAATAGCAATGATATCTTTTAGCTCTTTGTAACGTTGTAAAATACCTTGAACACCACGAGCAACATTATAATGTTCTTCACCAACAACTAATGGATCTAATTGTCTTGATGTTGAATCTAATGGATCAACTGCAGGATAAATACCTAAAGAAGCAATTTGGCGGCTTAATACAACTGTTGAATCCAAGTGAGCAAAGGTTGTTGCTGGAGATGGGTCTGTTAAGTCATCAGCAGGAACATATACCGCTTGAACAGAAGTAATAGAACCTTTTTTAGTTGAAGTAATACGTTCTTGTAGTACTCCCATTTCTTCCGCTAATGTTGGCTGATAACCTACCGCTGATGGCATACGACCTAACAATGCTGATACTTCTGTTCCTGCTAAGGTATAACGATAAATATTATCTACGAAGAATAATACATCACGACCTTCATCACGGAATTTTTCAGCGATTGTTAAGCCAGTTAATGCAACACGTAAACGGTTACCTGGTGGCTCGTTCATTTGTCCGTAAACAAGCGATACTTTATCAAGTACGTTTGAATCTTTCATTTCGTGGTAGAAGTCATTACCCTCACGAGTACGCTCACCTACACCAGCAAATACTGAGTAACCTGAGTGTTCGATCGCAATATTACGGATTAACTCCATCATATTTACGGTTTTACCAACACCTGCACCACCGAATAAACCAACTTTACCCCCTTTTGCAAATGGGCAAATTAAGTCGATTACTTTGATACCTGTTTCTAAAAGTTCTGTACTATTTGCTTGCTCTTCATAACTTGGTGCAGCTCGATGAATAGACCAACGCTCTTCTTCACCAATAGGACCTTGTTCATCAACAGGTTCACCTAATACATTCATAATACGACCTAGAGTTTGTGTACCGACTGGTACCTGAATCGCTTTTCCTGTATTTTTAACTTTCAAACCACGTTTTAAACCATCTGAAGTACCTAATGCAATACAACGCACTACGCCGCCACCTAATTGTTGCTCAACTTCGAGCGTTAAACCCGATTCAACCTTTAATGCATCATAAACTTTTGGTACTGTGTCTTGCGGAAATTCAACGTCGATGACTGCACCGATGATTTGTACAATTTTTCCAGTTGCCATTACCGTTCCTCTATATATTTTTGTTAAATTGCAGCGGCACCCGCAACAATTTCATTTAATTCATTCGTAATACTCGCTTGACGAGCTTTGTTATACACCAATTGTAATTCATTGATCAAATTACCTGCATTATCAGTAGCTGCTTTCATTGCTACCATTCTAGCAGCTTGCTCTGATGCAAGATTATCAACAATAGCTTGATATACTTGAGACTCTAAGTAACGAACTAGTAGACTATCAAGTAATGACTCTGGATCTGGCTCATAAAGATAATCCCATGAGCCATTATTTTCTAAAGCATCATCTTCCATTGTTGGTAATGGTAGTAATTGTTGGACTATTGGTTCTTGTGACATTGTATTAATAAAACGATTATATACAATATAAAGTTCGTCAATTTCACCTTCACGATAATCATTTACCATCCCATTTATTGAACCAAGTAAATCCTCCATTATTGGAGTATCTCCTAATCCATTTATTTGAGATTTTATTTCAATCTCCATATGATGGAAAAACGATATTGCTTTACTTCCAACTAGTCCTAAGCGAACAGTTACATTATTTTCTTTATGTGATTGTAATTCATTCAATACTGACTTAAATAAATTAATATTTAAACCACCACATAATCCACGATCTGTTGAAATAACTAAATAACCAATTTTTTTAACATCTCGAGAAGTAAGAAATGGATGTTTATAACCAACATTTCCTTTTGCAATATGACTAATTACCTTACGAATAGTTGCAGCATAAGGACGAGATGCAACCATACGTTCTTGAGTCTTCCGCATTTTAGATGCAGCAACCATTTCCATTGCTTTAGTAATCTTTTGTGTATTACGAATACTTGCAATTTTTGTTCTTATCTCTTTAGCACCTGCCATATTATTTCTCCGCTAAAGTAGAATTACCATGAACTATTCTTTTTGAAATCACTTAATATTCCAGTCAATTTTTCTTTGATAGAATCATTATAATCACCTGATTTAGAAAGTTCTTTCATAAAGTCTGCATGATGAGTATTTGCATACTCTAAAAGAGATAATTCAAAAGATCTCACTCGGTCAACTTCAATATCATTTAAGAATCCATACTCAGCAGAAGCTAAAGATAAAGCCAATTCTGCAACAGTCATTGGAGAAAATTGTTTCTGTTTAAGTAACTCAGTTACTTTTTGACCGTGAGAAAGTTGTTTTCTTGTCGCTTCATCAAGATCTGATGCAAATTGAGCAAATGCTGCTAACTCACGATATTGAGCAAGTGCAGTACGGATACCTCCTGCTAATTTTTTAATTAACTTAGTTTGAGCTGATCCTCCAACACGAGAAACCGAAATACCTGGGTTAACTGCTGGACGAATACCTGAGTTAAATAAATTAGATTCTAAGAAAATCTGTCCATCAGTAATTGAAATTACGTTAGTTGGAACGAATGCTGATACGTCACCTGCTTGAGTTTCAATAATAGGTAATGCTGTTAATGAACCAGTTTTACCTTTTACTTCACCCTTAGTGAAACGCTCTACATATTCAACATTAACACGAGCTGCACGCTCAAGTAAGCGAGAGTGAAGATAGAAAACATCTCCTGGGAAAGCTTCACGACCTGGTGGACGACGTAAAAGTAGAGAAATTTGCCGATAAGCAACCGCTTGTTTAGATAGATCATCATAAACAATTAAAGCATCTTCACCACGATCACGGAAGTATTCCCCCATTGCACAACCTGCATATGGAGCTAAATATTGTAATGCGGCAGACTCAGATGCAGATGCAGCAACAATAATAGTATTTTGTAATGCACCATGTTCTTCTAATTTACGAACTACATTCGAAATAGTTGATGCTTTTTGACCTATAGCAACGTAAATACATTTGATACCTGAATCTCGTTGATTAATAATAGCATCAATAGCAAGCGCAGTTTTACCTGTTTGACGGTCACCGATGATTAATTCACGCTGTCCTCTACCTATTGGAACCATTGAATCAACAGCTTTATAACCAGTTTGAACAGCTTGATCTACTGATTGACGTTCAATAACCCCTGGTGCAATGACTTCAACAGGAGAAAACCCATCATTATCAATCTCACCCTTACCATCAATCGGTTGACCTAACGTGTTGACAACTCGCCCTAATAATCCTTTTCCAACAGGTACTTCTAAGATACGGCCAGTACACTTAACTTCATCACCTTCAGCTAAATCAGCATAAGGTCCCATTACTACCGCACCAACAGAATCTCTTTCTAAGTTTAACGCAATGGCATATTTATTATCTGGTAATGCAATCATTTCACCTTGCATTACGTCAGATAAGCCATGGATTCGAATAATCCCATCACTTACTGAAATGATTGTCCCGGTACTTTGTGCTTCATTTACCACATTGAACTGGGCTATACGTTTTTTTATCAATTCACTAATTTCTGTAGAATTTAGTTGCATTTTTTATTCCTCTTACAAGCACAACTCAGTTGCTAAACGATTTAACTGCCCACGACTACTTGCATCAATAACGGTATCATCATAACGAATAATAATACCTGCTAGTAATGATTTATCTACATGAGAAACTAAACTAACTTTGCAATTAAGTCGCTTTTCCATCGCAGTGACAATTTTGGTGGTTTGTGCTTTACTTAATTTTGTTGCAGAAACAACTTCAACATTTTTGGTTGAATCATGTTCTGAACGTAATTCAAGAAATGCGTTTAATACCGAAGGTAGCGCAATTAAGCGTTTATTTTCAGCCATAATACGAATGAAATTTTGCCCATATTGGTCTAGTTGTTCGGCACAAATAGCAATAAAAATATCTGCAATTTGAGTCGAGGAAAGAGAAGAGTTAATAAAAGCTACCACCTCTTCATTTTCAGCAACTAACGCTGAAAATTGTAACATTTCTTGCCATTTATCCAACTGACTCTGTTCTAAAGCAAAATCAAAAACTGCTTTAGCATAGGGGCGAGCTATTGTAGTTAATTCTGACATCTGCCCCCCTTAATTATAGTTCTGCAACAAGCTTGTTAATAATGTCATTGTTAGCCGCTGCATCAACAGTACGTCCCACAATTTTTTCTGCACCAGCAACAGCTAGTACAGCCACTTTTTGACGAAGCTCTTCTTGAACACGTTTACGCTCACTTTCAACTTCAGCATAACCTTGCTCAATAATTTTTGCTTTTTCAGCTTCTGCTTCAGTTTGAACAGATTCTAAAATTTCATTACGACGCTTATTTGCTAAATCAATAATATGTTGAGCTTCTTCTCGAGCTTTAGCAAGTTCTTTATCAACCAATACCTTAGTATCTGCTTGCTCTTGTTTCGCTTTTTCAGCACTTGCTAACGCATCAGCAATATTAGCTTGACGAGTTTCGATTGCACTGATAAGCGGAGGCCAAACAAATTTCATACAAAATAACACAAATAGTACGAATGCTATAAGTTGGCCAATTAATGTTGCATTTAAATTCACAACATCCTCCTTCGTTTATAGTGGAAAATAACAATTCTATATTAACCCAATAATGCAACGAATGGATTTGCGAATGCGAAGTATAAACCAATACCAACGGAGATCATCGCGATAGCATCAAGAAGACCCGCAACGATAAACATTTTTGTCATTAATGAGTTAGCTAGTTCAGGCTGTCTTGCCGCTGATTCTAAGAAACGACCACCTAAAATACCGAAACCAATTGCGGTACCTAAAGCAGCGAAAGCCATTAAAATAGCAGAAGCAATGATTGTTGAACCAATTACAGTTTCCATAGTTTTTTTTCTCCAATTGAAGTTGAAGGGTTATGACCCCATGTTTAAGTAAAATAAAAATTAGTGTTCTGCTTTGTTATAAGCAATACTCAAATAAACGATTGTAAGCATCATAAAAACAAAAGCTTGTAGTGCAACAATAAGAATATGAAATATAGCCCAAGCAACATGTAAAGGTATTCCCATCGCTTGAATAGCAAAAGAACTCGACATATACATCACAGCAATTAATACAAAAATTAATTCACCCGCATACATATTTCCAAATAAACGTAGTGCAAGAGAAATTGGTTTTGCTATCAATGTTACAACTTCTAATATGAAGTTGACTGGAATAAATGCCCAATGATTAAACGGATGTAATGTGTATTCCTTAACTAAACCACTGACACCTTTTGATTTGATGGTATAAAAAATAATAAGAAAGAAAACACAAATTGACATACCAAAAGTTGCATTCATATCAGCTGTAGGAACAGCTCTAAGATGTTCAACACCAAACATTTCAGCTACTTGAGGAAGAAAATCAACAGGAATTAAGTCTATGGTATTCATTACAAAAACCCAACAAAAAACTGTTAATGCAAGAGGGACAATAAAATCACGTGAGCCATGAAAATTATCTTTAACAAGTCCATTAACCCACTCAACTATAATTTCAACAAGACATTGAAATTTTCCTGGCACCCCTGTAGTTGCTTTTCTCGATACACGATAGAAGAAAAATAAGAATAAGGCACCTGATAAAATAGAAAAGAACAAAGTATCTATATTAATACTCCAAAAACCATCACCAGATGTTAGGAAGGTTAAATGGTGGCTAATATAGTCAGTTGTTGTTTGACCAGACATAATTCATCCTTTTGAAATTAAAAGAGAGTTATTTTGCACGAATTTTTAAATATATTGGTAGCAAACTATTCAATAATAAAATAAAAAAGTAACCGACAAAAAAAGCAACTATATTCATATTAATGAAAAATTTAAAAAAGAGAACTATCAATATAATCGTAGATCCCCATTTTATTCCTTCTCCACAAAACAGAACAACCATTTTATTTTTATTTTTCTGACTTTTTTTTGAGAAAAACCAAAGAAAAAACAAAAAATGAGGTAATAACCCTGCAACTTCCCCAAGAAACAGGGAAATAGAACTGCTTAAATTTACCCATAAAAACGAAAATAAAAAAGAAATTAAAAAAATAACTATCTCAATACTAAGCGCTTTCTTATGGAAAATTTTTGCCTGATTAATAACAGTAGACATATTCACCTAATTTTTTACAAAAAGAAATCAAAAAGATAACTATTGCCACACTGTACAAAACCAAAAGTTACACGAGCAAAATCTTGTCAATTATACGTTTTTTACAGTAGCATTCCAACTGATAAAATGAATAAAAATGTGTGCTACTTAACATTATTAATAAAAATAGACAAATATATTATCTACTCAGACTTGGATAAAATAATCAAATGCCTTTCTCCAATCAATTCAGGTACTTCCAATTTTATGAGCTCGGATACAATTATAGGCTTATCTATCTCTGATAATTCCTCATTATGATAAATACCCTTAAGAGCATAAAACTGTCCATTTTCATTTGGTAAGTGGTAGCACCAATTAACCATGTCATTTAATGATGCAAAGGCTCGGCTTAATACACCATCAAATTGCTGTTCTGTATATTCTTCTACTCGGCTTTGTACTGGCGTAACATTTTTAATGCCTAATTTCAGTAATGCTTGCTGAATAAAACGAATTCGCTTACCAAGACTATCTAATAAAATAAAATGTTTATCGGGATTAGCAATAGCTAAAGGAATGCCCGGAAGTCCAGGACCTGTTCCTACATCAATAAAAGAATTACCTTGTAAGTAAGGACTTACAACTAAACTATCCATAATATGTTTTACTAACATTTCATTTGGATCACGCACAGAAGTTAAGTTATAAGCCTTATTCCATTTATCGAGCAATTGAACAAAATCGACTAATTGTTGTTTTTGTTGATCAGTTAGAGATATATCCGCTTGCAATAACAAGCGGTCTAATTTAGCTAACATTTTACAATTTCCTTTTGATTATTCGCCACGTTTTAACATGCCTTGTTTCTTTAATGCGACCAATAAAATAGAAATTGCAGCAGGAGTTATACCTGAAATACGAGAAGCTTGTCCAATAGAAACAGGACGATGCTCTACTAATTTCGCTCGTACTTCATTAGATAAGCTTTCCACTTTATCATAATCAAATTCTGCTGGGATCAGAGTATTCTCGTGACGTTTATGGCGTTCAATTTCTTGATATTGATGCTCAATATATCCTTGGTATTTAATTGCGATTTCAACCTGTTCAGCCGCTTGCTTATCATCTAAAGTTGGAGCAAAAGGTTCTATTTGGGTTAAAGCATCATAATTAACTTCAGGACGACGTAATAAGTCTTCACCACTCGCTTCTCGAGTCAATGGAGTATTCAGTAATGAATTGATTTCACTTAAATTTGCAGTTTGTTGGTGTACCCAAATTTGTTTTAAGCGTTCACGTTCTTTTTCAATATTTTCCACTTTTTGATTGAATCTCGCCCAACGAGCATCATCAATCAATCCCAGTTTATGAGCAATTGGTGTTAAACGGATATCAGCGTTATCTTCACGAAGTAATAAACGATATTCAGCACGAGAAGTGAATACACGGTAAGGCTCTTTTGTACCTAATGTACAGAGATCATCAACAAGCACGCCAGTATAAGCTTGATCTCGAGTTGGGAACCAAGCATCTTTACCTTGTACTTGTAAACCAGCATTAATACCTGCTAGCAAACCTTGTGCGCCGGCTTCCTCATACCCTGTTGTACCATTAATTTGACCTGCGAAGAATAATCCATCAATGGCTTTTGTTTCTAAGGTTGGTTTTAAATCACGAGGATCGAAGTAATCATACTCAATCGCATAGCCTGGTTTAACTATACGGGTATTTTCTAAGCCTTTCATTGAATGGACGATACCCATTTGCACATCAAAAGGTAAACTGGTTGAAATACCATTTGGATAAACTTCGATCGTGTTTAGTCCTTCTGGCTCTAAATAGATCTGATGGCTATTGCGATCGCTAAAACGCATTACTTTATCTTCGATCGAAGGGCAATATCGTGGTCCAATCCCTTCAATTATCCCTGTGTACATTGGACTACGATCTAAACTATTACGAATAAGATCGTGAGTTTGTTCGTTTGTATGCGTAATATAACAAGGTATTTGACGAGGGTGTTGATCAACCGATCCCATAAATGAAAATACCGGTAAATCTTTATCACCGTGTTGCTGTGCTAAGACTGAAAAATCTATTGTTCTCGCATCTAATCTTGGCGGAGTACCTGTTTTTAAACGATCAACACGTAAGTTTAACTCTCTTAATCTTGATGCAAGCATAGTTGCAGCAGGATCGCCTGCACGACCCCCTGCATAATTATCTAAACCAATATGGATCTTACCCGCTAAGAATGTTCCTGCTGTTAAAACAACAGATCGAGCTTTAAAGGTTAGACCCATTTTAGTTACAGCACCGACAGCTCGATTATTTTCAATTAAAATATCAACGACTTCTTGTTGGAAAATATCTAAATTTTGTTGATTTTCTAATGCTGTTCTTACCGCTTGTCTATATAAGACTCTATCGGCTTGAGCTCGAGTTGCTCTAACTGCTGGTCCTTTACTGCTATTTAAGGTTCTAAATTGAATCCCTGCTGAGTCAGTAGCTTTCGCCATTAACCCGCCCATAGCATCGATCTCTTTAACTAAATGTCCTTTACCGATCCCTCCAATAGCTGGGTTACAAGACATTTGGCCGAGTGTATCTACATTGTGTGTTAATAAAAGTGTTTTTAAACCCATTCTCGCTGGGGCAAGGGCTGCTTCTGTACCAGCATGGCCTCCACCTACAACGATAACATCGTATATTTCATTGTAAATCATATATAGCCTTTTAAATTCCTAAAAAATCTGAGTAAATTCTACCTGAAAAAAAAGGATCTTGAAAAAGCTATTTCAGATCTTTTAATGGATCGAAAAAAAGGATCTAATTAATATAAGATCTTTATATATAGATCTTTATTATTTTTTTTATTAGTATTAGCCTTTTAAAAGGATAACTAACTATATTGAATAAAAATCAATAAGTTATATTAAAAGAAAGATGTAAAAAAGATCAATTAAGATATCAATAAGATTGTGGATAAATAGTGTAGTTATCCACAGGTATAAAAAAATAGATAGTTATTATTGAATAAATCTCAAGATAAAAACAACTAAAATACTAGTTATCCACAAATTTAAACGCTTATATTATAATCAATAAGCTATTTTTTATTAGCTTAAATTATAATCATTTTGTCTGTTTTAATATTTTTAGCTGGAATAGTCTTAGGTAACTAAGCTAAATTACTCTTAACTAACTATTTTAAAATATAAATTTGAACCGTTAAGTTGCTGTGATTAATGAGAAAATGAGTATAAATAATGTACTGTTAGGCGTTACTTTTTCACGAATCACGAATGATAAGTAATCTAGTCGCTGATTATGTATCAAGTACTGCAACAGTATAAACTTTTCCATTACTTTTCAATAACCAGAATATAGATCTTTTATCTGTTACTCTACAACCTAGTTTATCTTTGCTAACACTACCAAAATAGCTTTCGTTCACTTTATTTCACTGTCAAATATTTCTAAATTTGAACTGCTGTTGATAGATAAGTAGTCTTAGTCGATGGGAATAAAATCAATGGTAGTTTTATTTATACTAGCTTAAACAACTTTTCCTCATATTGGTATATTAACCTAAATGGGATTTTTAGTTGTTACCTAGGACTACTCAATTTTTATATATAATTATTTTAACTATTCTAAATAAAATAGTTCATAAATAGAGCTTAAATAATAATTTGGTATGAGGGAATAGACGATAAAAAACTAATAATTGTACAAGTTATTTTTAATAGTAAGCTCTAAAATTTGAGCTACTAAGTTTTTATATAATTAGCCAATAGCTGAATGCTTATCTCAAGGAAAGTATAAATGAGTTTGAATCTAAATATCTAGGGTGATCTACTATGAAAAATAGATACAATTAAATTAAAGGGGTTAAATTCAATACAATGTCGAACACAACCCCTAAAATAATAATCTAACTTCTTTGGACCAAGTTAAATTAGATACTTATTTTCATTATATTTTATGCTCTATCTAATGCCATTGCCAGCAATGTAATCGGATGCAAACAAGTCAATTTAGTAGACATATCTATTTGCCATTTACAAGTCTCACATTCTGAAACAACGAAGTCAAAGCCACCATTATTAATATGTTCGAAAAGTGGATTACCAATTGCTTGAGACACCTCATAATTTTCTGATTTGAAACCATAAGTTCCTGCAATACCACAACATTGTGATGGTAACATAACGATTTCAAGATCAGGAATATGTTTTAAAACATCTAAAGTATAAGGTGCCCAACCTGCTTTATCCACATGACATGCAGTATGATATGCAACACGTAATGGTATTGATTTAAAATTAGGTTTCTTACCTGAATTAAATAGTTGATACAAGTATTGCGTAACAATATTCATATGTGGACGGATCTTAGCATTATCCATTCCTAAAATATGATGATATTCATCGCGTAAATTCATGGTACAACTAGATGATGTTCCTACAACCTCAATTTCTTTATCAACTGCTTTTTCTAACTCAGTTAAGTTGAATTTCGCTAATTTTTTTGCTTTATCAGGAAAGCCATTTACTGATAAAGGTAGGCCACAACATTTTTCTTTTTCAAGTAGAACAACGCCAATATCCATTGCATTAAAAACATCAATTAAATCTTTACCTAACTGCGGATTATTATAATTTACATAACACCCATGATAATAAGCAACTTTTTCTCTATAAAGAGATTGACGTTCAGCTTCTTTTTTTAAATACCAATTTCTGAAAGAGCCAAAAGAATATTTTGGTAAGGTACGATGACGACTAACATTCAATGTTTTCTCAAGTAAAAAACGTGTAGCTTTCAATCCTGTAATACCATTCACGATAGGTGCTAATGGGGTATTCATTTTACCCATAATATCGGTATTACTTAGAACTGCATCACGCAATTTATGCATTAATGGCTTATTTTGACGATCAAGATGATTGTTTCTTGCTCGAATAATCAAATCTCCTATCTTCACATCAGAAGGACAGGCTACCTCACAGCGTTTACAGTTAGTACAATATTTTAATGCTTCATCGTAGAGTTCAGCACTTTTTAGACGTAGACGTTCTCCATCTGGACCTGATTGTTTAGGCCCCGGATAAAATGGATTTTGTCTAGAAACAGGACAAACGGCAGTACAAGCTGTACATTTGATACAACTTTCAAAAGACTCATCAATTCCACTATGATGAATTGTGGGGGTTGACAGCATTTGTTGTTGTGCACTGTCAATTAATTGTTGAAGATTCATTTTGTACCTCCGATTTGTTCCGCTACATATAATGCGGTAACAACAGCAATTCCTGAACCACATCCTAGTTCTAAACTGTTAGAGCCACCAATAACATTACCTATAGCATATAAATTATCCATAAACTGTTCTGACACTTTTACTTGGCAATGTTCATTGATAGTAACACCTGCCGATTGGTAAGGCTGAGGAGCTGAAAAACGTTGATATGTCCAAGACAAGCGGTTAGATGACTCGAAATTTTTGTAACCTGTAATATCAGCATTAAATACAGGTTCAAATACTTGTTCAAATTCAGCAACTAATCCATTACTGAAAAAGCTACCTGTAGCTAGTACAAAATGTTCAGCTTTAATCGCATCATTTGGATGCAAAGAAGTAAATATTTGACTAACTTTGCCGTTTTCAATATCTGCTTTAACGGCTTTATCGCCATTCAGCATTAAACCTCCCAACATTTCAAAACGATTACGTAATTGTTTATGTTGTCGGATACCTAATAATGAGGGTGGTAAAGTTGGTAATTCAAAAATAGCTTTACCTACTTTCTCTTTTAGTTGATTAAAGAAACGTTGATCATCTAAACCAAAACAAGCAGGTAGGAAAATTGCTTCTGCATTTTTGCTAGATTGTTGAATTTCTGCAATTAAATCTCTAAATGCTAATTTATGTTCTAGCAGTTGTGCGATATTAACACTTCTAAATTCTCGTGCGTTATTTCTTAACTGATCTAATTCAGGAATATTGAGATAACCCGTTGATAATTCACAATGTGCAAATTGTGGATTTTGTTTTAAATTTTCCGCAAGTAATTGAGGTTGAAAATCGTGATAACCCTCAATGCCTAAAATAGCGATAGATTTATGCGGAAATTGTTCTGTATTTTGTATAGTTGGTACGCTGTTTGGGGATAACCAACTGCCTCGCAATCCTCCCAAAGGCGTTACACGAAAATGATTAGCTTGAGTGGAACCCTCTAAATCTAATTTTAACGCTTTAGCTAACTGTTCGAATTGTTGGGCTTTTTCTAATACTTTTTCTGCCCCAATTAAACTATAAGGGTGTTCAGGTAATTGTTGCTGTAACAATGGATAAGATTTGCAAAACTCATTCACAATCTCACCGCTTGGTAAGCGACTTAATAAGTCCATTGAACCTGAAGAGAAATCAATTGCTGCTTGACCATTGTTGATGATCACACAACGTTTACCTTGTTCTTGTAGCGTAATCCCACAAGTTAATCCCGCTAGACCGCCACCAATAATTACAACATCAAAATTCATTGTTATCCGTCCCTTGCTGAGCTTGTTGATCAAGTGGTTGAACATCGTTTAAACCAAGTAGGCTGTAATAGATCCAACTGGTGAAATCGGCTTCTCGAATCGCATCACCCCACGCAATAGGCTCAATTCCTCGCCAACGCTCTTCCATAAAAGAGGCTAATTGGGTGGTTGATTGACGTGGTGTAGCAACATCAAAACGAGTCATTAAACCCGCAGCTCGACAGGCACAGAGTTCAGCTTGACAAGTCCCCATTCCTACACGAGTACGACGACGAAGATCAACCAAATTATTAACACTTAATTCATCAATAGCATAACGTACTTCACCTGCAGTTACTGCTTCACATTCACACACTAGAGAACGGTCTAAACGATCTTTATCGAGTAAACGTGTTGCACGAGAACCGTGACGATATACAGCGGAGTAACGAATGGTGCTTGGTAATGAAATGACTTTATTATTGGTTTCCGCTCGACTTTCATTTGAACCTGGTAATACGTTTTCAGCAGTCACACAACGAGCAGATTTATTCAATTTTTTACAAACCAGATCAGTTGCCCACTCTGCCATTAGGCGATAGGTCATTAATTTACCACCTGTGATGGTAATAAAACCGTCTAGTCCATCACGTTCTTGGTGATCAAGTAAAACAATTCCTCGACTGACATTACGCCCTGAAGGATCATCATCGGAAGCTACTAATGGACGAACACCAGCATAAGCTCGTAACACACGAGTATGACGTAAACTTGGTGCTAATTTTTCACCTTCTCTAAATAAAATATCAACTTCTTCAGGTGTGACTTCCATATTATCAATTTGATCGTAAGGAATACGGCTTGAAGTTGTACCTATCACACAAATGGTATCACCCGGTACTAAAATATCCGCATCAGCAGGATTACGACAACGATTGATAACCATTTTATTGATACGATGCCCCATAACTAATAGCGCACCTTTTGCTGGGAACATTTTGATTTTTAAATCAGCATATTCTGCAATACCTTGTCCCCAAATTCCCCCAGCATTAACCACTACTTCTGCAAAAAATTGGCGATCTACACGATTTTTGTGATCATAAACATTCACTCCAATTACTTTACCGCCTTCTCGGATCAATCCTTTTACTTCACAATAGGTAAAAACTTTAGCCCCATTCTCTGTTGCATCCATCATATTTGAAGCAGTTAAACGGAATGGATCGATTGAACCATCTGGTACTACGACAGCTCCAACTAAATCTGGATTAACAGAAGGTTCCATATGTTTAGCAAGCTTAGGATCGATGGCAATTGCCTCAATTCCAGAAGCTGAACAAGCATCTATAAAAGTTTTTTGATAACTTAGATCATCTTCGGGTAGTGTAATAAATAAGCCTTCTGTTTCATCAACACAATGACGAGCAATTTTGCGTAAAATCTTGTTCTCTTCGATACACTCTCTTGCAGATTCACTATCTTTTACAGCATATCTTGCTCCACTGTGTAATAGACCATGATTACGCCCTGTTGCTCCAGTCGCAATATCTCGACGTTCGAGTAATATACAGTTGATACCACGCAAAGCACAATCTCGAGCAATCCCAGCACCAGTTGCTCCTCCACCAATGATAATAACATCGGTAGCTTGCGGGGAAAAATCACTCACATTTTGATACATTTTAGGCGATATAGCCATAACATCTCCCACATTAAATGTTCATAAAAGAAAAAAATACGAATTAATTCTATACAAATGAGCGATTTCAAACAAGGAAATAAATTATTTAATGTGAAGTAGATCACTCTTTGGTAGCCTTTAGAATTTTTTAACGTATAAAAAAATATTATTTTGTAAAATTCATCACAAAATTAAATAAAGTTAATGATGTCTATTTTCTTTTTCGATATCATATATACTCTTTTTGTATAAATACAATAACAACCCTTTGGAGATGACTATGTTTGGTCCATTTAAACCAGCTCCACATATTCCGGAGCTACCAAAAGATAAAATAGATCCCACTTATAGACGATTACGTTGGCAAGTTTTTATAGGGATTTTCTTCGGCTATGCAGCTTACTATTTTGTTCGCGCTAACTTCGATTTAGCTCAAAAAGGGCTAATTGATGCAGGCATGTACACAAAAACTGATTTAGGTGTGATTGGTACTGCTGCAGGTTTAGCGTACGGTCTTTCTAAATTCATTATGGCAGGAATGTCTGACCGTTCAAATCCTAGAGTATTTTTACCATTTGGTTTACTACTATCCGGTTTATGTATGACTATGATGGGGCTTATTCCTTGGGCAACATCAAGTATTCTTGTTATGTGGGTCATTATCTTCATAAATGGTTGGTTACAAGGTATGGGATGGCCACCAGCAGGTAAAACCATGGTGCACTGGTGGTCTAAAAATGAACGTGGAACAATCGTTTCTATCTGGAATACCGCTCACAATGTTGGGGGAATGGTACCTGGTGCAATGGTGTTATTAGCAAGCGCATTATATTTCAGTAATCATGGAGTTCAAGCAACTGCGAAAGATATATGGCAACAAGCTTTATATTTCCCAGGTATTGCTGCAATGATCGTTTCTGTACCAATTTTCTTAATTATGCGTGATACTCCACAATCTTGCGGTTTACCACCTATTGAAAAATGGCGTAATGATTATCCTGATGATTATGATGAAAAAACTTACGAAAATGAATTAACCACAAAAGAAATTTTTGTGACTTATGTATTAAAAAATAAATTATTATGGTACATCGCAATTGCTAATGTGTTTGTTTATTTAATTCGCTATGGTGTATTGAAATGGTCACCAGTTTATTTAGGTGAAGTTAAGCATTTCAATATTAAAGGAACCGCTTGGGCATATACTATTTATGAATTAGCTGCTATTCCAGGGACATTAATTTGTGGTTGGGTTTCAGATAAAGTATTTAAAGGTAAACGTGGTTTAACAGGTTTAATCTTTATGACATTAACAACAGTTGCTGTTATTGCATATTGGTTAAATCCAGTGACTCCAGAAGCTGAACTTGCTCAATATAAAGTTTGGTACGAAAACCCATACCAATTAATGGATTTCATTTTAATGACAACTATTGGTTTCTTAATTTATGGTCCTGTTATGCTAATTGGTTTACATGCTCTTGAATTAGCTCCTAAAAAAGCAGCAGGTACTGCGGCTGGATTTACAGGATTATTTGGTTATCTAGGCGGTACTGTTGCAGCATCTGCAGTAGTTGGATGGGCTGCAGATAAATTTGGCTGGAATGGTGGTTTCTATGTCATTATTGGTGGAGGGGTAATTTCTGTATTCCTTCTACTCATCGTCACATTAGAAGAAGCTAAACATAAAGCAAAACTTGAAGATCATTATGGTAAATAAGATCTAATTTAGAAAAGGAAGAATGACAATCTTATTCTTCCTTTTTATATACTAATGTGCTAATCACAGGAAAAAATTATGAAATTAAAAAATATTGCACTCAGTTTAGTTGGTATGGCTGTTTTAGCAGGATGTAGCACCATGACTCAATCATCAACACAACATTCAGAAAAAATTGTTATTGCTCATAGAGGTGCAAGTGGTTACTTACCAGAGCATACTTTAGAATCTAAAGCGTTAGCCTTTGCACAAAATGCAGATTATTTAGAACAAGATTTAGCAATGACAAAGGATAATAAATTAGTTGTTATTCATGATCACTTTTTAGATGGTTTAACCGATGTAGCTAAAAAATTTCCAAATAGAGCCAGAAAAGATGGTCGTTACTATGTTGTCGATTTTACATTAAAAGAAATTCAATCTCTTAATATGACAGAAAACTTCAAAATAGAAAATGGTAAAGAGGTTCAAGTATATCCTGATCGTTTTCCTATGTGGAAATCCCATTTCAAGATTCATACATTTGAAGACGAAATTGAATTTATTCAAGGTTTAGAAAAATCTACAGGTAAAAAAGTTGGAATCTATCCTGAAATAAAAGCACCTTGGTTACATCACAAAGAAGGAAAAGATATTGCTCTTGAAACATTAAAGGTGCTTAAAAAATATGGATATGATTCTAAATCAGATCCTGTCTATTTACAAACTTTTGATTTTAATGAGTTAAAAAGAATAAGAACAGAATTATTACCTAAATTAGGAATGGATTTAAAACTTGTTCAACTTATTGGTTATACTGATTGGCATGAAACAGAAGAAAAAGATAAATCAGGAAAATGGGTAAATTATAGCTATGATTGGATGTTTAAAGATGGGGCTATGGCTGAAGTTGCTAAATATGCTGATGGAGTAGGCCCAGCTTGGTATATGTTAGTTGATGAAGAAAAATCAACTCCTGATCATATTGTTTATACTCCATTAGTTAAAGAATTAGCTAAGTATAATATGGAATTACACCCATATACGGTACGTAAGGATGCTTTACCAAGTTTCTTTACAGACGTAAATCAAATGTATGATGCTTTATTAAACAAGGCGGGAGCAACAGGGATATTTACTGACTTCCCTGATACTGGCGTAAACTTTTTAAAGAATAAAAAATAATACTAAAAAAAGTAAATAATTGGGTAAATTTTTCTTTTACCCAATTATTTTTTGTTACTATGTAGATATATTAATCTATTATGATAGCATAATGTTTATTAACCGAATGTATAGTAGTATATGTATATAAAAAAATATATTATCCTCGGATGTGTAGCTATGTCAGTACCTGCTGTTGTTTTAGCTTCATCAAATGATAAATCATCGCTACAATACAAATACAAAAAAGAAAAAATCGATGAAATGCTAAAAGATGTGTTGAAAACAGAGCATCAATTAGTTCCTAAATATTGTCGTTTTATTGCTATTTCAAACGTGGCTAAAGAAGAATTATCTAGTGCTATTCCTGCAATTAAATTAGCTGTTTTAGCTAATTCTACCTCAAATAAAAATGTCATAATTTATCTAGATAAAACTCAAGATGCATTTGAAGAGATAAAATCTTTATTAAAAAATTATCCAGTTACAATTGATACTTATAAAAATAGCGATGAGTTAATTAATAAAGTTATTGCAAATCAATCTAATAAATCAAGCCTAGATGAGCATAGATTAGCAATAATCACCAAATCCACAAAAATGAGAGAAACATTAGCCAGTACAATAAATAGTTTAGGTGATAACCCTAAAAATATCATTATTGATAACTTTGCTTATCTTTATCACATCACCCGATCGGAATACGATAAACCTTCAAAGGAAGAGATAAAGCGTGTTTATGATCAAATCAAATAATCCCTAACCTTTTTGGAGACTCCATGAAAAAAAAGTCGTTTCTTATTGCTATTCCTTTAGTTGCAGTCGTTGCTCTTGTTGGTAATTACTTTACCAAGAAGCCTTTCGAGGTAAATATTTTACACATCAATGATCACCACTCTCACTTAGAGCCATCAGAGCTGGATTTTGTTATTAATGATAAAAAAACCAAAGTAAAAATTGGTGGATATCCTGAACTTGTTAGTGTTATTAAATCATTTCGAGAAAATCACAAGGATAATACACTTGTATTACATGCAGGAGATGCAATAACAGGAACACTTTATTTTACTTTATTTAGAGGTTCTGCTGATGCAGAACTGATGAATGAAACAGGTATTGATTATTTTACTTTAGGCAATCATGAATTTGATGCAGGTAATGAAGGTTTAAAAAAATTCTTAGATTACTTAAAAATTCCAGTTTTATCAGCAAACGTACTTCCACAAAAAGACAGTATATTAGCTGGTTATTGGGAGCCATATGCAATCAAAGAAATTAATGGGGAAAAAATTGGGATTATTGGGCTAGATGTTGTTGGAAAAACTAAAGAATCTTCAAATCCTGGTAAAGATATTGATTTTACTGATGAGATAGAAACAACTCAAAAATATGCAGATATATTAAAAGAACGAGGTGTTAATAAAATTATTCTTCTTTCTCATGCTGGTGCAAATCGAAATTTCGATATTGCTCAGAAAGTTACTGGCGTCGATATTATCATTACTGGCGATACTCATTATCTCTTTGGTAATGATGAGATCAAAAAAATGAGGTTACCTGTTGTAGCGGATTATCCAACCAAATTTATGTCGCCAGTGAATGAACCAGTTTATGTGGTTGAAGGATGGGAATACAGTAAATTAGTAGGTAATTTAAACGTAAAATTTGATAGAAATGGAATTGTTGAAGAAGTTATTGGTCATCCAGTTATCCCTTACCACTTAGATTCATCATTCACACGTAAAGATGAAAATGGTAATAAATACACACCAGAAGGCAAAGAAAGAGAAGCTATACTAGCAGAATTAAATGCGACCAAAACATTTCAAGTAGCTAAGGCTGATGAAAGAGCAACTGAAATATTAAATAAATTTAAACAAGAAAAAGAAACATTAGGTAATCAATTTGCAGGCGAAATAGTTGGTAGCACCATGCCAGGAGGATCAGCAAACAGAATACCTAGTGCAGAGAATCCCCAAGGCTCGATTGCGACTCGATTTATCGCAGAATCGATGCTTACAAGTATGAGAAGTTATGGGGCTCATATTGATTTAACGATTCAAAATTCTGGTGGAGTTAGATCTGATATAGAACCAGGTAAAATGACCTATAATGATGTCTATACAATGCTTCCATTTGGAAATACGTTGTTCCTATTAGAAATGACTGGTGAAGAAATTAAACAAGTTCTAGAAGATGCGATTAACTTTTCTATGAATAAATCAACAGGATCATTCCCTTATGCAGCAGGACTTCGTTATGAAGCTAATCAATATCCAAATGAACAAGGAAAACGTTTAGTTAAAGTTGAAGTTCAAAATAAAATAACTGGTGAATTTGAACCAATTAATGATTCAAAACTGTATAAAGTAGGCACTAATAGTTATATTGCAGGTGGCCAAGATGGTTATTATACTTTTGCCAAAGTCGTAGAAAAACGAGGTGGAGAAGATACTTACCTTCCGGATGCTGAAAACTTTATTAAATTCTTAGAAATCAAAAAATCTGTAGAATCTTATAAAGACTCAAATGCGATTTTCCATTTTGATGAAGAAAACCCTATTACCAAAAAATAAATATATATCTCTCTAGAAACATCTTCTTAAAAGAAGATGTTTCTTTCATATTCACTCAAAAACACTCAAAAAATTTCTTTAAAATCAAACATAGATCACACTTTTACATTTAATTAACATAAAAATGAGTTATATGTCACATTTTTAAATTTCAAAATTTGCCAAAAAGAATATTTTACCTATACTCGGCTTCAAAGGTTTTTATTTTTTTAAATTTATACCTATACATTATTTCATTTATTAGGGGGATCTATGGATCAATCATTAAAATCAGGCTGTATTGGCGAGTTTATTGGTACAGCATTAATGATATTTTTTGGATTAGGCTGCGTCGCAGCAGCGCAAGTTGCTGGCGCGACATTCGGTCTATGGGAGATATCTATTGTGTGGGGATTAGCTGTTGCTCTAGGAGTTTATGTATCCGCAGGTTTATCTGGTGCACATTTAAATCCAGCTGTCACCATTGCTCTTTGGAAGTTTGCATCATTTGATGGTAAAAAAGTTTTACCTTTCATTATATCTCAAGTATTAGGTGCATTTTTTGCTGCTGCAATTATTTATTTTTTATATCATAACCTTTTTGCAGCTGCTGAGTCTGCACAAAATATTGTAAGAGGTGAAAGTATTGGTTTTGCAGGGGTATTTTCTACTTATCCAAATCCTAATATCAGTGTAGCACAAGCATTTATGGTGGAACTTATCATCACAGCTATCTTAATGGCTGGTATCTTAGCTATTATTGACGATGGTAATGGTGTTCCAAGAGGCCCTTTAGCTCCATTATTAATTGGTTTATTAGTTGCTACTATAGGTGGTGCAACAGGTCCTTTAACAGGCTTTGCAATGAATCCTGCTCGTGATTTTGGCCCAAAAATATTTGCTTCACTTGCTGGCTGGGGAGAAATAGCTTTCACTGGTGGACGTGATATTCCTTACTTCCTTGTTCCAATTTTTGGTCCAATCATAGGTGCACTACTCGGTGGCTTTATTTATACACATTTCATTGGTAAAAATTTACCTAAAAACATTTAACAATAGGAATAACCATTATGACAAATAAACAATACATTATTGCTTTGGACCAAGGTACAACAAGTTCTCGAGCAGTATTATTAGACAAAAATGCAAATATAGTAGAAGTTGCACAACGTGAATTTACACAAATCTACCCTCAAGCTGGTTGGGTAGAACATAACCCAATGGAAATTTGGGCAACACAAAGTTCAACATTAAATGAAGTTGTTGCAAAAGCGGGTATTAAAGCTAATCAAATTGTGGGTATTGGTATTACTAACCAGCGTGAAACTACAATAGTTTGGGAAAAAGAAACAGGTAAACCTATCTATAATGCTATCGTATGGCAATGTCGTCGTACATCTGATTTTTGCTCACAATTAAAAGCCGAAGGTCATGCGGATTATATTAGAAAAACAACAGGATTAGTGGTTGATCCTTATTTTTCAGGCACAAAAGTAAAATGGATTTTGGATAATGTTGAAGGAGCTAGAGAAAGAGCGAAAAAAGGCGAATTATTATTTGGTACTGTCGATACTTGGCTAGTTTGGAAATTAACTCAAGGACGTGTTCACGTTACCGACTATACCAATGCGTCTCGTACAATGCTATTTAATATTCATACCAAAAAATGGGATGATAAAATGCTTGAGCTATTAGATATTCCAAGAGAAATGTTGCCTGAAGTTAAAAACTCTTCTGAAATTTATGGACAAACGAATATCGGTGGAATGGGCGGTGTACGTATTCCTGTGGCTGGTATTGCAGGAGACCAACAAGCAGCTCTATACGGTCATCTCTGTGTTGATGCTGGAATGGCAAAAAATACCTATGGAACAGGATGTTTTATGTTGATGAATACAGGTAATAAAGCAGTTGAATCTAAAAATGGATTATTAACAACAATAGCCTGTAATGCCAAAGGTGAACCTTGTTATGCCCTTGAAGGTTCAATTTTTATGGGAGGTGCATCTATCCAATGGTTGCGTGATGAATTAAAAATAATCCACGATAGCCGTGATTCTGAATATTTCGCTACAAAAGTAGAAAGTTCAAATGGTGTTTATGTTGTTCCTGCCTTTACTGGTTTAGGTGCTCCATATTGGGATCCATATGCCCGAGGCACAATAGTTGGGCTTTCTCGTGGATCGAATCGTAACCATATTGTTCGTGCAACATTAGAATCTATTGCATATCAAACTCGCGATGTCCTTGATGCAATGCAATCTGATAGTGGAGAGAAATTGGAAACACTTCGTGTTGATGGTGGAGCTGTTTCTAATAACTTTTTAATGCAATTCCAAGCAGATATTTTAAGTGCAAAAGTAGAACGCCCAGTTGTTAAAGAAGTTACTGCTTTAGGTGCTGCTTACTTAGCTGGTATTGCTACGGGATTCTGGGGAAGCTTAGAAGAATTACGTGGCAAAGCTGTTGTTGAAACTACTTTTATTCCAGATGGCGATGAAGAAAAACGAGCAAGACGTTATAAAGGTTGGAAACGTGCAGTGAAACGTTCATTAGAATGGGAAAAAGAAGACGCTGAATAATCTAAAAGATTGAATACAATCTATTATTATTTATATTCTATAAATAGAAAGAAAATAGGTATAAGTTTTTCAGTATTTAGCATTTTCTAGAGAGAAAATTCTATTTGTATCTGAATCTTATGCCTATTCTTATATCTTTTTTATCTGTTTTATAATCAATACTAAAACAAATAGCTTCTTTAGTTTTGAAGCAATCATATCGGAAATAAATCCAAGTTAATAGGATATTTTATTAAAGAATAATAGTAGAAAAATTTAGGGTAAAATTTTTAAATACCACCCTAAATTTTTTATTTGGGGCTGACATAGATTAGCCCTAAATTTGACACCATTTTTTCAGAATCTTCAACTGATTTTTTGGTGTCCCATAATTAAACCTAAACTCACATTCTTTTAAAAATAAATGAAAGTTTTTCTTATCAATTCCGTTATACTTCCTTAAAACTCGCTTTGCTTGTGACCAAAAATTTTCAATTCCATTTATATGATTTTTTCCTTTAGCAAAGTCAGTGGAATGGTTAATTCTAAAATGTTGAAAATCACTGACATCAAGAGCATTATAACTACGATAATGATCTGTATATACAACACTATCAGGGACAATTTTCCTTTTAATTTGGAGTAATGTACTTGTCGTAG
>NZ_JARIDQ010000020.1 GCF_029256985.1 Otariodibacter sp. | reverse complement strand
ATGGAGGCGTGTCCCGGAGTCGAACCGAGCTACATGGATTTGCAATCCAGTGCATAACCGCTTTGCTAACACGCCATAAAAAAATGGAGCGGGAAACGAGGCTCGAACTCGCGACCCCGACCTTGGCAAGGTCGTGCTCTACCAACTGAGCTATTCCCGCAAATGATATGTTGTTTTGAACGATGTGCATTTTACGAAAATTACTGCAACTGTCAAACGATAATTTTATACTTACGGTTTAAATGTCTAAAAAAAGATCGCTCCATATATTATTAATTATTATTAATGCTATAAAAGATCAAAATCCTTTGTAATTGATATAAATTTACAATCCTTTTTTTTAATAAAAAGTTAAAATCAAAAAGTAAAATAACTATTTGATTATTATAATGTTTTAATGTTTGTGATCAATGTCAAATATTTTAATATTAAATTTGTACTATAAGATTATTTCTGATAGATTTTGTTCAAAAGACCGGAGCGTCTTCCTTTCAATGCTATGCAGTTAAGGAGAGCAAATGAAAGATTCAAGTCAATTATTCTCGTCTAATCTAGATTCTTATTTTATTGCACAACTTAATTCTGGAACATGTCGTGATCCTTTTGCATACTTAGGTATTCATTCTATAGATTCTGGTGTTGTCATTAGAACTTTCTTACCTGAAGCTATATCAGTCACAGTTATTGACCAAAATGCTAACCCCATTCAAAAAATGATAAAAATTGATGATGATTCTGTTTTTATTGCTGAAATAATGGGTAAAAAAGCAGATTTATCCTACCGCTTATTGGTCGAATATACTCATGCAACAATTGATATTGAAGATCCTTACCGTTTCCAATCACACATCACTGATGTAGATAGTTGGTTACTTTCTGAAGGAACACACATTCGTCCTTATGAAAAATTAGGTGCACATTTAGTCACTCATAATGATGTCGGAGGTATTCACTTTACTCTTTGGGCACCAAATGCTAGACGAGTTTCCGTAGTGGGTGATTTTAACTTTTGGGATGGAAGACGTCATCCAATGAGATTCCATCCAAATACGGGAATTTGGGATATTTTTATCCCAAATGCTCATAAAAATACCCTTTATAAATATGAAATTTTAGATCATAACGGCCAATTACGTTTAAAATCAGATCCTTATGCTTTTTCTGCACAGTTCCGTCCAGATACAGCTTCTGTTGCTTCAGGTTTACCAGCTATTGTTGAACCTGATGAAACAAGACGGAAAGCCAATGCATCAGATCAACCTATTTCAATTTATGAAGTGCACTTGGGTTCTTGGCGTCGTAATTTAGAAAATAATTATTGGCTTAATTATCGAGAAATTGCTGATGAATTAATCCCCTATGTAAAAGATATGGGATTTACCCATATTGAATTATTACCTATTTCAGAATTTCCATTCGATGGTTCGTGGGGCTATCAACCAACTGGAATTTATGCTCCGACTAGTCGCTTTGGTTCACCTGATGATTTACGTTTCTTGATTAGTAAGGCTCATGAAGCAGGCATCAATGTGATTTTAGACTGGGTAGTGGGACACTTCCCAACAGATGAACATGGTTTAGGTTATTTTGATGGTACACATTTATACGAACATGCAGATCCTAAAGAAGGATATCATCAAGATTGGAACACCTTAATTTTTAATTATGGGCGTAACGAAGTACATAATTATTTATCTGGCAATGCACTCTATTGGGTTGAACGTTTTGGTATTGATGCTTTACGTGTAGATGCTGTTGCCTCGATGATTTACCGTGATTATTCACGTGCAGAGGGTCAGTGGATTCCAAATCAATATGGTGGTCGAGAAAATTTAGAAGCTCTGGCATTTTTACGTAAAACCAATACGATGCTCAAGAAAGAAGGAATGGGAAGTATCACAATAGCAGAAGAATCTACATCTTTCCCTGGCGTCACACATCCAGTAGACCATCATGGGCTTGCTTTTGATTATAAATGGAATATGGGGTGGATGAATGACACCCTTCGTTACATGCAGACCGATCCTATTTATAGAAAATATCATCATAATTTGATGACTTTTGGTATGGTTTATCAATACAGTGAAAAATTTATGCTACCACTCTCTCATGACGAAGTGGTTCATGGAAAAGGTTCCCTTATTGAAAAAATGCCTGGTGATCGTTGGCAAAAATTTGCAAATTTACGAGCTTACTACGGTTATATGTGGGGTTATCCTGGTAAGAAATTACTCTTTATGGGCAATGAATTTGCTCAGAAAAGGGAATGGGATTATGAGAAAAGCCTCGATTGGTTCTTACTCTCTGAAGATTCTAATAGTGATTGGCATAAAGGTATGCTCAGTTGGGTGAAAGATCTCAATCATCTATATACTCAAACTCCCGCATTGCATGAATTAGATTATTCACCTGAAGGATTTGAATGGTTAGTAGTAGATGATGCAGATCAATCAGTATTTGCTTTTGAGCGTAAAGCAAAAAATGGTCAATGTATTATCGTTGTAAGTAATTTTACACCAAACCCAAGGGAAAACTATCGTATTGGAGTTTCTCAGCATAGTCTATATAAAGAAATCCTTAACTCAGATTCAATGTATTACATGGGAAGTAATGTTGGTAATTTTGGTTATATTAATTGTGATGAAATACCTTCACATAATAGACCTTATTCACTTAATTTAACATTACCACCACTTTCAACCATATTTATTATTAGAGAATAATTTAGGTATTACCATGCAGTATTTTTCAGGACAATCATTTCCATTAGGAAGTTTTATTACAGAAATTGATGGAGAAAAGGGTGTGAATTTTTCACTTTTTTCTCGCCGAGCAACCGCCGTCGATCTTTGTTTATTTATTGATGGAAAAGAAACCAAAATTCCAATGTTTCATGATAAAAATAATGATATATGGCATGTTTTTGTTACTGAAGTGAAAGAAGGGACTCGATACGGATTCAGAGTAGATGGAGTAAGTGATATATCACAAGGTAATCTATTCAATCCACAAAAATTACTCATTGATCCTTATTCTTACGCTATTGAAGGAACACCAGATCTAACCACTAAAGAAGGTGATTCTTGGTTTTTCTGGGATGATGATAGAGATAATGCATCTTTAGCACCAAAATCAGTCATCACTGATCGTGAGTTTGATTGGGAAGGAGATAAATCACCTCAAACAGACTGGTCTGACACTATTATTTACGAAGCTCATGTTAAAGGATTTAGTAAAAAGAATCCGAATATTCCTAAAAATATAGCTGGTACTTTTGCAGGTTTGGCTCATGAATCCTCAATTGAGTATTTGAAAAATTTGGGAATTACTGCTATCGAGTTGTTGCCTGTAGCCTATCATGTCGATGAACCTCATTTACAAAAATTAGGACTTTCTAATTATTGGGGCTACAACACTATAGGGCATTTTGCAGTCGATCCAACTTTAGCAAGTGATAAAAAACACCCTCTTGCTGAATTTAAAAATATGGTTAAAAACCTACATAAAGTAGGAATTGAAGTCATATTAGATATAGTTTTTAATCATACGGCAGAATCAGGCATTGATGGCCCAACACTTTGCCAACGTGGAATAGATAATCAAGCCTATTACTGGTTGGATGAAAATAAAAACTACTATAATTGGACTGGCTGTGGTCATAGTATCAAGATCAATGATGATCCCATGGTATTACGCTGGGTGATAGATTGCCTTATTTACTGGGCTGAAGAGTGTCATGTAGATGGTTTCCGTTTTGATTTAGCCTCACTTTTAGGCAGAACTCCAAGTTTTTCTGATAAAGCGGCATTTTTCTCAGCTGTGACGAGTAATGCAAAACTCTCTAATATAAAATTAATTGCTGAACCTTGGGATACTGGTTTAGGAGGCTATCAACTTGGTGCATTTCCAAAACCTTTTGCTGATTGGAATGGGCAATATCGTGATGATATGCGTCGTTTTATCTTAGCTATAAGCGGTGACTTAGGTACTTTTGTTCGCAGATTCGCAGGAAGTGATGATATTTTTGCTCATAATCGTTTACCGATGAATAATATTAACTTTATTACTGCTCATGATGGATTCACACTACATGATTTAGTCAGTTATAACGAAAAACATAATTGGGATAATGGTGAAGAGAATCGAGATGGTTATAACGACAATATCAGTTATAACCATGGTGTAGAAGGTGAAACTAGCGATCCTGATATTATTCAAGCCAGAATACAAAGTAAGAAGGTATTATTAACTACTCTACTTTTATCACATGGTATTCCTATGATTCTAGCTGGAGATGAACTAGGACATAGTCAAAAAGGTAATAACAATAGTTATTGTCAAGACAATAAAATTACTTGGATAGATTGGCAAAAAGCTGATCAGGACCTTATCAGCTTTACTACACAGCTAATCAAAATAAGAAAGCAAATACCATCATTATCTGATCAAAGTAAGTGGTGGGATGCAGACTCTGTACAGTGGTTAAAAGCAGATTCTACTTTAATCCAATCGGATGATTGGCATAACCCAGATAATAAAAATTTACAAATATTGCTTGATAGGGATTGGTTGATTTTAATTAATATAAATCGAGTAGCAACCACATTTTTACTACCTGAAGGAAAATGGAGTGTTCTGTTAGGTACAGAAAATATTACTCTAATGACTGATACGCCAGCAGTTACTTTCTCAAATATGGGAGTATGCGTACTTCAAAGGAATATCTTTTAATAATTCAATTTGGAGATAAATATGCTAACACAAGAAACATATACAGATAAACGCAATTTAACCTCACAAACTCTCGTGTTAATTTTAGCTGGAGGAAGAGGATCTCGTTTATATGAATTAACAGATAACCGTGCTAAACCTGCTGTTTATTTTGGTGGTAGTCGCCGTATTATTGATTTTGCACTTTCAAACTGTATCAATTCAAACCTACTTAAAATAGGTGTAATTACACAATATGCGGCTCATTCTCTTCTTCGCCATTTACAACGTGGCTGGTCATTTTTACCTTATGAACGCAATCAATATATTGATATGTTACCAGCTCGTCAGCAACTTGATGAAACAACATGGTATCGTGGAACAGCAGATGCGGTTTATCAAAATATGGCAATCATGAAAAGCCACTACTGCCCTAAATATGTCATTATTCTTGCCGGCGACCATATTTATAAGATGAATTACAATAGAATGTTAGAAGATCACGTTGATTCAGGAGCTAAATGTACAGTAGGATGTATTGAAGTTCCTCGTAACCAAGCTAGTGAGTTTGGTGTAATGGCAGTGAATGAGAAATTACAAGTCAAAGCATTTGTCGAAAAACCAGCTGATCCACCAGCAATGCCAGATAAACCAAATTCATCACTTGCTTCAATGGGTATCTACGTATTTAATGCTGACTATTTGTATGAAATGCTAGATAAAGAAGTTACTAATCCAAACACTACTCACGACTTTGGTAAAGATATTATTCCTAAAGCGGTAGAACAAGGGGTAATTTATGCTCATCCATTTGAGCGTTCTAGTGAAGGTCGTAATGCAACAGGTACCATTTACTGGAGAGATGTAGGTACTATTGATAGTTATTGGGCAGCACATATGGATTTAGTTAGTGAGAAACCACAATTAGATCTTTATGATAAATCTTGGCCAATTCATGGACGACCACAACAAACTGCACCTGCAAGGTTTTTTTATAAAAAAGCGCGTACGAGCACATTAGATAACTCTTTAATTGCAGGTGGAAGTGTAATTACTGATGCAGAAATCAGTAATTCTGTTTTATTTCATGAAGTTAAAGTAGGAGAAGATAGTGTTGTTTCTGAATGTGTTGTTTTACCTCAAGTGATTATTGGAAAGAATTGTACAATTAAGCGTGCAGTAATTGATCGTCATTGTGAAATTCCTGATGGTTTACAGATTGGGGTAAACCCAGAAGAAGATGCGAAACACTTCCGCATTAGTAAAGGTGGAATCGTATTAGTTTGTCAAAAAATGTTAGATAAATTAGCAAAATAATATTTATTTTACTTAAGTAATTACAAGGCATAACTGTGTTTTAGCATATTACGTTATGCCTCTATGTTTTTTCGATATATCAAACAGGTTAATCTAAATGAAAATATTACATGTTTGTTCAGAAATGTACCCGCTTATTAAAACAGGAGGACTTGCCGATGTCATTGGTGCATTACCTTACGCTCAACAAGCTGAGGGTAATGATGTCCGAGTATTACTCCCCTATTATCCTCAAGTTGCTGAAAAGTTGGGTGAAACATCCGAAGTTGTCACATTAGGTACATTTGCTGGTGTTGTTACATTAAGATTCGCTTATTTCAATGGATTAGGCGTTTATGTAATTGACATCCCTGAATTATATAATCGTTCATTACCTTACTATGATAAAAATTATCATGACTATATGGATAACTATAAACGCTTTGCGTTACTCAGTTATTTAGGTGCTCAACTTTCCGAAGGACTTGATAATTGGTGGGGTCGAGCTGATATACTTCATGCTCATGATTGGCAAGCCGGACTAGCTTGTGCCTATCTAAAAAGCTGGAATAGCCCTGTTAAAAGTGTATTTACTATTCACAATATTGCTTATGCAGGTCGTTTCCAATCTCATCATCTTAATGAAATCTCGTTACCTTGGTCATTCTTTAATACAAATGGATTAGAATTTTACGGCGAAATTTCTTATTTAAAAGCTGGAGTGTATTATGCTGATAGAGTGACAACCGTAAGCCCAACCTATGCACAAGAAATTACTGAAGAAGTCGCGGGTGGTGGATTGCATGGGCTATTACAAACTCGCCAAGCAGAAGGTAGATTACAAGGTATATTAAATGGTGTAGATGGGAATATTTGGGATCCTGCAACAGATCCTAATATTATCGCACACTATCATGCAAGTTATATGCAAGGTAAAGCAAAAAATAAGACCGAATTACAACGCCAATTTAATTTACCAGAAGAAAAAGAAACCTTACTCTTTGTTATGGTTACTCGATTAACAGAGCAAAAAGGTGCGGATTTCTTACTCACCAATATTGATACTATTATGCAACACTCTGTGCAAGTGATTGTACTTGGTAGTGGCTCTCCAGATTTAGAACAAGCATTAAGAGATGCTCAAGCTCAATATCCTAATCAAATTGGCGTGAAAATTGGTTATGATGAAGCATTATCTCACCAAATTATTGCAGGTGGAGATGTAATTTTAGTCCCTAGCCGATTTGAACCTTGTGGTTTAACTCAACTTTATGGATTAAAATACGGTACGCTACCCCTTGTAAGAAAAACAGGAGGATTAGCCGATACGGTAAACAATAGCAATAAAGAGGCGATAGAAAATCGCACTGCTACAGGTTTTGTATTTAAACATCCTGATCCAGAAGATTTCTTAGATGCGATTTTAAAAGCAATTAAGTTATGGAAAAAACAAAAGCTTTGGTCGAGTATTCGTCAGAATGCGTTAGCCCAAGATTTTGGATGGGAAAAAATTGCAAAACAGTATCAAGATCTCTATGTTGAAATCGTATAGATAGCCACACAACAAGCGGTCAGTTTTCCAAAAATTTTACAAAAAAAAAGATAAACTGACCGCTTATAAATTTACAAACACAATAAGTCCCTGTATAATCCGCTCGCAATTTTTCCAGCTTTATATTTTAAAACTTTAACTAAGGAACTATTGCAATGTTACGATTAGTCAAAGAAGCACTTACGTTTGATGATGTTCTTCTTCTCCCTGCACATTCTACTGTATTACCGAATACAGCAAATCTTTCAACTCAGCTTACTAAAGAAATCCGTCTCAACATTCCTATGCTTTCAGCAGCTATGGATACAGTTACTGAAACAAAATTGGCTATTTCTTTAGCTCAAGAAGGTGGTATTGGTTTTATTCACAAAAATATGACCATTGAACGCCAAGCAGATCGTGTTCGTAAAGTGAAAAAATTTGAAAGTGGTATTGTTTCAGAACCCGTGACAGTGTCACCAAATATGACATTAAAAGAGCTTTCACAATTAGTTGCTAAAAATGGTTTTGCTGGCTACCCCGTTGTTGATAAGGAAAATAACCTCGTTGGTATTATTACTGGACGTGATACTCGTTTTATCTCTGATATGGATAAGAAAGTATCTGAATTTATGACACCTAAATCACGCTTGGTTACTGTTAAAGAAGGAGCAAGCCGCGAAGAAATATTCCACTTAATGCATATAAATCGTGTTGAAAAAGTGCTTGTTATTGATGACGACTTCAAATTAAAAGGTATGATAACTTTGAAAGATTATACTAAAGCAGAAAGTAAACCTAATGCCTGTAAAGATGAATTTGGTCGCTTACGTGTTGGAGCGGCAGTTGGTGCCGGTCCAGGTAATGAAGAACGTATTGAAGCATTAGTAAAAGCGGGAGTTGATGTACTTTTAATTGATTCTTCACATGGTCATTCAGAAGGCGTTTTACAACGTGTAAGAGAAACTCGTGCAAAATACCCTAATTTACCTATTGTTGCAGGTAATATTGCCACAGCAGAAGGTGCGATTGCCCTAGCTGATGCTGGAGCAAGTGCAGTTAAAGTGGGTATTGGACCGGGTTCAATTTGTACCACTCGTATCGTTACTGGTGTCGGTGTACCACAAATTACCGCAATTTCTGATGCAGCAGAAGCATTAAAAGATCGTGGAATCCCAGTTATTGCCGATGGTGGAATTCGCTACTCTGGCGATATTGCTAAGGCATTAGCAGCAGGGGCTTCTTGTGTAATGGTAGGCTCAATGTTTGCAGGAACAGAAGAAGCACCCGGTGAAATTGAGCTATTCCAAGGTCGTGCATTTAAATCTTATCGTGGTATGGGTTCATTGGGTGCAATGTCTAAAGGTTCATCAGATCGTTACTTCCAATCTGACAATGCTGCAGATAAATTAGTACCTGAAGGTATCGAAGGACGAATTCCTTATAAAGGTTTCTTAAAAGAAATTATCCATCAACAAATGGGTGGACTACGTTCTTGTATGGGCTTAACGGGTTGTGCAACAATCGAAGATCTTCGTACCAAAGCACAGTTTGTCAAAATCAGTGGTGCAGGTATCAAAGAAAGTCATGTTCATGATGTTACTATCACAAAAGAAGCTCCAAACTATCGTATGAGTTAATATGTAGAAAATCAGACTTAATCTGACAAATTATATAAGTAAAAAGAGAGTTTCTTATTTGTAATTTAAGTGTATAACTTCAATCTAAACAAAAAAGAAACTCTCATAATTTTTTGAATAAATTTACCAAATTTAGCGAAGAGTTGGGTAATATTTTGAGGACGTGTAAACTAAATAGGAATAAATCTAGATACTTTCTATAATTATCACACTTATAGAAATAAAATGTCTACAGAAGAACATCAATGATGTATATTACTCTAAAGAAAACAAATTTGAATTAAAAATAATTCAAGCTCAAATTAATTTGACAGACATACTGTTTTAAATAAAAAAACTGTCAGATATAAATATCAAATTGAGTTTAATCTTCTACAGATTATTTTAATATTAAGCTAATATGATTAAATACTGGAATAAAATTAAAACATTACATACTTATTTCGTTTATCAAATTTTTGTATCTTTCGTTGTGATAGTTTCAATTATGATAGGTATTGCTCTTATTCTGCCAAATTTTGATGCTCGAGTATTTAACCCTATTGAAAAAAAAGAATTCACATTCTTTCAAAATGAAAGTATCAATACACAATTAGAATATAATTTAGATGAATTATTTCGTCGAAATTTAATGGTATCAAGTGTTAATGGATTTGATGTTATTCTATTTGATCCAATCACTCAAAAAATGAGTGGTGTAACTAGTTCTGATCTTAATACATTATATGCCTTTATATTAGGTGCACATAATCCAGAAAAGCCTTTACAACGCCGATTTGATTCTGTTGAGATTTATGGACCTTTTGTTATAGAATCTAGTAGTAGAAGCTATTATCAATATTTCATCAAGCATACAGATGAACAAATTCCTTATATTGATAAGGTATCTGATCAAATTTTTGACTCTCCGATCTTAATGCTTATTTTACTACTATTCATATCATTACCTCTTCTATTGTGGTTATCAATGAGAATGGCAAAACCAGTTAAAGCTTTACAATTATCAGCAGATGCGGTTGCTAGAGGAAATTTAGTTGTTAACCCTAGATTAGAAAATGAAGGAATTCATGAACTTAGATTAGTAGGTAATAGTTTTAATAAAATGATAAGAGCATTACAGGAACTCACAACATATCAACAACGCTTACTCTCTGATATTTCTCATGAGTTAAAAACTCCGTTAACAAGAATGCAATTAGCTGTATCTTTATTAAGACTCAGAAATGGAGAATCTAACGAGCTAAAAAGAATAAATAATGAAATTCAAAAATTAGATACAATGATACACGATTTACTTTCACTATCTAGAGATCAATTAAATCAACACGTTAATAGAGAAGTTTTTCAAATTGATAAAATTTGGGAAGATGTATTTGATGATGCAAAATTCGAAATAGAACAAAATAAGTTAAGCTTTTCTACAGATATAGATATTAGTGAACCTTCTAAATATTATATTAATGGTAATGTATCTATGCTTTCTAGTGCAGTCGAAAATGTAATTCGAAATGCTCAAAAATATGCAAAAACTTTAATTGCTGTAAAAATTCACATTGAGAAAACAAGGCTTATCATTACAGTTGATGATGATGGCATTGGTGTACCAGAAAACCAATATGAAGAAATATTTAGGCCTTTTGCTAGAGTTCAAGAAGATAGAGCAAGGCAAACAGGAGGAACAGGTTTAGGATTAGCTATTGTTTCTAATGCTATAAGTCAACACTCTGGCTCTGTTATTGCAGAAAAAAGTTATCTCGGTGGACTTAGAATAAAAATAGACTTACCACTGTGGATCGAGTAATTACTAATTAAGGGATTTTTTGATGTTAACAAATTTAAAACTTGAATATATTTTAAATGAAAAATTGAGTAGCTCTATGATTTCAGACTATGCTCCAAATGGGTTACAAATTGAAGGAAAAAAAGAAATCAGAAAAATAGTTACAGGAGTAACAGCTTCTCTACCATTAATAGACGCCGCTATTGAACGAAATGCTGACGCTATATTAGTCCATCACGGCTATTTCTGGAAAAGTGAGAATCCATGTATCAAAGGAATGAAAGGCAAAAGGATCAAAAAATTAATAACTCATGATATTAATCTATTTGGCTATCATTTGCCTTTAGATGTACATTTAGAACTGGGTAATAATGCACAATTAGCAAAACAAATTAGTGTCACTCATCTACAAGGACTTGAGGATAAACCCTATTCTATCCCAGTCTATGGCAATTTAGAGACCCCTATTTCGGCTAATGATTTAAAAATAAAATTAGAATCTATCTTAAATCATGAAATTATTTTATGCGATGAATTTGTTGATGAATATCCTTCAAAATTGATAAAAACCGTTGGTATTTGTACTGGTGGTGGTCAAGGGTATATTGATTTGGCAGCAAGTAAAGGAATTGATGCTTTTATTAGTGGTGAAATATCTGAACAAACTACTCATTCAGCACGAGAACAGGGAATTTATTATTTTGCTTGCGGCCATCATGCAACAGAACGGGGAGGAGTTAAAGCTTTAGGTAAATGGTTAGCTGATGAGTATAACTTAGATGTAGAATTTATTGATATCAATAATCCTGCTTAATAAGGCGTAATTAACAAAATTCAGGTTATTTGCAGAGTATGTCAATAAAAATTCTTAATAAACTTGATGTTACGCTATTTACTTAATCTATTGTGGCTACTTAATTGTCGTTTTAACTCACTTTTATCGTAAGATTTTATGTTTAACTAGATCTCTTAGCTCAATACTTGCGATATTTTGAGGGCGACGAGTTAAGTATCGGGTAATTATCTGTAACTGATGAAATTGACACATTTGCACGGATATATTCTTGCCGCAAAATTTGATTATTAAGGCATTTACCACCTAAAAACTACCCCTGTGACAGGTAAGGCATTTATACTGCTATTTTCCTGATTTACAACCATTCTTTTTAACGTAGTTTTTACCACAAAAAGGGCAGTTTTTGATTTATTTCTATCAATCCGTGCAGATAATATAGATAGTATATAGCTTTAAAAGGTGTAGCAGTCTGAATTTTTCCCATTACACCTAAAATTTGACAAAAGTTTACTTCACCTCTCTAATCATAATCTCAGAAGGAATAACATTACCCTGCCAATATAATTCAGAAGCAACTTTAGCAGCTAAGTCTAAATAAAATTGACTGATTTCATGAGTTGGATCTGCAACAACCGTTGGTATTCCTTTATCAAGATCCTTGCGAAGCTTAATGTGCAATGGTAATTGGCCTAATACTTGAGTATTATATTTCTCAGCAACTTTTGTTGCACCACCCGTTCCAAAAATATTTTCATGATGACCACAATTAGAACAGATATGTACACTCATATTTTCAATGATGCCGAGTACTGGTACAGAAACTCGTTCAAACATTGAGATACCTTTAATTGCATCTAATAATGCAATATCTTGTGGTGTCGTAACTACAACAGCACCTGTTACAGGAATTTGTTGAGAAAGCGTTAATTGGATATCTCCCGTGCCTGGTGGCATATCAATTACAAGATAATCTAAATCAGGCCACCATGTTTCTTGTAATAATTGACTCAATGCACTACTTGCCATTGGACCACGCCAAATTGTTGCGTTATTAGCATCCATCAAATAGCCAATTGAATTAGAAAAAATTCCATGAGCTTCAATTGGTGTAATATGTTTATTATCTGGAGATGTTGGTCTTTGATCTGCAGCTCCTAGCATATGAGGAATAGATGGTCCGTAAATATCTGCATCAAGAATCCCTACTCTCGCCCCCTGCGCCTTTAACGCAAGAGCTAAATTAACTGCTGTAGTTGATTTCCCTACACCACCTTTTCCTGATGTTACTGCAATAATATTTTTTACACCATTTACAGCAGGATGATTATTTGCTCTTTTTAATGTTGCAATTTTATAGTCAACAACCCATTTAATATGATCAATATTAGCTATTTTTTTTATTTTATCTTCAACATGTTGTTTAAACTGCTCAAATACTGTATTCCAAGCAAACGGCATAACTAATTCTATACATAATATATCATTAGCTAACTCAACTTTTTTTAATACCTTTAATGTAATTAAATCTTTTTGTAAAGTTTCATGTGTAAACTTTTGAATAATATTTTTAATTTCAATTAGCTGAGATTCATTCATTTGATTCATCCTTCTTCCTTATTTCTATATAAATCTTTGCTATAAATTACTTCACTTGTATTATCTTTATCAACTCCAACAATATCTGGTGCTACAGATACTCGACGTTGATATTGAAAGAGAGGAAGAATAGCTACATCCTCTTCTAATTGCTTAATTATTTCTAAAATTAAACTATCTCGTTCTTCTTCAGTTAATAAACTTATCTTAAGTTTCTCTAATTTTTCATCCACAATAGAGTTTGAATATCCACTCTTATTGTCCAAGCTAGTAGAATGAAATTGATTAAGAAATAATACAGGATCATTATAATCAGCACACCATCCAGATCGGATTAGTTGAAAATTTTTACTATCTCTTTTTTTTAACAAGCTTTCCCAAGAAACTGGATCGAGAGTTACTCTAAAGAGATCAGATTGACCCAATGTTCTTGCTATTCGATTAGCAATTTCTTCATGCTTCCCTTCATTATCAAAAGTAATTTTGATATGCAATATATTTTTCTCTTTAAGACCTAATTGTTCAAAGAATTGCTCTGCACTATGTGATGATAATTGATATCCAATTTCACTAGTCATCGTTGATGGTAGAACAGAATAATCTGGAATACCGAATCCTTTGCTAATATCTGACGAAGACACCATTGCTCTAATAGCCTGTCGAATTTCTTTCTTACTTAAATTAGAATCATTGAAATTAAATTCATAAAAATAAGTACATAATTGAGGTAGCTTTATAATATTACGCCTATATCCTTTTAACGGATTCTCAATAATATCAAACCTATCTGGATTTTGAGCTGTACCAATTAGTTGATATTTAACTGTCTTAAATGCATTATTCTCTTTTCTAGAGTGTAAAGTTATCGTATTTATCTCTCTTGATATAACTTCATAATCACCATTAACAATAATTTGATTAGAATCTTCCGGTTTTTTACCATGATATGTTGGCAATAAAGCAACATGAGCCAACATTTTGGGTAGTTGTTGATTTGGCTCTTTTAGATCAATTTGTAATATTTGGGAATTCAATGCATGGATACCTAAGTCATCTAAAGGTTTAGTTCCATTAAAAATTTCCTTAGCATTTTCTAATCCCATATAAATAAGGTATTGAGCTAATGGCGATGATTCTCTTGGATCAAGTAAACGCTTCCAGCTCTCAACAAAATCGTCAGCTGTGACAGGTTCACCATTTGACCATATAACATCATTTCTAATTTTAAAAACCCAATGTTTGCTATCTTGTGTTTTATAACTCTCAGCAACACCATTAATAATATTACCTTTTGGGTCAAACCGCATCAACCCAAGAAATAAATCTCTGACGGGTGCCGCATCTGCAGCTACTTTAATAAAATGAGGATCCAATTGTATATATGCAGAATAAATTGCTCGATTCAATTCTGTTGGAATTTTTTTCTCAATCTTTATTTTTGTTTGTGGTAAAGGAGTCTGATCACACCCAACTATTAGTACAGATAATACAGAACAAACGATAAGATGCCCTAAAAAACCTTTAAAATGCGCTAAATTCTTTATATATTGTTTCATAATTACCTTATTGAACTCAGCACAGGAAAAAGATTAGTTAATCCTGCAACAATAATTTCAATTCCCAAAGCCATTAAAATAAGTCCCATAATCCGTGTAACAATATTTGTTCCAGTTTTGCCCAATTTTTTCATTACCAAACCAGAAAATCTAAATAATGTATAACACATACAAGAAAATACTACTATTGAAATAGTAAAACCTATATAATCTATCCATGTATTATATTGAGTTCCCCATACAATAGTTGTTCCTATGGCACCAGGTCCTGCTAAAATAGGCATAGCTAGTGGAACAACTGCGATATTTTCATACTCTGAAGGATCAGCATTTTTTTCTTCTTTATTTTGTTTATGTTCGCCTAGCTTACCACTAATCATTGTCATTGCTATGGTTACAATTAAGATACCACCAGCAATACGAAACGAATGTAATGAAATACTAAATATATCAAGAATAACCTTACCAAAATAAAGGCTAACAAGCAAAATTATACCAACAGAAATTGACATTACCAGATTAGTTCTGTTTCGTTCAGCTTCATATTGGTGGGACGTCATACTAAAAAATACTGGTAAAATTCCAAATGGGTTGACAATTGCAACAAGCCCAATAAAAAATTGCAAATAAATAGCAAAATTAATATTAATATCCACAGCACATTCCACTAAATAAACTTAGTTTATTATATAAGGTTATTCATAAATAACCTAAGGTGCTTTCAAAAATTTACAACTATTTTGTAATAAAAGGATATAATTACATCATTCTTACTTTTAATTTAAAATGGATATGCGTTTAGATAAATTTATTGCAGAAAATACAGGTCTTACTCGCTCTCAAGCAAGTAAAGCTATCAAATCTGGCTTAGTTATGATCAATAACTTTATTGAAAAAAATGGTGCTAAAAAAATTACTCCTCAAGATGAAATTTTTTTTGATAATGAAAAATTGGCATGGATAGAAGCTGGGCAGTATTTTATGCTATATAAACCGCAAAACTATGTTTGTACTCATGATGAAGGCGATTATCCAACAGTCTTTGAGTTTTTTGACTACCCTCTCACAACTCGATTACATTGTGCGGGTCGCTTAGATGTGGATACTACAGGTTTAGTATTATTAACGGATAATGGGCAATGGTCACATCGAATTACATCCCCGAAGTATTTGTGTGATAAAACCTATCTCGTCACTTTAGCAGATCCCGTTGAATCTAATTATGCTCAATTATTATCTGAAGGTCTTTTATTAAGAGGCGAAAAAACACTCACAAAACCAGCGTCATTAGAAATTATTGATGACTACAACGTTAATTTAACCATTAGCGAAGGTCGATATCATCAAGTAAAGAGAATGTTTGCAGCCCTTGGTAATAAAGTAATTGGATTACACCGTTGGAAAATTGGTGATGTAGTACTCGATGAAAGCCTTGAAGAAGGTAACTTCCGTCCCTTAACACAAAAAGAAATGGAGAGTTTTTAATGAATCAGTCTATAACAACACATAAATTATTTATTATAATTATTGGATTACTATCTATGCTTCCTCCTCTAGCGATAGATATGTATCTCCCATCATTTTTAGAAATTGCAAAAACATTACATGTTTCTCAAGAAAATATCCAACTTACATTGGCTATTTTTACTCTAGGCTTCTCACTAGGTCAATTATTTTGGGGACCAATAGCTGATAGCTTCGGGCGAAAGCCTATCATTATAATAGGGCTTTTAGGCTCATCTATAATAGCTTTATTTTTAACTCAAACAACTGATATTACTACTTTTTATATTTTTCGCTTTATTCAGGGAAGTTTTGCAGCTGCTCCAACTGTTGTTGTAGGAGCATTAGTAAGAGATCTATTTACACGTGATCAATTCGCTAGAATTATGTCTAGCATTATGATTATTACTATGCTAGCACCGCTACTTGCACCAATCTTTGGAGGATACATCACAAAGTGGTTTCACTGGCGTTTTATTTTCTACATATTAGCTGCAATGGGACTAATCTCTACTATTCTTTTCGCTAAGAATGTTCCGGAAACTCTTAATCCAGAAAATAGAGAGCCTATTAGTTTTAAACAAACTATACAAAACTTTGTTAAAGTAGTATTACATAAACCAACTCTTGGATATGTTATGGTTGGAGGCTTATCATTTTCAGGAATGTTTTGTTTCTTAACCTCAGGATCTTTAGTATATATAGGAATATACGGCGTACCACAAGAAAACTTTGGCTTTTTTTTCTTTCTTAATATCGGTGTATTGATTGTGATGACTTTTATCAATGGCCGTGTCGTGACAAAATTTGGTTCTGAAAATATGCTTAAACTAGGATTAACACTACAATTTATTGGTGCTATCTGGTTAATTATTTGTGCAACATTTCAACTTGGATTCTGGCCAATGGCACTTGGTATTGCCTTCTTTGTAGGAATGGTATCAACTATTAATAGTAATGCTTCAGCTGCTATATTAGATCGCTACCCTCAAATGGCAGGTACCGCAAATGCCGTTGCAGGTACTGCAAGATTCGGTATAGCTTCCATTATTAGTTCAGGATTATCTCATATCCCATTAACTACAGAACGACCTATGCTATATACTATGGCAATCTGTTCATTATGTGCTACAGCAATTTATTATTTCTTATCCTATAAGAAATCTGGTGAATAATATTAAAAAATAAAAAATTTTCTTTTCATATAATTATCTAAAAAATGAAAGTAATCTAGTGTAAATATATTATTAAAAAATAAAAGTTAGAATGATATTCTTTGCATATTGATTTTTTACTCACTTTATTACAATACATAAGAATAAAAACTAAGTTTTTAATCAAAAAACAGGATTTACTTTCATTTAGATACTCGATATATTCGTTTCATACCTTACACAAGCGGTCTGATTATCTCTATTTTTTGCAGATTTCTGACCGTTTGCCAGTCTTATAAAAATTTAAAATCGAGTGGAGATATCTATGAAAAAGACGTTATATGAAAAATTATTTGATGCACATATTGTTCATGAAACGAAAGGTGAAACACCTCTACTCTATATTAACCGACACCTTGTTCATGAAGTTACCTCACCTCAAGCCTTTGATGGACTTAGAGCAATGGGAAGAACTGTTAGACAACCAAGTAAAACTGTTGCCACAATGGATCATAATGTACCTACTGATAGCAGAAATTTAGATGGTTCTGGAAAAATGGGGAAACTCCAGATGATAGAACTAGCTAAAAACACAGAAGAATTTGGTATTCAACTTTATGACATCAACCACATCAATCAAGGCATTGTACATGTTATGGGACCAGAACAAGGGCTAACCTTACCTGGTATGACAATTGTTTGTGGGGATTCTCATACTGCTACTCATGGAGCCTTTGGTGCATTAGCTTTTGGAATTGGAACATCCGAAGTTGAACATGTTCTCGCAACCCAAACAGTAAAACAGGCTCGAGCTAAAAAAATGAAAATTGAAGTAAGAGGTAAAGTTAAATCTGGTATTACTGCAAAAGATATTGTACTTGCGATCATTGGCAAAACAACTATGGCAGGCGGAACAGGATACGTTGTGGAGTTTTGTGGTGAAGCAATTACTGATCTATCTATGGAAGGAAGAATGACTGTATGTAATATGGCTATCGAATTAGGCGCTAAATCTGGCATCATTGCTCCCGATGAAACTACTTTTGCCTATTTGAAAGATCTTCCATCCTCACCTAAAGGACAAGATTGGGATGATGCTGTTGCTTATTGGAAAACTTTACATACTGATGAGGGTGCTGAATTTGATAAAGTAATCACTTTAGAAGCCAGTGAAATCCAGCCTCAAATTACTTGGGGAACTAATCCAGGACAGGTGATTAGTGTCAATGATTATATTCCTAATCCAGAGCAAATTTCTGATCCAATTGAACGTCAATCAGCAGAAAAAGCGTTAGCTTATATGAATTTATCTCCGAGTACTAAATTAACGGATGTATCCATTGATAAAGTATTTATAGGCTCATGCACAAATTCTCGTATAGAAGATTTACGTGCAGCCGCTGCTATCGCCAAAGGAAGAAAGGTTGCCACAGGTGTTCAAGCACTTGTTGTCCCTGGTTCTGGATTAGTTAGAGATCAAGCTGAAAAAGAAGGATTAGATAAAATTTTTATCAATGCGGGATTTGAATGGCGCCAACCAGGTTGTTCTATGTGCCTTGCAATGAATAATGATCGTTTAGAAAGTGGCGAACGGTGTGCCTCAACAAGTAATCGAAATTTCGAAGGACGACAAGGACGTGGTGGTCGCACCCATTTAGTTAGTCCCGCAATGGCTGCCGCCGCCGCCATATTCGGAAAATTTGTAGATGTTAGACAATTAGACTTACAGTAATCAAATACATATCTAACAAGCGGTGAGTTCCATCAATTTTTTTGCAAATTTATACTCACCTAAAACAACAGGAAGAAGAATATATGACTAGAGAATTTAAACAACATACTGGAATAGCTGTTCCTCTCGATGCTTCAAATGTAGATACCGATGCCATCATTCCAAAACAATTTTTACAAAAAGTAACTCGTACTGGATTTGGTAAACACCTATTTCATGAATGGCGCTTTTTAGATGATGAAGGTAAGCAACCCAACCCTGAATTTACCCTCAACTACCCTCGTTACCAAGGCGCAAGCATTTTACTTGCTAGAGAAAATTTTGGGTGTGGTTCTTCACGTGAACATGCGCCATGGGCATTAGATGATTACGGTATTAGAGTCATTATCGCTCCAAGTTTTGCTGATATATTTTATGGCAATAGTTTGAACAACCAACTTCTCCCAATTCGCTTAAATGAACAAGAAGTCGATGAATTATTTAAATTTGTAATAAATAATGAAGGCGCTCAAATAACGGTAGATTTAGAAGCTCAAACTGTTGTCGCTAATAATAAAGTCTATCATTTTGAAATTGATAGTTTCCGTCGTCATTGTTTACTCAATGGGTTAGATAATATTGGTTTAACCTTACAACATGAAGCCAAAATTGCAGAGTATGAAAGTAAAATACCTACATTTCTTAAATAATTATTGCGTATTAAAAAATCAGCTCTTAGATAAAACATCTAAGAGCTGATTACATTTACAACTTACAATTATTGAATTGCAGGTGTTGATTTAGTCTTCTTGACTTTAATGGCTTTGGTTGGATGATGCCTACCAATATCAATTCCAGCTGGTGGATTTTCCAATGCAATCGCTAAAACTTCATCAATCGTTTCGACAGGATGAATATCTAATGCTTGTTTTGCATTTTCTGGAATTTCCTCAAGATCTTTTTCATTATCTTTTGGAATAATTACAGTTTTAATACCACCACGATGTGCTGCAAGTAATTTCTCTTTTAAGCCACCAATTGGCAATACTTTACCACGTAAAGTGATTTCACCTGTCATTGCAACATCTGCCCGTACTGGATTACCTGTTAAACTAGACACTAATGCGGTACACATTGCAATCCCTGCACTTGGACCATCTTTTGGTGTTGCGCCTTCTGGTACGTGAATATGAATATCACGCTTTTCATAGAAATCCGTTGCAATACCTAATTTTTCAGATCTTGCACGAACAACGGTCATTGCTGCTTGAATAGATTCTTTCATCACATCACCTAAAGAACCTGTATAAGAGAATTTGCCTTTACCCACAACAGATGCTGTTTCGATGGTCAATAAATCTCCGCCGACTTCGGTCCACGCTAACCCAGTAACTTCACCAATACGGTTTTGGTTGTCCATTTTACCGTAGTCAAAACGTTGAACACCAAGATATTCTTTCAAGTTATCACCTGAAACTGTGATAGATTTTACTTTCTTATCCAATACCAAGGCTTTTACTGCTTTACGGCAAATTTTCGCAATTTCACGTTCTAAATTACGCACACCAGCTTCACGAGTGTAATAACGAATAATGCCAAGAATTGCACTATCTTCGATCACTAACTCGTTATCTTTAATACCATTATTTTCTTTTTGTTTTGCTAATAAATGTTCTTTAGCAATATGCATTTTTTCATCTTCTGTATAACCAGAAAGACGAATAACTTCCATACGGTCAAGCAATGCTGGTGGAATATTCATTGAATTTGATGTTGCCACAAACATCACATCAGATAAATCATAATCCACCTCTAAGTAATGGTCATTAAATGCTTTATTTTGCTCAGGATCTAAAACTTCTAATAATGCTGATGCAGGATCACCTCGCATATCTTGTGCCATTTTGTCAATTTCATCGAGTAAAAATAGTGGATTGCGAACTCCAATCTTTGCCATTTTCATCATTAATTGTCCAGGCATAGAACCAATGTAAGTACGGCGGTGACCTCTGATTTCAGCTTCATCACGTACCCCACCTAGAGCCATACGCACATACTTACGCCCTGTTGCATTAGCAATAGATTGACCTAATGAAGTTTTACCTACACCTGGAGGCCCAACCAAGCAAAGAATAGGTCCTTTTAATTTATTTAAGCGTGTTTGTACTGCAAGATATTCTAAAATACGCTCTTTAACACGCTCTAAGCCATAATGATCTTTATCCAAAATCTCTTGGGCTTTTTGCAAATTTTTCTTAACAACTGACCGCTTATGCCAAGGCATTTGTAAGATCCAATCAATATAACCTCGCACAACAGTTGCCTCCGATGAACTTTGTGGCATAGCTTTTAATTTATTGAATTCACCTTCCACTTTTTCTTGAACTTCTTTCGGTAATTTTGCTTCTTGAATCTTTTCTTTTAATTTATCTAATTCACTTTGCTCTTGATCTTCACCATTACCTAATTCTTTTTGAATTGCTTTTATTTGTTCATTAAGATAGTAGTCACGTTGATTTTTTTCTATCTGTTGCTTTACACGACTACGAATACGACTTTCAGTTTCAAGCGTATCAATTTCTGTTGCCATAGCAACAAGAAGTGCTTCAAATCGTGCAATTAAATTAGGCTCTTCCAATAAAATTTGTTTTTGTTTTACAGATGCTACTAAATTTGCTGCCATTGTGTCAGCCAAGCGATCTTCCAATGTGATTTTTTGTAATTTAGGTAAAATTTCCGCTGGAACTTTTTTATTTGCCTTAACATAATTCTCAAATTCGCTGAGCGCTGTTTTGGCAATTGCTTTTAATTCTTCACTATCATCCTGATATTCAGAAATGAGAGGATCTATTCCTGCCCAAAAACCATTTTCATCATCGTGAATATGGGCAATTTTTCCTCTTACTTGACCTTCAACCAAAACTTTAACGGTACCATCAGGTAAATTAAGCATTTGAATAATATTAGCAATGACACCTACACTATATACATCATCCATTGTTGGATCTTCTTTATTGGCATCTTTTTGTGTTACTAAAAAAAGTTGTTTATTGCTTTCCATTGCGGCTCGCAATGCCTGAATAGATTTATCACGCCCAACAAACAAAGGCATAACCATAAATGGAAATACCACAACATCTCTCAATGGTAACAGTGGTAATTCAATTGTTTTCTTCTTTTTTGCCATTTTATGTACTCTCCGAAAAATCTAATTTCTACATTATGAGGGCGTATTTTGGAAAAACAAGAGAAAATAAGTAATAAAATAAAAGCATTCAAAACCTACTTAAAAAATGCTATATTTAACATCAATTTAAAGTTTATTTGTAAATACAAAATGGTGAATTATCAAGATATCAGTATTGCTTTGGCTGGTGTTTGTCAAACTGCAACCTTGGTTCAACAATTAGCACATAATGGCCATACTTCTCAGGAATACCTTAAATATTCCTTTAGTTCTCTATTAGCGACTCAGCCAAAAACGACATTAGATGTTTATGATAATGATCTAAATCATTTAAAACTTGGTTTTGAAACTATTTTATCTCAATTTGGAGGAGGTCAAGGTAAGATTGATACTGAAATTGGTCGTTACTGGGTTGGTGTATTAGCATTAAGCCAGAAGTTATCTAAAAGTTCGCAAACTAAACAAGAACTAGCAAAACGCATTGAAACACTTATACATAGAAGAACCTTTTATGAAAATGATGGTGATCTTCTCAACGAAAAGATGATCGCTAATATGGCCAATATATACAGCGAATGTATCAGTCCCCTTGGTGCAAAAATAAAAGTGCTAGGTGTATCCAATTATCTTTCCTTACCTCATATTCAAAATAATATAAGAGCTTCACTGTTAGCTGGTGTCCGAGCTGGTATTTTATGGCAGCAAGTCGGAGGATCCCGTTGGCAATTATTTTTCTCTCGTAAGAAAATTTTAACTACAATACAGTCTTTATATTCCTCGTTATAACTAATTGGAGAAAATTTATATGCAACTTAATGCGTTAACAGCATTATCCCCTATTGATGGTCGCTATCAAGATAAAGCGACAGCACTTCGCCCTATTTTCAGTGAGTTTGGATTATTGAAATTTCGAGTGACGGTTGAAGTTCATTGGTTACAAAAATTAGCAAGCCATGCTCAAATTAAAGAAGTGGCTAGCTTATCAAAAGAAGCCCTTGCTTATCTTGATCAAATTGTTGCTAATTTTTCTCTTGAAGACGCTGAAAGAATCAAAACGATTGAGCGTACCACTAACCATGATGTAAAAGCTGTCGAATATTTCTTAAAAGAAAAAAGTGAGGCGTTACCTGAGTTAGCAAAAATAAGTGAATTTATCCATTTTGCTTGTACCTCTGAAGACATCAACAATACTTCACATGCTTTAATGTTAAAAACAGCTCGTGAAGAAGTACTTTTACCTGAATGGAAAAAATTAATTGATGCTATCAAAGAATTAGCCGAGCGCTATAGGGATATTCCACTACTTTCTCGCACACATGGTCAACCTGCTAGCCCTACAACTGTTGGTAAAGAGATGGCAAACGTTGTGTATCGTTTACAACGCCAATATAAACAGCTCGAAAATCTCGAAATTCTTGCAAAAATTAATGGCGCTGTAGGTAACTATAACGCTCATTTATCAGCTTATCCTGAAATTAACTGGCATGCATTCAGTCAAGAATTTATAGAATCTCTTGGAGTGACTTGGAATCCATACACCACTCAAATTGAACCGCATGATTATATTGCAGAATTCTTTGATTGTGTCGCTCGTTTTAATACAATTGTGATCGACTTTGATCGTGATATGTGGGGCTATATTGCATTAAATCATTTCAAACAACGTACAATTGCCGGTGAAATTGGCTCATCAACAATGCCACATAAAGTAAATCCGATTGATTTTGAAAACTCTGAAGGTAATTTAGGGTTAGCAAATGCGGTAATGGCTCATCTAGGTGCAAAATTACCAATTTCTCGCTGGCAACGTGATTTAACTGATTCTACAGTATTAAGAAACTTAGGTGTTGGCTTAGGCTACACGCTGATTGCTTATGCCTCAACTTTGAAAGGTATTAGTAAATTAGAAGTAAATCAACAACATTTACTCGATGAATTAGACCAAAACTGGGAGGTTTTAGCTGAACCAATCCAAACTGTTATGCGCCGCTACGGGATTGAAAAACCTTATGAGAAGTTAAAAGAACTTACTCGTGGTAAACGTGTTAATGGTGATACTATACGTCAATTTATTGATAATTTAGATTTACCAAATGAAGAAAAAGATCGTTTAAAACAAATGACACCCGCTAGTTATATTGGCTATGCGGTAGAATTAGTTGATAAACTGTAAATTATTCACGTGATCTGACCGCTTGATAAGCGGTCAGATATCATTTAAATTATACAAATTCTAAAGAGAATTTTATGAAACAATCTATTCGCCATCATAAAATTATTGAATTAGTTAGCCAACTTGGTTATGTTAGTACTGAGCAATTAGTGGATGAACTTAATGTCAGTTCACAAACAATTCGCCGTGATCTTAATGAATTAGCGGAAAAAAATCTTATTCGTCGCCATCATGGCGGAGCCGCATCTCCTTCCAATTCTGAAAATAGCGATTATTCTGATAGAAAACAGTTTTTCTTATCTCAGAAAAATTGTATTGGACAAACTGTTGCTAGCATGATCCCAAATGGTTCTTCTCTTTTTATTGATATTGGTACAACACCAGAAGCTGTTGCATTCTCTCTACTGTCACATAAAGATTTAAGAATAGTAACTAATAATCTAAATGCCGCACATATATTATTACAAAAAGAAGATTGCCAAGTTACTATCGCTGGAGGAGTGCTTAGATCTGATGGCGGAATTATAGGTGAAGCAACGGTAAATTTTATTAATCAATTCCGCTTGGATTATTGTATATTAGGTATTAGTGCTGTTGAACTTGATGGTTCTATGATGGATTACGATTATCATGAAGTCCAGGTTAAACGAGCTTTGATGCGTAATGCAAGAAATATAATATTAGTAACCGATCACTCTAAATTTAGACGCAATGCTATTGTGCGTGTAGGTAACCTTAAAGAAGTTCATCATCTCGTTACAGATAAAGCATTACCAACAGAATTACAGCATTACCTAAATCATAGTGATGTTAATATCCATATTTGTAATACTCTCTAAATGAAAGAACATTTAACTCAAGATAAATTTATCGCCTATGCTCAATTAATGCGTTTAGATAAGCCAATTGGTACATTATTACTATTATGGCCAACATTATGGGCATTATTTACTGCTGCAAATGGCTTTCCTCCAGTCTCTATTTTAATTATTTTTGTGCTTGGCGTGATTGTCATGCGAGCTGCAGGTTGTGTAATTAACGATTATGCTGATCGTAATATAGATGGTAACGTTAAAAGGACATCACAACGTCCACTAGCAACAGGTAGAGCAACAGCTAAAGAAGCGAAAATTCTCTTTATTGTGCTGTTAGTTATCGCATTTATTCTAGTATTACAACTTAACCTATACACGATAGGGTTATCAATCATTGCCGCTTTACTTGCAACTATTTACCCTTTTATGAAGCGTTATACCCATTTACCGCAATTTATATTAGGAATAGCATTTGGCTGGTCTATTCCAATGGCATTTGGGGCTATTAATCAATCTTTACCACTAGAATGTTGGTTACTCTTTTTTGCAAATTTAGCTTGGACAGTTGCTTATGATACTCAATATGCCATGGTAGATAGAGATGACGATCTTCGTATTGGGGTAAAATCAACTGCTATTTTATTTGCTCAGTATGATAATAAAATTGTTGCTTTGCTACAAGTATTCGCACTATGCCTTCTAATCGCATTTGGTTATTTACGTCAATTCAATATGTTCTATTTTATTGCTCTTGCAATAACGACAACATTACTCATTTACCAATGTAAACTAACTAAAAATAGAGATCGTCAAAACTGTTTTAAAGCTTTTTTAAACAACCATTATGTTGGTATGGGTATTTTTATTTCGATTGTGAGTGGAATTTTTACTGCATAGATGCTGAAAATAGAATCAATCAATTCTTTTTAACATCTTTCCACTTGCATAAATTGCTTAGCCTTTCTATAATCACGCCCGTTATATTGATTGCCAGTGTGACGAAATTGGTAGACGTAGCGGATTCAAAATCCGCCGCCCTTAAAAGCGTGCCGGTTCGAGTCCGGCCACTGGCACCATTAGCCAAATATTCATAGAAAAGCCTTTCATTTTTGAAAGGCTTTTTTTATTGTCTTAATATAATAAAAACAATAAGTTAGCCTATTACCTACCCCAAATCACCCTTGAAAATATAGTAAAATAACTGTATATTTACACAGTATTTTAAGTTTAAAAAAGCTATGAAAAGATCATAAAACAAAAATCATTGCACAAAATTGCACAGGGGAATAATATGGCTACATTTATAAAATCTAAGAATGGCTGGCGAGTTCAGATAAGAAAAAAAGGCATTTATAAATCTTGTAGTTTTAGAACAAAAGCCGAGGCACAGAATTGGGCCATTCAAATTGAAAGTGAGATCAATGCTGGACAATATTCTGATATTCCACATATTACTTTTGCTGAACTGGTTGATAAATATATCAAAGAATATACGGTACATAAAAAAGGTAAACGACCCGAAACACTTAGGCTAACTCGTCTTTGTAAAATGCCTATTGGTAAAATTTATATCAAAGATTTAACAGAAGAGGATTTCATAAACTGGCGAGATCAACGATTAGAAAAAGTGAGCGTTGCTACTTTATTGAGAGAATGGAATACCCTTGCTCATCTAATGCGGGTTGCTGTTGAAGAATGGCGATACTTAAAAATAAATCACCTCAAAGGTGTGAGACGTCCAAAACCACCGAAGGAAAGAACCCGCCGATATTCTGATGATGAGATTGAAAAATTAGTATTTGTATCAAGATTTAGCTTTGACTACCCTTCTACAACTGTCGAAAGCAGAACAGGGGCTGCAATGTTATTTGCGATTGAAACAGCAATGCGTGCGGGCGAAATCTGTAATGCGAAATGGGAAAATCTGACCTATCTACCCAATGGCAGAGCGATTTTACATATCCCAATGTCTAAAAATGGCTATCCTCGTGATATTCCGTTATCAATGGATGCTTTGAAAATTGTCGAGCATTTGAAACCACTTAAAGATGAAACAGATTTGATCTTTCAATTGAAATCCGCCTCATTGGATGCCACCTTCAGAAAACTCAAAAAACTGGCAGATTTAGATAATGCGGACCTACATTTTCACGATACAAGGCGAGAAGCATTAAGCCGTTTGTCTAAAAAAGTAGATGTAATGACACTGGCTAAAATATCAGGACATAGAGAAATTAAGATTTTATTGAACACCTACTATGCCCCAGATATGAAGGAAGTGGTGAATTTGATATAGACACTATTTATTTTTTGAATACAAATAGTTACTATGATTTTTATTTATACAATAAGTTAATTCTATACAACTAAGGAGAAAAATATGACAAATATTACTAACGCTGACATAAAATGGTGGGAAAAAACTGTAGAGTATAAATTTGTTCGTAATTGTACAAGTAGCAGTATGTTTTTACCGCTTGATGGTGATCCAGAGAAAATGGGTGATACTATTTTTTCTGAAAAAAATAAATTTTTATTAATTGAATTTAAAAGAATAGCGAGTGATTTTAAAGATGAAATAAAAAAATACTCTAACATGGATAAGATAAAACAAGAATTAAATAGTAACTATCCTAGTACTGATTATCATATTTTTATCTATGGAGAAAATAATAATAATCAATTAGACATAGCGATTGTTCCTTACTGGGATGGATTAGATGGAAATTATTCTAAAAAAGAAATTCTATCAGATAAAAATAAGTTTAATAATTATGTACAAAATTACGGCACAAAATATTCTAACTTTGATAAATATGTAAGATCTATATATGCTAATAAAAAAAGTTCTTCATCCGAAGGTGATAATAGTAGCGGTAGTTTTGGATTAGAAAATATATCTAACTGTATAGTAATAGTAGAAAATGAAGGAAAAATTAGTGCCATATCACTAGGAGAATATGCGGTAGAACAGAACCTAACAATCAAACAAGAGCAAAAGCAAGCCATAGATGAAAATAAAAATTCTTATACACGACCAAAGAAGCTAGGTCGCTAATAGACCCTATCCCAAATTTTGTCCATTACACTCCTAATAAATTGTTCTTATCAAAGGGAGATATTCATTAATCTCCCTTTTTATTAACCTACAATACGATAACGTTAAACTTTTTCTATATGGCGTTCTTTATATCCAGTATAAATTTGACGAGGTCGTACTATTTTTAAGTTATCTGTCACATGATGCATTTCTTTCCAATTTGCAATCCACCCAACAGTTCTAGCAAGTGCGAAGATAACTGTAAACATAGAAGTTGGAATACCAATAGCTTGTAAAATAATACCTGAATAAAAATCTACATTTGGATAAAGCTTTCTTTCAATAAAGTACGAATCACTTAATGCTATACGTTCTAATTCCATTGCTACTTCAAGTAATGGCGTATTTATACCAAGTTCACCTAATACCTCATGACAAGTTTCTCTCATTACTTTAGCTCTAGGATCGTAGTTTTTATAAACTCGGTGACCAAATCCCATTAAGCGGAATGGATCATTCTTATCTTTAGCTCTAGCAATATATTCAGGAATACGATCAACTGTACCAATTTCTTCAAGAATTTTAATACAAGCCTCATTTGCTCCACCATGAGCTGGTCCCCAGAGGGATGCGATACCCGCAGCAATACAAGCAAATGGGTTTGGTCCAGATGATGCAACACTTCTAACCGATGATGTTGATGCATTTTGCTCATGGTCTGCATGTAATGTAAAAATGCGATCCATCGCTTTTTCAAGAACTGGATTCACTTCATATGGTTCACAAGGTGTTGCAAACATCATATATAAAAAATTCCCAGCATATGATAGATTATTCTGTGGATACATGAACGGTCTACCAATATTGTATTTATAGCACATAGCTGCTAATGTCGGCATTTTTGCTAATAAACGAATAGCAGTTGTATCACGAGATTCTTCTGTATCATCTAGCATATCATGATAAAAAGCAGCCAAAGCACTACTTGCTGCACACATAATTGCCATTGGGTGCGAGTCTCGACGGAATCCTTGGAATAAACGAGTAAATTGCTCATTAACCATGTAATGAGATGTAATTGACTTTTTGAATAATTCTAACTGCTCTGGAGTTGGTAACTCTCCTTTTAATAATAAGTAACAAACATCAAGATAGCTTTTTTGCATAGCTAACTCATCAATTGGATAACCCCTATGTAATAAAACACCTTCATTACCATCAATATAAGTAATACTAGATTCACATAATGCTGTTGATGTAAGACCTTGATCATAAGTGAACAATTTTTCTTTTTGCAAAGATTCAACACCGATAGCATCATAGCCTAAATTACTTTGATATACAGGCAATTCAAATGTGCGACCATCACTTAAATGTAGTTCAGCTCTTAATGTCGGATGTAGTTTTGGCATATCAATCCCCTTGTAGTTATAGTTTTTTAGTAAATAATATTATAGATACATTTTCTTACGCAGCCGTTTGAAAAATTACTTCATCTGCTTTTTTGACATAGCTATTGATTTCATTAAAATTCATATAGCGATAAGTATCATCTTTATCATCACCTAAACCTTTCACAGCAAATTCTAAATACTCTTCTGGTGTTGGTAATTTACCTAATATCGCACAGACTGATGCTAATTCTGCTGAAGCAAGATAAACAAATGCGCCTTTACCCATACGATTTGGAAAATTCCGAGTCGATGTAGAAACAACAGTTGCACCATCAGCAACTCTAGCTTGGTTACCCATACATAAAGAACATCCAGGAATTTCTACCCTAGCTCCATTTTTTCCATAAATATTGTAGTATCCTTCTTCAACTAATAATGATGCATCCATTTTTGTTGGTGGAACAATCCATAGTCGAGTTGGGATAATATCTTGATTTTTTTGTAATAATTTACCTGCCGCACGGAAATGTCCGATATTTGTCATGCAAGATCCAATAAATACCTCATCAACTTTATCTCCTTGAACATCAGATAGTTTTCTTGCATCATCAGGGTCATTTGGCGCACAAACGATTGGCTCTTTAATATCATTTAAATCGATTTCTATAATAGCTGCGTATTCCGCATCTTTATCTGCTTCCATTAATTCTGGATTAGCTACCCATTCTTCCATTGCTTTAATGCGACGTTCTAGGGTTCTGGCATCACCATATCCTTCAGCAATCATCCATTTCAACAACACAATATTCGAATTTAAATATTCAATAATTGGCTCTTTATCTAATTTGATCGTACAAGCCGCTGCTGAACGTTCTGCAGAAGCATCAGAAAGCTCAAATGCTTGTTCAACTTTAAGGTGTTCTAAACCTTCAATTTCTAAAATACGGCCTGAGAAAACATTCTTCTTACCTGATTTCTCAACAGTTAATAACCCTTCTTGAATTGCATAGTAAGGAATTGCATGAACTAAATCACGTAAAGTAATACCCGGTTGCATCTCACCTTTAAAACGTACTAATACTGACTCAGGCATATCAAGAGGCATAACGCCTGTTGCGGCAGCGAAAGCTACAAGTCCTGAACCTGCCGGGAAGGAAATACCAATCGGGAAACGAGTATGAGAATCACCGCCTGTACCAACTGTATCTGGTAATAACATTCGGTTTAACCAAGAATGGATAACACCATCTCCTGGGCGTAAAGAAATACCTCCACGATTCATAATAAAATCAGGAAGTGTATGGTGCGTCACAACATCAATTGGTTTTGGATAAGCCGCTGTATGACAAAATGATTGCATAACAAGATCTGATGAGAATCCTAAACAAGCTAAGTCTTTAAGTTCATCTCTTGTCATTGGCCCTGTAGTGTCTTGTGAACCTACACTTGTCATTATTGGTTCACAATACTGCCCAGCACGAATGCCTTCAACACCACAAGCACGACCAACTATTTTTTGTGCTAAAGTATAGCCTTTGCCAGTATCAATAGATACTTGAGGCTTCACAAATACATCGCTTTCAGGTAAGCCTAGTTCTACCCTTGCTTTATGAGTTAATCCTCGACCAATTATAAGAGGAATTCTTCCCCCTGCTCTTACCTCATCAAGCAAAACCTTTGTTTTTAATTTGAATTCAGCTAACACTTCATCAGAATCATGTTTGCAAACTTTGCCCGCATAAGGATATAAATCAATAATATCCCCCATATTTAATTTATCAACATCAACCTCAATCGGTAATGAACCTGCATCTTCCATTGTATTGAAAAAGATTGGTGCGATCTTACCGCCTAATACAAAGCCACCAGATCTTTTGTTAGGAATATATGGAATATCATCACCCATTAACCAAAGAACTGAGTTTGTTGCTGATTTACGTGATGAACCTGTGCCCACAACATCTCCAACATAAACAAGAGGGAACCCTTTTTCTTTTAATTGTTCAATTTGTTTCATTGGTCCAACAACACCTGGTTCATCAGGAATAATCCCTTCTCGTTCATTTTTCAACATAGCTAACGCATGTAAAGGGATATCTGGTCGAGACCAAGCATCCTGCGCAGGAGACAAGTCATCCGTATTTGTTTCGCCTGTTACTTTAAAAACAGTTAATGTTATTTTTTCTTCTAATTTAGGGCGAGATAAAAACCATTCTGCATTAGCCCATGATGTTAAAATTTCTTTAGCAAACTGATTTCCTGCTTTTGATTTTTCTACAACATCATGGAAATGATCAAATATAAGCAGTGTTTTTGATAGTGCATCTACTGCAAGCGGAGCAAGTTCTTTATCTTCCAATGCATTTAAAAGTGGTTCTATGTTGTATCCACCTTGCATTGTCCCTAATAATTTGATCGCATGAGATTTAGATATAAAAGGTGATGTAGCTTGATTTGAAACAATTGCAGCAAGAAATGCAGCCTTTATATAAGCAGCCTCATCCACACCAGCAGGAACTCGAGTTTCAAATAACTCTAAAAGAAAATCTTTCTCACCAGATACTGGATTTTTTAACAATTCAATTAGTTGAGATGTTTGCTCTGCATTTAATGGCAATGGAACCACTCCTTGCTCTGCACGTTCTTCAACATGTTTACGATAATCATCTAAAAAAGCCATAAAAAACTCCACTCAAGAAATAAAATAGATACAACTATAATATAGTCATCATAATAGCTTAGGAAATAAAATTAGACAAAAACAAAATACATAATATTTTACAATTTGTTAACAATATCACAGTTTTTGTTAACAAAAAGCCATCTTTTATACAAAGATGGCTTCCATTCCAATATTAATCAATCAAAAATATTTGTTACATATTATTGATAATATCCTGTGCAAATTCAGAAGTTGATCTTAATTGTGCACCTTCTAAAGTTTCAGCAAAATCAAAGGTTACTGTTTTATTCGCAATAGTCTTTGACACGGCATTAACAACTAAATCAGCTGCTTCTAGCCACCCTAAATGACGTAACATCATTTCACCACTCAAAATAATTGAACCTGGATTAGCTTTGTTTTGTCCAGCAATATTAGGTGCGGTTCCGTGAGTTGCTTCAAAAATTGCTGCTTCAGCACCTATATTTGCTCCTGGGGAAATACCAATCCCTCCGACTTGAGCAGCTAGTGCATCAGAAATGTAATCACCATTTAAATTAAGGGTAGCAACCACATCGTAATTTGTTGGGTGTAATAAGATCTCTTGTAAAAATGCATCTGCAATGCTGTCTTTAATAATAATTTCTTTACCTGTTTTTGGATTAATTAGCTTATGCCAAGGGCCTTCGTTGATAGGCTTTGCACCAAATTCTTTGGCAACTTGGTAACCCCATTCTTTAAATGCCCCCTCGGTAAATTTCATGATATTACCTTTATGTACTAAAGTTAAAGAATCACGATCATTATCAATCACATATTGTAATGCAGCTCTAACTAAACGTTGTGTACCTTGTTTAGATACTGGTTTAATACCAATACCACAATCTTTGGTAAAACGAATTTTCGTCACACCCATTTCTTTTTGTAAAAAATCAATCACTTTATCTGCTTCCGCAGAACCCGCCACCCATTCTACACCCGCATAAATATCTTCTGAATTTTCACGGAAAATAACCATATCCACTAATTCAGGATGTTTTACTGGGCTTGGTGCACCTTCATAATATCGAATAGGACGTAAGCAATTGTATAAATCTAATCCTTGACGCATTGCGACATTTAGAGAACGAATACCACCGCCCACTGGTGTCATTAATGGTCCTTTAATTGCAATATGATATTCCTTAATTAATGAGAGTGTCTCTTCTGGTAACCATGTATTTTCACCATAAAGCTGATTTGCCTTTCCCCCTGCGTAGATTTCAAGCCACTCTATTTTACGTTCATCTTTGTAAGCTTTTTTAACTGCGGCATCAATTACATTTCTCATTGCTGGAGTAACATCAACCCCAATACCATCTCCTTCAATAAAAGGAATAATAGGATTATTAGGAACAAGTAATGACCCATCATTATTTAATATAATAGCTTGACCTAAAATAGATTTTTTGACTTTTTGTTGCATTAGATGCCTCCTCAGAGTTAAAAATAAAATGGACAAATTCGCGATACATCATGCAATTTACCTAAAATTAATTATTTGTATATTACCAATAATTTTACAAATTTTTTACATTATTTTTAGAGTTTAATCAAGTAACTCTTACTTAATTATGAATTAAATTTTTTGATCTAATACAAATTACCCTATTGACATAAAAAAAACATTAAAATAAATTATAGACATCCAAACATTTAGATGTTTAGATGTCTATAATATTAAATATGCAAATACATAAAAATCATAATAAAGTAAGGAGCCTATATGAGCTATGCAAAAGAAATCGATCTTTTAAATCAAAGCATTGCTGATCTTAATGGGAAAATTAATGTCTCGTTTGAATTTTTTCCACCTAAAAATGAAAAAATGGAATCTTTACTATGGGAATCTATCAATCGTTTAAAAATACTTAAACCTAAATTTTTGTCTGTTACTTATGGTGCCAATTCAGGTGAACGTGATCGCACACATAATATTGTTAAAAATATTCAAAAAGAAACAGGTATTACTGCAGCACCTCATCTTACAGGTATTGATGCAACAGCTGATGAACTACGTGAAATTGCAAAAGATTATTGGAATAGTGGAGTTAGGCATATTGTTGCTCTCAGAGGGGACAAACCAGCTGGCTATACAAAAAAACCGTTCTATGCATCTGATTTAGTTGGTCTATTAAAAAGTATTGCAAATTTTGATATTTCAGTAGCAGCCTATCCAGAAGTTCATCCTGAAGCAAAATCAGCACAGGCTGATTTACTTAACCTTAAGAAAAAAGTTGAGGCTGGAGCAAGTCGAGCTATTACTCAATTTTTCTTTGATATCGATAGTTATCTTAGATTCCGAGATCGATGCGTTACTGTTGGTATTGATGTAGAAATTGTGCCAGGTATTTTACCAGTATCTAATTTTAAACAGCTGGTAAAAATGTCAAAAATTACCAACGTGAAAATCCCAAGTTGGATGAATAAATTATATGAAGGATTAGATAATGATCAAACTACTCGCAATTTACTTGGAGCGAGTATTGCAATTGATATGGTAAAAATACTATCTAAAGAAGGAGTAAAAGACTTCCATTTCTATACATTAAATCGTTCTGAATTAAGCTATGCAATTTGTCATACATTAGGGGTTAGACCTTCAGTAACAGAAACTATCCAATAAAAAAAGCCCCTCAAAATTTTTGAGGGGCAAATCTTTTGATCTAATTCTGGAGGTATGAATTAATGTCTTATCAAAGGAGACAAATAAAACAAGATCAAAAGTAAAAGGAGGAAATAAAGTGGCTCCTCTTGCTGGACTTGAACCAGCGACATATGGATTAACAGTCCACCGTTCTACCGACTGAACTAAAGAGGAACAAAACGATGTGAATCTTAAGTGAAATCCAATTTATCGTCAAAGGTTTGGAATAATCTTTGCAATTCTTTAATTTTATAAGGAATTTTTGTTTAATTTATTTACTGCAAATTGCACAATTTGACTGTTTAGGTAATGCCATTTCTTGCACTGAAAAATAGAGACCATCTATAACAAGTAATTTACCAGATAATGTTTTCCCTATATTTAGTAAAACCTTGATAGTTTCCAATGCCTGTAAACTACCAATTATTCCAACAATAGGTGCAATAACTCCAGCTTCTACACAACTAAGAACATTATCACCAAATAATTGACTCAAGCATTGATAACAAGGCTCATTTTCTTGATAACAAAAAACTGAAATTTGTCCTTCAAACCGAATAGCTGAACCTGAAATAAGAGGTTTTTTAACTGAAAAGCAAACTTGGTTAAGATGATTTCGAATCTCAACATTATCTGTACAATCTAAGACTACATCATATTGTGGAATAAGTGTAGTCATCTCTGACTCAGATAGTTGTTTATCGATTGTTTGAATATCGATATAAGGGTTTAATTTAGATAATCGTTTTTTGGCTGATTCTACTTTAGATAGGCCTACCATGTCATCTGTATATAATATTTGACGTTGTAAATTAGATATAGAAACCGTATCAAAATCGACTAAAGTTAAATGTCCTACTCCACTACTTGCTAGGTATTGTGAGGCAGAGGATCCTAATCCGCCAAGCCCTATAATCAATACTCGACTATCTTTTAATTTTTCTTGCCCCTCAAAATCCACGCTTTTTAGCATAATTTGACGGTTATAACGTAGCATTTCTTGATCTGTTAATTCCATAACCTAGTCTAAAAATCCCTCTAGTAATGTGTTTAAAAATAGCTTTCCATACTGGGTAACCTGCCAATGGGTGGATGTTTCTGTAATATAGTTTTCAGACAATGCCCAATCCATTGTTGTACGAACGCTTTGTTCATTAAGCCCTGTATAATCTTCAAATTGTTGCTTTGGTACGGCTTCTAATAGTCTAAAACGATTCATAAAATATTCAAAAGGACGATCGGCTAATTCAACGAGATCTTGCTGATACAAATACTCACCTCGCATATAACCTCTAGGGTGCTTTGTTTTGCTAAATCGGTAAATATTTCCATCTGGATAGCTAATTTTACCGTGAGCCCCACAACCAATCGCTAAATAATCCCCAAATCGCCAATAATTGAGATTATGTCTACATTGATAACCTTTTTTAGCATAAGCTGAGGTCTCGTACTGTTCATAACCTGCTTTTATCAATAATTGATGACCCTGTTCAAATATATTCCATAAATCATCATCGTCTGGCAATGTAGGTTGGCGATAATAGAACATCGTATTAGGTTCGATTGTCAATTGATACCACGACAAATGAGGTGGAGATAATTCAATTCCGCGTTCTAAATCTGCCAAAGCTTGTTTTACAGATTGGTTCGGTAAACCATGCATCAAATCAATATTAAAACTGGTTAGGCCATTTTTTGCAGCATTTTGAGCAAATCTGACCGCTTGTACCGCTTCATTATTATCGTGTATTCTCCCTAATTTTAACAGTTTCTCTGGCTCAAAACTTTGCACTCCCATGGAAATACGATTCACTCCACCTTGTGCATAACCAATAAAGCGTTCTGCTTCCGCTGTACCCGGATTAGCTTCTAGGGTAATTTCAATATTTTCTTCAAACTCAATATATTGCTGAATATTCTCTAATAGATAGGCAATACCTTCTGCTGAAAATAAACTTGGCGTTCCTCCGCCAATGAAAATGGAATGCAATTTACGCTCTTGGATAGCTTTTTTATGTGAAGCTAGATCCTGCTGTAAATCCTTTAAAAGATGTTGTATATAGTCAGATTCAGGAATAATGCCTTTTTGGGCGTGCGAGTTAAAATCGCAATAAGGGCATTTTTGTACGCACCAAGGAATATGAATATAAAGGCTTAACGGAGGTAAAGTTAGTCTCACAAGGATTCATTAATAATAAAAAAATGGCAACATTATCCCTTGTTGCCATTCAATTGTCTATCGATTCAGTGTTTTTTGAAAATTTTCGGATAATTAATCACAAGGTACGATTTTAATCGCAAGCCCACCTGTTGAGGTTTCACGATATTTAGCATTCATATC
>NZ_JARIDQ010000011.1 GCF_029256985.1 Otariodibacter sp. | reverse complement strand
TCTATCGTCATTGCCTCTTTGATTTTTTTCAAGGCTTGGGTTTCTAGTTGGCGAACACGTTCAGCTGAAATGCTATATTTATCCGCTAATTCATGTAATGTTGCTTTCTTATCATCTAACCAACGAGTTTTGATAATATCTTGACTACGCTCATCCAACTGAGCTAATGCGTACATTAATTGAGCAGTTGCTTTACCACTGTGTTGTTCATCTTCGATTTCTTCTGCAAAATTAGATGAATCATCTTCCACATACATAGATGGCACATAAGACTCATCATCATCTCCAACGGGTAAATCAAAACCCATATCTTGCCCAGTCATGCGAGATTCCATTTCTTTAACATCGTCTGTTGAAACACCTAAATCATCTGCAACTTTTTGGATTTCATCTTCATTAAACCAAGCTAGGCGTTGCTTATTTTTACGGAGATTAAAGAAGAGCTTACGTTGTGCTTTGGTAGTTGCCACTTTCACAATTCGCCAGTTACGTAAGACGTATTCGTGAATTTCTGCTTTGACCCAATGGACAGCAAAAGAAACTAAACGCACACCAACTTCAGGATTGAATCGTTTTACCGCTTTCATCAATCCAATATTCCCTTCTTGAATTAAATCTGCTAAAGGTAAACCATAGCCCATATAACCTCGAGCAATATGGACAACGAAGCGTAAGTGAGAAAGAATTAACTGTTTTGCTGCATCTAAATCTTCATCATAATAAAAACGTTCAGCTAATTCTTTTTCTTGATCAGCGGTTAAAATTGGATATTGATTTGCCATGCGAATGTAGCTATCCAAATTACCTTGAGGTACGAGCATTGTGTTAGATAATGATTTTTGATCGATCTCTTCATCAACATCATCAACATCATCAACATCATCAACATCATCAACATCATCAATAACATCAATTTCAGGCTCGATGATCTCATCCTCTTCATCTTCAAATATTTCTGTTTTGGGATTATTTTTCATTTGGATCTCGCTTAGTATAAAAACAGTTTGAACATCAAACTGTAAAAAAGTTTACAGATATTACCGCTTTCTGATAGAATCGACAAACTTTTTGGGGCTGATTCTGGATTCGACGGGATTAGCGAAGCCCAAGGTGCACGTCGAGGTGCGGTAGGCCTCGTAAATAAACCGCAAAATAATAGTCGCAAACGACGAACAATACGCACTAGCAGCTTAATAACCTGCGTAGAGCCTTCTCTCCCTAGCTTTCGCTCGTAAGACGGGGATCAAGAGGAGTCAAACCCAAACGAGATCGTGTGGAAGCCTCCGCTTGAGGATCGAAGCATTAAATTGAATCAAGCTAGTTTGTTAATGGCGTGTCTGTCCGCAGTTAGCTTACGAAATTAAAGATCAGACTAAACGTGTAGTGCTGACGGTAGAGTAATTTCGGACGGGGGTTCAAATCCCCCCAGCTCCACCAAATCGATATAATCTGATGTAATCGGATGTAAAGAAAAGCCTTGAGCCACAATGGTTCAGGGCTTTTTTATTGTCTTTTGATGTACGCCGATGTAAGCCTAAATCTGCAAATTTTGGTAACACCGATAGTAACACCGTGTTACTATTACAAAATGCGGTGTTACTAAATTACCGCTAAATGCTTGTATATTTTCTACCTGTAATCCTACACCACTCTTCTTTTTCTTCCACCGGATCTAATTTGAAATTCTGTTGATAAGCTTCACATACTGACTCCGCTTGTGTTGCTAAAATTCCAGATAATCCTAAATCGCCATTCGGTTTGACTAAAGTTGTAATTTGAGGTGATAATTCTTTTAATGGACCTGCTAAGATATTAGCAACAACAACTTCTGCTTGTAATCCTTCTGGCTGATCTTTTGCAAGAAATAGCTGTAATCTATCCGCTACACCATTTGCTTCTGCATTGTTTTTACTAGCTAAAATTGCTTGTGGATCAATATCAATACCAATCGCTTGTTTCGCCCCTAATTTTAAAGCTGCGATAGCTAAAATGCCTGAACCACAACCAAAATCAATCACAGTTTTATCGGTAAGATCTAAGCTATCTAACCAAGCTAAACATAGTGCTGTGGTTGGGTGAGTACCCGTACCAAAGGCTAAGCCAGGATCTAACATTACATTAACTGCATTAGGATCAGGAATTTCTCGCCAGCTTGGGCAAATCCATAAACGTTTACCAAACTGCATAGGATGGAAATTATCCATCCACTCACGTTCCCAATCTTTATCTTCAATTTGTTCAATTTTATGTGCAAAATCATTAGCGACAATTTGGCTTTGGCGTAATTGTTCTACAATATCCTGCATATTGGTTTCTGCATCAAATAATGCGACCACATCCGTATTTCCCCAAAGGCGAGTTTCGCCGGGTAGAGGCTCAAAAATCGGAGTATCTTGACTATCCATAAAAGTCACCGATACCGCACCGATAGATTCTAAAAAATCACTAATTAATTCTGCTTGCTTGTCTGTGCTATTTAAGCGAATTTGTACCCAAGCCATATTTTTCCTTATTCTTAAAAATGAACCGAAATTTTACGCGATCAATCATCAATCGCAAAGGTACTATTCCCCTTCTTCGAGTAAAATCCAGCCACTATCTAACCAATCACATAAGCTATCTAATAAAAGTTCGAGTTGATCTTGGTTTTCCACTTTTGATGCCAATTTATTCCAAGAAATTGCATCACCATTAGCAATACGGATCAATAAATTCGCCTCTGCTTCATTGAGTTCATCAATCCATTCGCCATTCACATAAACACGTAATGGTGATTCGGTATAAACAATTTTTACATTTGCATCTTGTTGAACCCAACCGCCCGCTTCCAAAATCTCTTGGACTTCATCGGGATAAAACTCATTTTCTTCGGTTAATTGCTCATAACGTCGAGTGCTTACTGCCGTTGCTACGCTATGAGTAAATAGCTCATCAAATTGATTAGAATGTTGTAATAATTCAATCAATTGTGTTTTGAGTATTGCCACCATTTGCGGATCGAGCAATGCAGTAGGTTGATTCTGAGGAGAAAGTCTAAATGGCACGGTAAATTGTGTATTTGCCATAATATTAGTTTGATGCTCTAACGTCTTACACAAGTTTTCAAGTAAGTCAGCTGCATTTGGGAAACGTAATCCAAATGAAAAGGTTAAGCAATCATCTTGTGCAACACCATAATGAGCAAGACGAGAAGGAACGTAAAGTACATCACCCGGCGATAATACTTCATCTAAAATAAGCTCGCCCATATCGTCAAAAATACGAATAGGTTGGTTAGGTTGGAATTCTGTGCTTGGATCACACCATTTTCCTAATTGCCAACGGCGATGCCCATAACCTTGCACGAGGAACACATCATATTCATCATAGTGTTTACCCACTGAGCCTCCCGCTTGTGCGTAAGACACCATAATATCATCACGTTGCCATTGAGGTAGGAAACTGAAAGCTTGCCATAAAGTCCCTAATTCTGGTGACCATTGTTCTAAATTTTGTACTAGCACTGACCAACGTTCTGGTAAGTCATCAAAATCTTTCACAGATAATGGACTACGTTTAAGAGACCATTTATCGCCATCTTTCGTTTGGTAAGTTTTTATTAAGCGAGAAGTAACATCTTCTTCCTGTGCTAATTCAATAATATCTTGAGGTTCAAACAAACCCACAATTTGTGGTAATCCATTACGAATAAGAAGCGGTTGTTTCTGCCAATAATTTTGCAAAAAATCTTCGGGAGAAATGTTTTCTGGTAAACAGAATGGGACATTCATTTGCGATACCTCACTTTTATCTAATATCAGGTTTAACTTTAATCTTTTTTATAGATCTTGCAAATAGAATCCCCTTATTTTTCATTAATTTTTTATTGAAATTATGCTTTTACGACTTTTACCCTTTTTATTCTAACTTTTTATCTATATAATATTATTAAAATTTCGATTCGAAACTTATTTTATTTCAATTATGCCAAAACGAAATACAAAACAACGCCGTCAAATTATTGCAACAATGGTGCAAGAACAAGGGGAAGTGAGTGTTGAAATGCTTTCTACTCTTTTTGAAACTTCAGAAGTCACTATTCGTAAAGATCTCACTGCCTTAGAAGAGAGTGGTTTTTTATTACGTCGATATGGTGGGGCAATTAAAATTCCCAAAGAAATGATAGAAGATCAAGCAGAAAATCTTTCGAAACAAAAGATAGCCATTGCTCACGAGGCAACGAAACAAATTAAAGAGCATAATCGAATCATTATTGATACGGGTAGCACAACAGGTGCTTTAGTTAAAGTGCTGAATCAAACAGGGTTGGTCATTATGACTAACTCACTTGCATTGGCGAATGAATTAACTGTACTTGAATGTGAGCCAACGGTATTGATGACAGGTGGCACTTGGGATACTCGCTCTGAATCATTTCAGGGGAAAGTAGCTGAACAGGTTCTTCGTTCATACAATTTTGATCAATTATTTATTGGTGCGGATGGTGTCGATCTCTCACAAGGTACAACGACATTTAATGAATTAATTGGTTTAAGCCAAGTTATGGCAGAAGTTTCTCGAGAAGTGATCGTGCTAATCGAATCCCAAAAAATTGGTCGAAAAATGCCCAATATTGAATTGGAATGGCAAAAAATAGATAAGTTAATTACCGATGAAGAAATTTCGCCTGAAGTTGTGCAACAAATTACGCAACAAGGTGTGGAAGTCATTATTGCAAAATATGAATAAGATCTAACCGCTTGTATCTTTAATAAGATATGAGCAATGAATAACAAAAAGGAAAGTAAATTTATGTGTGGAATTGTTGGTGCTGTGGCACAACGTGATGTTGCAGAAATCTTAGTGAATGGTTTACATCGTTTAGAATATCGTGGCTATGATTCAGCAGGTGTGGCAATCTTAGCACCGCAAAAAGAGATGCAAATTGTGCGTCGAGTAGGGAAAGTGAAAGCACTTGATGACGCCATTGAAAAAGATCCATTAATTGGTGGAACAGGGATTGCACATACTCGTTGGGCAACACACGGCGAACCATCAGAAACTAATGCACATCCACATCGTTCGGGCAATATTGCCGTGGTCCACAATGGAATTATTGAGAATTACGAAGAATTAAGAGAAATGCTTCAACAAAGAGGCTATCAGTTCCAATCACAAACAGATACGGAAGTTATCGCTCACTTGGTTGAATGGGAATCTAGAAGCTCATCAACTCTACTAGAAGCGGTACAAAAAACAGTTGCTCAATTACGTGGGGCTTACGGTACAGTAGTGATGAATGCTAATGAGCCTGAGCATCTTATTGTTGCTCGTTCGGGTAGTCCATTAGTTATCGGATTAGGGATTGGTGAAAACTTCCTTGCCTCAGATCCTTTAGCTTTATTAAGTGTTACGCGTCGTTTTATCTATCTTGAAGAGGGTGATGTTGCTGAAATTACCCGCCGTGATGTGCATATTTTTGATCACGAAGGTAAAGAGGTTGAACGAGAAGTCCACGAGGGTAATTTTGAGCAAGATGCAACGGATAAAGGCCCTTTCCGCCACTATATGCAGAAAGAAATCTTTGAACAACCTGTCGCTATTCGTAATACCTTGGAAGGTCGAATTGCTCACGATAAAGTTGTGATTGATTCCATCGGCAATAATGCTCAAGCTATTTTGGAAAAAGTAGAACATATCCAAATTGTCGCTTGTGGTACATCTTATAATGCAGGAATGGTCGCTCGCTATTGGTTAGAGTCGATCGCTGGAGTAAGTTGTGATGTGGAAATCGCCTCAGAATTCCGTTATCGCAAATTCGTTACTCGCCCTAATAGCCTTTTAATTACGCTCTCTCAATCAGGTGAAACAGCAGATACACTGGCTGCATTGCGTTTAGCTAAAGTCTCTGGATTTATGTCAGCAATGACAATCTGTAATGTTGCAAGCTCATCACTTGTACGTGAATCTGATTTTGCCTTTATGACAAAAGCAGGCGTTGAAATTGGTGTGGCATCAACCAAAGCATTTACTACCCAACTGACTTGTTTATTACTTTTAACTGCTGTAATTGGGCGTTTAAAAGGTAATGTGTCTGACGAACAAGAAAAACATATCGTTCAGGCTTTACAACGACTTCCTGCACAAATTGAAAGTGCATTAGTGTTTGATAAAGAAATTGAAAAATTATCGGAAGATTTTGCTGAAAAACATCACACGTTATTTTTAGGTCGTGGCGAATTTTATCCAATCGCAATGGAATCTGCCTTAAAACTGAAAGAAATCTCCTATATTCACGCAGAAGCCTATGCGGCGGGAGAATTGAAACATGGGCCTTTGGCGTTAATTGATAATGATATGCCTGTTATCGTTGTTGCACCTGAAAATGATTTACTTGAAAAAGTGAAATCTAATATTGAAGAAGTGAGAGCAAGAGGCGGACAGCTTTATATATTTGCTGATCACGACGCTGGGTTTAACCAAGAGGAAGGTTTTAAAACTGTTGTAATGCCAAAAGTAGATGAAATCACTGCCCCAATTTTTTATACCGTGCCGTTACAACTACTTTCTTACCACATTGCCTTAATTAAAGGAACAGATGTTGATCAACCTCGGAATTTAGCTAAAGCAGTAACAGTGGAGTGATAACTTACTGATAAAAATAGAAATATCTCAATTAATTTCTATCATCTTACAATCGTTTGATACACAGCTGATTCTCCAGCTAAATTAAGCAAATCTATTTTGTACTTAATTAAAGGATTATTAGAATAAAGTATGAGAGTTTCCTTTTTGTTTGGGTTGATTTTGATCACTTATATTCTAAACGGGAAACTCTCATTTTTTGTACGATTTGTCAGATTAAATCTATTTTTATGCAAACAAGGATCATGTCTGACGATGATAATATCTCAAGCTATGTTCTTTTTGGCGAGCTGAGCTAAAAGCTGAAACACGTTTGAGATAACCAATTACTCGAGTAGCATAATCAATATTTTTAGACCCGCAACAACTACATTGTTGGAGTGTTCTTTTATCTATATGCTCACACTCGTTACAAATTGTGATTTTGACGTTAATACAAAAATAATTACAACCAGTCTTAGCAGCAATATTCAACATTGAACGATAACCAGTTTGATCTAATGCCTCTTCTAAATTCAAATGCAATGCAGAACCGCCATCCAAAAATTCAATAAGTTCTTTGCCATGTAACAAAAACTTATCTAAGGCATTAGTGTGATCATCTTCGACCACATAAAAATAAGAATTATAACAATCACGAGGAACGATATATCCATCTTCTTTATCCCATTTAGCATTTTTTACGCCTAAGTTTTCAGCTGGAACAAATTCTGTATTAAATTTAATCCCATATTGTTTACTCGCTTGTTGATTGGCTGAGTAAATAGTGAATAGTTTATTACGAACAAAATCTATGTAATCTCGGTTATAACCTACTTTAATTCCTCTAAATTCAGCAGCCTCTGCCATTCCATTAATTCCAATCGTCAAAAATTGTTTATCTAGAGAAATAAACCCAGCATCATAAACCGGTAACATCCCAGACTGTAAATATTCTTCCATTAATTGACGATAGGCATATTGATATTTATGGATTTTTTCGACTTCTGTTTTTAGATCTCGACCATCTTGTTCTAAACGATTCATATTGATCGTAATCACATTAATTGAACCGGTTGCGACTCCGCCTGCTCCTAATGAATAAGAAAAGCTATGATCAGCAATTTCATTGCGTAAACGACAACAGGAGGCTAAAGAATCAGGATTATCCGATTGATAAATAAAAAATGAATTTCCATCAGAAAGAGATTTTGCAAGTTTATCTGCAAATACATTATCTTTACATTGCCCTTTTTCTGTCAGCATTGCCGCCGTTACTACAGGGAAGGTGAGGATAGATTTATTCCGTTCTTTGTTAAACCAATCCATAAAAAAGTCTTGTAATTTAGCTACACTTTGCCAATTTGGTGCAGTTAAATCAGGAAAAACAAAATTACTGAAAATAGCAGAAAAATAGTATTCATCATAGATAGAGATATTCCAAAACACACTCTGATAACCACGAGCTGCTGCGGGTTGGTTTATACTATACACAACTTGCTGTAAGCAACTTTCAACCTCTTTACGATGAGTAGTAAGGTAATCATCACCATAATCTTTACGAGCAAAATAATCAAAATAGGTTAAGAATTCTACTGTTGCTACAGCTCCTGCAAATTGGGAACTGATAGCAAATACTAAATTGATGAAAGAACCACAAAATGATGATAAGTGCTTGGGAGCTTTGGATTCTCCTCCTAACTTGATTAAACCATCAAGTAAAAATGGATAAAGCGTAACTGACACACAATAGGGTTTTAAACTAGTTTCATCATGTACATAAATTTCGTGTGATTCTATTTGGCGTAAATATTCTTGAGCGAGAGAATCATCAAATATTTCAGCAATTTTTTGGCTAACTTTAGCTCGATTGATTTGAATGAAAAAATCTTTCATTAATTCATTTTCCATCGTTGCAACATTCTTTTGGTTTACATTAGCGTTTGCATCCAATTTAGATCCATCTGCTGCATTCTTTGCGTGAATGTATTGCTCGATAAATTGCTGCTTGCCTGAAATTTGTGATGAATTAAGTCTTATCACGATTATTACTCCTACAAAAAAAGATTATTAAGTATTTCGCCTGTTTGCAAATTAATAAATCGCTGATTGGTGGTTAAACTATTTAACCCTCCTCGTTCAGCAATCCAACGTCCAGTCTTAACATAAGTTAACTTTGACAATATATAGTCTGGTATTTGTTCCTTTTCTAATCCAGTGTAAAGACAAGTCTTTAATCCCCGTTGTCGTGCTATTGTCAGAAAAGAATACAATTCTTCTGGATGCCATTCTCCACCCATAAATAACACACAACTAATTAGATTTTGATAAAGAGTTAGACGTTCTTCAAAATATGGTTTAGATAGTAGATGGCCTACTTTACTATCCCAACTATAGGTACTATGGCAACCTTTGCAACCTAATGGGCAACCACTAATAAGAAAAGCTAAAGAAACTTCATTAGGTACTTCTTGCCAGACTATATCTTCAGAAACAAACTGCATATTGATTAAACACTATATGTTGTGGTTTTTTTGTAAATTTAACACAATATATAGTGTTTAAAAAAATAAATCCTGAATATTTTGATTTTTATCAAATAAAAGTTTTATTTAATTAAAATGATTTAAATAAAATATTATAAGAATCAAAAAGATATAAATAACCTATTGAAATTAAATGAATAATAATTAAATATAGGAGATCAAATTGAATCGTGCATAACCTTATATTTAAAATAGCGTACGTATCGGATTAATTTAAGCATAAATTCTTTTCTGTCCAAATTTATTTTTAGAGATTTTATATCATTTATCGCTAAATAAAGCTCATAATCATGACCTTCACCTTACCACAATAGCCACGACCTCTACTTGTCAAAATTCTTAAAATGGAAGAGTTTTATCATTTAATATTTATACTTCTTACTTCCAATGGCTGTTATTCATTAAATTCAGTTTGATCTTATATAGCATAAGTAAGTTATTTTTTATTTTTAACAACTTGTTTACATTTTGAAATTATTGAGCTACATTTATTTATTCTTTCCTAAAAATTATTTCGTTATGCTAACCGAAAAATCAAAAGCATATCGTCATACGATTGCTACCTTGGCATTCTCTTCTTTTCTCGTTTTCTGCAATTTATATACAGTTCAACCTATGCTTTCTTTGTTTAGTGAGAAATTTAATGTATCGGAAAGTATGGCTAATTGGATTTTTGCGAGTGGCTCATTAGGCATTAGTTGTTGCTTGATTCCTTGGGCTATTTTTGCTGATCACTTCGGACGAAAAATTATTATTTTAGTCAGCCTTATTTTAACTACCTTAACTTCATTATTGCTTTTTTTCAGTCATGATTTAACCACATGGATCGGATTACGATTGCTTCAAGGACTTTCTCTTGCGGGTATGCCAGCTGTTGCTGTGGCATATATTACAGAAGAATTTGAGCAGAATGCTGTTATTAGTGCGGTGGGAATTTATATCGCAGCTAATACATTGGGTGGAATTTCAGGACGATTAATTGGTGGAGTGTTATCAGAATATTTTAGTCCCAATAGTGCGATGTTGTTTTGTTCACTGATCACTTTACTTGGCGTAATTACCACTTATCTATATTTACCTAAGGAGAGCCAATTTACTCCGCAAAGCTTAGCGGTAAAAGGTGTCATTAAGAATCTTTGCCAACATATTAGAAATCCACAACTTTGGCGTACATTTTTGATTGGCGGAGTAAGCTTTGGAATGTTTATTAATTTATTCTCGGTTGTAGGGTTACACTTAGAACAAGCCCCTTGGGATTTCTCAACAACTCAAGTTTCTTTACTCTTTTTGTGTTATCTCAGCGGTACAGTGACAGCAAGTATGGCAGGAAAACTAAGTTATAAATGGGGAACAATTAAGATAATGTTTCTCGGATGGGGAATTTTCTCTATCGGGATTTTATTTACCCTATTTGATTCATTGGGATTAATCATTATTGGACTACTTATTTGTAGTATTGGGTTCTTTTTAGTTCATTCTCTTGCGAGTGCATGGGTGGGTAAAACAGCAATAAGAGCAAGAGCTTTAGCTTCCGCTTTATACCTATCGTGCTACTATCTAGGGGCAAGCTTAGGTGGTTTCTATTTACTTTATTTTTATCAAAAAATGTCATGGAAAGTTGTGCCACTTAGTGCTGAATTATTATTACTTACTATACCATCACTTATTTGGAGATTAAAAAAAGCAGTAAATATTTGATATTCACTGCTTTTCATCATGCTTAGGTGTTTATTTACCTAAATTATCGAAGAATTTTTTAACACCTTCGAAGAATCCTTCATGTTTTGGACGATGTTGTCCTTCACCTTCCAAGCTTTCTTCTAATTTACGTAATAAATCTTTTTGTTCATCATTTAGAGAAACCGGTGTTTCAATGATTGTTTTACAAATTAAATCACCTGCATAGCTACTTCTTGGACTTGGAACACCTTTTCCTCTGATGCGGAATAATTTACCCGTTTGAGTTTCTGCCGGAATTTTTAATTTAACACGGCCATCGAGGGTTGGTACTTCAATTTCACCACCCAATGCAGCCATGGTAAAGCTGATCGGTACTTCACAGTAAAGGTTTGAACCATCACGTTCAAAGATATCGTGTGGTTTAACATGAATAACAACGTATAAATCACCCGGAGGTGCACCATTCTCACCTGCAGCACCTTCACCAGATAAACGAAGTTGATTACCTGTATCAACGCCTGCTGGAATAGTGACAGAAAGATTTTTTGCTTTATTAATACGTCCGTCACCATGACAAACTTTACATGGGTTCTCAATCTTCTTACCTGTTCCATGGCAGGTTGGACATACTTGTTCTGTAACAAAGAAACCTTGTTGACGACGAATTCTACCTGAACCATGACAAGTAGGACAAGTTTCAACTTTACTGCCTGGTTCCGCTCCTGAGCCATGACAAGCATCACACTCTGCTAGTGTTTGGATGCGAATGTCTTTTTTAACACCACGAACAGCTTCTTCTAGGGTAATTTCTAAGTTATATTGTAAATCATCACCACGAACAACACGTTGACGACGCCCTCCACCGAAACTACCTCCAAACATCTCACTAAAGATGTCTTCAAATCCACCGAAGTCACCTCCGCCAAAGCCTCCGCCGCCTCCACCAAAGCCACCTTGGTCAAAGGCTTGATGACCATATTGGTCATACATACTGCGTTTTTCATTATCGCCGAGTACTTCGTAGGCTTCCTTAATTTCTTTGAATTTTTCTTCTGCCTCTTTACTGCCTTTGTTTTTATCTGGGTGATGTTTTGCGGCTAAACGTTTATAAGCACGTTTAATCTCTTGCTCACTCGCACCCTTACTTAACCCAAGGACTTCATAATAATCACGTTTTGACATAATTTTTCCATTTTAAATTTGCAAGATTTCATAACAATCTTACCGCTTGGTTATTTTTATTTTTTAAAATTAACAGTGAGGTTGAATTGAAATATTAATTTCAACTTTTCCATCTGGATAATGTTTTTCAAAATCAAGCGAATATGTTCTTTTTAATAACCCTTGTTTACTTTTATTCCAAATCGTTTTCCATGTATCGGCAAGTAGTTCTCTATTTGTTGTAAAACTCTCAAACCAATAAAAATCATCATTAATTTCCATTGGTGTAACACCTGATACTTCTTTCTCGACAGCAATCGTAAAATCATATTCACCATTATGATCGCTTTCGTAATTATTATAGATACCGTATACGATTTCATTTTCGGATAATGATACAGATTGCCATAGGGTTGGAATATCTTGTTCAGCTGTTTTATTAGTTAAACGTATTGTTTTAACTGGATAAAGTTTCAAGCTCATAACATATTCCTTTTTGATAAATTTTATAAAGATCTAACCGCTTACCCATTAAAAAGGGCGTAACAATACGCCCTATTTAATCTAAGATAATAAGACAAGCTTAATTATCTCAACTCAATATTAACCAACTAATTCATTAAAAATAGGGTATCTTTTTACAAGTTCTTCCTTACCCATATGTTTAGAATGTTGAAAGTCATTACCTACATAAAGTTGATAAGGAGCAAACTCAGGGATATAAGTCAACGCAACAACGCTTTTAACTTCATTATTATCGCCACCACCAAAAAGTTTTTGCCAAAATGATTTTTTCGGTGCCTTAAATTGTCCTTTAACAGCATTTACAAATTGTTCAGCATATACATTTAAATATCCTGGTGCTGCTTTTTCAAGTTCTTGTGATAAATACACATATAGTGTGCCGTTATCTAATTTGGCATTAGCTTGAGATGTTGCTTTTTTGCCATTGTTATCAATTATGATTTCACCTACGAATTTATTATTACTCATAAATTGTTACCCTGTTTAATAATTATTTGTTGTCCTTGACTTCTTCAAATTCAGCATCTACAACACCATCATCTTTTTGATTTTGTTGTGTTTGTTGCTGACCCGCTTGAGCCTGAGCTTGTCCTGCTTGGAGCAATGGCTCAGACGCTTTTACTAATGCATCAATTTTAGCTTCGATATCTGCTTTATCTTCACCTTTTGCTGAAGTTTCTAAATCAGAAAGTGCTACTTCAATTTTTGCTTTATCATCTGCATTCAAGTTATCGCCAGCTTCTGTTATTTGCTTACGGGTAGAATGAACAATAGCATCTGCTTGGTTTCGAGTTTGAACTAATTCTTCAAACTTACGATCTGCTTCCGCATTTGCTTCTGCATCACGAACCATTTTTTCAACTTCATCATCACTTAAACCTGAAGAAGCTTTGATCGTGATCTTTTGTTCTTTACCTGTATTCTTATCTTTAGCAGAAACATGTAAGATACCATCTGCATCAATATCAAATGTTACTTCAATTTGTGGCATACCACGAGGTGCAGGTTGAATTCCATCTAGGTTAAATTGACCAAGTGATTTGTTATCACTTGCACGTTTACGTTCACCTTGTAACACATGGATAGTTACCGCACTTTGGTTATCTTCAGCAGTTGAGAACACTTGGCTGTGTTTTGTTGGGATTGTTGTGTTTTTATCGATGAGTTTAGTCATCACACTACCCATTGTTTCAATACCAAGTGAAAGTGGTGTTACGTCAAGTAATAATACATCTGTGACATCACCTGCTAATACCCCACCTTGAACTGCCGCACCAATTGCAACTGCTTCATCTGGGTTCACATCTTTACGAGGCTCTTTACCAAAGAAGTCTGCTACTTTTTGTTGCACTAATGGCATACGAGTTTGACCACCAACTAAGATAACATCGTTGATATCAGACACTGATAAGCCTGCATCTGCTAACGCAACTTTAACAGGTTCTAATGAACGAGTTACTAAGTCTTCAACAAGTGATTCTAATTTTGCACGAGTTACGGTAATAACTAAGTGTTTAGGTCCTGTCGCATCTGCTGTAATGTACGGAAGGTTAACTTCAGTTGATTGTGCAGAAGAAAGTTCAATTTTCGCTTTTTCAGCGGCTTCTTTAACACGTTGCATTGCCATAGAGTCGTTACGTAAATCGACACCTTGTTCTTTTTTGAATTCATCAACCAAATAATTGATTAAACGGTTATCAAAGTCTTCACCACCTAAGTGAGTATCACCATTAGTTGCACGCACTTCGAAAGTTTGCTCACCGTCGAAATTATCCATCTCAATGATAGATAAGTCAAATGTACCACCACCTAAGTCATATACTGCAACAATTTGGTTCTCTTTCTTAGAATCTAAACCATAAGCCAATGCTGCTGCTGTTGGTTCGTTAATAATACGTTTAACTTCTAAGCCTGCGATACGACCCGCATCTTTAGTTGCTTGACGTTGTGCATCATTAAAATATGCAGGTACAGTAATTACCGCTTCAGTTACTGACTCACCTAAGAAATCTTCCGCTGTTTTCTTCATTTTTTTCAATACTTCAGCAGAAATTTGTGGTGGAGCCATTTTTTCGCCTTTAACCGAAACCCAAGCATCACCATTGTCTGCTTGTGTAATTTCAAATGGCATAATTTCAAGATCACGTTGTACCTCGGCATCAGTAAAACGACGACCAATTAAACGTTTAATTGCAAATAACGTATTTTTTGGGTTTGTGATCGCTTGACGTTTTGCTGGTGAACCTACTAAAGTTTCTTTATCTGTATAAGCAATAATTGAAGGAGTTGTTCTTGCACCTTCAGCATTTTCTAACACACGTGGTTTATCGCCATCCATTACGGCAACACATGAGTTTGTTGTTCCTAAGTCAATACCAATAATTTTACCCATTTTAAATTCTCCGATATAAAAATTTGTTCATATTTTTGTAATGATGCCTACAAGATTGCGTTTTTTCCTAAAAATTCAAGGGCAACTTACAAATTTTTTAAAAAGGAAGCAGTATTTTTAACATACTGTTCAAACGGAATAATAAATAGGGGTAAAATTGATGAGTTCAAGAGAAAAAATAAAAAAAATTCAAAATTTATCATTAGTTATAGTGTTTGATAGGATCTGATATAGATAACATGAATATTACCTATAATAATAAGCGATAGAGTTGCTATATTTTTACATAATAAAAGCTATAACCTACCGCTTATTAATTAGTTATTTTTTTAGAAAATAAGGTACCTTAATTATGCTTAGTTATCTTTTCCAAAATGATGGTGTAAATAATACTAATAACGCAAAAAATTCTAATCTTCCTGCAATCATTGAAAAAACAAATACATACTTAGCACCATCAGGCACATCTGCAAAACCTAAACTAGTAATACCTAAACCTGGTCCTGTATTAGTAATTGTCGTCCAAACCGCAAAAAAAGCATCATAAACCGTCATTCCACATAAAATTGCAGCAAAAGTACACAAAAAGAAAACAAGTATAAAAATAATAATAAATGCCCAAACACTCTCTAAAACACTAGACGGAATTTTTTCTCTATTTAATTTAATCGGGTTCACAATATTCGGATGAATTAATTGTTTTAATTCTTTTTTTAATTGTAACCACAATAACAAACATCGAATTGCTTTAATTCCCCCAGCAGTAGATCCTGCACATCCTCCTAGAATTGCAATAGATAGTGCAAAGAAACTTAAATATCCTGGTAGCTGATTCATATCAAATAAAGTAAAACCTGAATTAGTTCTCATTGACGCTAATTGGGTCGCTCCCAATTGGAATGATTGAAATAGCGATAAATCTTGGCTAATCCAAAGCCCTATGGAAAAAATTATTGAAAAAATAAGTTGAGATAAAATAAAAAAACGAAATTCTTCATCCTTAAGATAGATTTTCAATACTTTTCCTTTTTTAAAATTCATAAGAGCTAACATATGTACTGAAAAATTACAGCCTGTGATCAGCATAAATACAGTTGCAATTATATTTATAGTAGAACTATTAAAATAGGCAAGATTATCATCATGGGTAGAAAAACCGCCATTTGATAACGTAGAAAAACTATGAGTCAAAGCATCAAAAAAAGACATTCCAGCTAACCAATAAGAAGCGGTACAAATCAGAAGTAAACCTGCATACATACTCCATAATAGCTTAGAAATATCCGCAATGTGAGGAAGAATTTTCTGATCTTTCATTGGGCCAGAGGATTCTGCTTTATATAATTGTGTTCTACCTATATCTAAGAATGGTAATATAGCTACCGCTAAAATAATAATTCCCATTCCGCCCAAAAACTGTAAAAATTGCCGATGAAATAAAATTGCTTTAGGTAAACTATCTAACCCAGACATCACTGTTGCACCTGTTGTCGTTAGAGCAGAAAATGATTCAAAAGCAGCATCAGCTACGCCCATATTAGTACTATTTGCCCAAAGTAAAGGAAGAGTACCAATAGAGCCAAGCACAAACCAAAAGGCAACAACAATGAAAAAACCTTCATGAGAATGTAATTTTTGTTTATATTCTCTATTAGAAAACCAACATACACCACCAATAAAAAAACTAACAAGAAAAGATTTAATAAATGTAATTTGCTCACCATCACTATAGATTAGTGAAACGATAAAGGGAGCGATCATGATAAATGAGAAACTCATGATCAAAATACCTATAATACGAATTATAGAGCGTAAATGCATTGTTCTTCCTTTGTAAAGATTAATGGAACTCATTCTACTACTATTTTATAAAAAATTTCATTTTAGAGAGAGAAACAATTTATAATTTAAATAAATTTAAATTAGTAAGGTAAAATATATGGAAGATCTCGTAATAGAAGGACAATGGAAGCCAACTGCTTCTATTCCAACTTTATTAAAGCGTTCAAAAATTATTTATGATATCCGTAAATTTTTTACAGATAGAGGATTATTGGAAGTTGATACACCAACAATGAGTGAATTCTCTGTCACTGATGTTCACCTCTCCACATTCAGTACACAATTTCTATCACCATTTGATAGTAAAGCTAAAACATTACACTTAATTACTAGCCCTGAGTATCACATGAAACGCTTGCTTGCTAGTGGTAGTGGAGCAATTTTTCAACTTTGCCATGTATTCCGTAATGAAGAATCGGGTAAATATCATAATCCTGAATTTACCATGTTGGAGTGGTATCGCCCGTATTTTGATATGTATCGTTTAATTAATGAAGTAGATGATCTATTGCAATATATTTTAGATTGCGAACCAGCCGAATCTTTTAGTTATCAATTTGTATTTCAAACCTATGTAGGATTAGATCCTCTTTCTGCAACAAAATCGCAACTGGTGGCAAAAGCACAAGAATACGGTTTGCAATGTGATGATAATGATCATCGTGATACATTACTACAATTCTTATTTACTAAAGTCGTTGAGCCAAATATTGGCTTAGAACGCCCAACTGCAATTTATCATTTCCCTGCATCACAAGCAGCATTGGCACAAGTGAGTGCAGAAGATCCTAGAATGGCGGAACGTTTTGAGTTCTACTATAAAGGTATTGAACTGGCAAATGGTTTCCACGAATTAAGTGATGCAAAAGAACAATTCCGTCGTTTCGAGCAAGATAATGTTTACCGCCAACAACTTGGTTTACCACCACAAGAATTAGATTCTCGTTTTCTTGCAGCCCTAAAATCAGGGATCCCAAATTGTTCTGGGGTTGCTGTTGGGGTTGATCGCTTAATTATGATTGCTCTTGGTGCAGAGCGAATTGAGGAAGTAATGGCATTCGGAATAGAAAGTGCTTAGAATTTAGCTATAATGCGTTAAAATATGCTAAATTATTAAATTTAATAATAACAGGAAAAAGTTTGAACGATTTATTTATTATTGATTCACATTGCCACTTAGATTCTTTGGATTATGAAACTCATCACAAAAATGTTGATGAAGTGATCGAAAATGCCAAAGCAAGAGGAGTACAACGTTTTATTTCTATCTGTACGAACTTAAGTAGCTTTGAAAATATGAAAAAGCTTACAGCACATCGTCCAGAAGTTTCGCTCTCTTGCGGTGTGCATCCGCTAAATGTTGAGGATGAACCTTTTGATTATGCAAGATTACTCGAATTAGCCAAAGATCCTAGAGTAGTGGCGATTGGCGAAACGGGTTTAGATTATCACTACACGCCTGAAACAAAAGAGTTGCAACAGTCTATCTTTCAACAGCAAATTGAAATTGCGAACACAATGAATAAACCATTAGTAATCCATACTCGTTCTGCTCGTGAAGATACGATGAAATTATTAATTGAAAATAATGCTGAAAAATGTGGCGGAGTGTTGCACTGTTTCACAGAAGATTGGGATATGGCAAAACGTGCCTTAGATATTGGGTTTTATATTTCTATCTCTGGTATTATTACCTTTAAAAATGCAGAAGATTTACGCGAAGTTGTGAAGAAAGTTCCCCTTGATCGTTTACTGGTAGAAACTGATTCACCTTATTTAGCCCCGATTCCTTATCGAGGTAAACCAAATCAACCCGCGTATGTCAGAGAGGTATGCGAATACTTAGCCACCCTAAAAGGTGTATCGGTAGAAGAAATGGCTCAGACAACAACGCAAAACGTTCAACGTTTATTTAAACTCACTGTGTAGGAGTGACTATGAAATCAATTCTTAAATATTTCCTGATTTTAGTTATGCTTTCGTTGCATATCGTTTTAATCGGAGCCGTTAATTACGCTTTCCCAAGCTATGAACAAACGGTTATTACCGGAATGGAAGTTCGCCGTGTGGACAAAGATGGTCCTATCAGTAAATCGAATCCTGAAGATGGTCCTGTAAGAGATGTATACTATCTGTTTACTGAAAATCCTGAAACGAAAAAAGTAATGACTTATCGAAATGAAGATACAGGCTGGGGCTTACCTTTCTACTTTAAATTTGATGCTGCCCTAACTCAAGCAAAAGCACAAGCTTTTGCTAATGATAAAAAGATGGTACAAATTAAATATTATGGTTGGTATATCAGCTGGTTAAATGAATTCAGAAATATTGTTTCAATTAAACCAGTAGAAGCAGGACAAAGCCCATCTATACCTTGGGTAAGCTATATTATCTATGTATTTTTTGCCTTTACATTCTTCCTATCTGTTCAGTTTATTCGTGGCTGGTTTGATAGTAGTAAATAACAATTAATCTATTCCCTTCTTACCCCAAGAAGGGAATTTTTTCTTATCTACTAGATACGACATAATGCAATATTTCATCGCCGATCTCCATCTAAACGAATCTCAACCTGAGATTACCTCCCTCTTTTTGCAATTTATGCAAGAGAAAGCACCGCTTGCAGAGGCGGTTTATATTCTAGGAGATTTCTTTGATTTTTGGATTGGCGATGATGAGAAGTCAGAACTCATTACCCAAGTCAAACAAGCGACTCGAAAAGTAGTTGAGCAAGGTGTGCCTTGTTATTTTATTTGTGGTAATCGAGATTTTTTAATTGGTAAACGTTTTGCGAAAGAATCGGGGATGACGTTACTGCCCGATTATCATATTGTCGATCTCTATGGCAAACGAACGTTAATTTGCCACGGCGATACTTTATGCATTGATGATGAAAAATACCAAAACTTCCGCCAAAAAGTCCATCAAAAATGGCTACAATGGCTATTCCTCAAATTACCCCTTTCCTTACGTATAAACATCGCTCAAAAGATTCGAGCTAAAAGCAAACAAGACAAGCAACACAAACCGGTCGAAATTATGGATGTGAATAAAGCTTTTACCGCTGAAATTGTCGAAAAATATCAAGCGGAATGGCTAATTCACGGACACACCCATCGACAAGCGGTTCATTCTAATCAACATTTTGCAAATTCTGATCGCACCTTTACTCGTATCGTTCTTGGCGATTGGGGCAAAACCGCCTCGATTTTAACCGTTACTCCTGACTCATTTTCTTTCAACGAAGAACGTTAATGATTACTGACTGATTCTTTTGCAGATTTTTGCAAAAAATGCCCGACATCTGACCGCTTACCCGTTATAATAAACAGTATTTTTAACTGAATTTTATTAATAGGAATCACAATGTCAGCAAAATTTAATGTGAAAACCTTCCAAGGTATGATCCTTGCATTACAAGATTACTGGGCAACTCAAGGTTGTACCATCATTCAACCACTTGATATGGAAGTGGGCGCAGGAACCTCTCACCCAATGACGTGTTTACGTGCAATCGGTCCAGAACCAATGGCATCAGCTTACGTTCAACCTTCACGCCGTCCAACTGATGGTCGCTATGGCGAAAACCCAAACCGTTTACAGCACTACTACCAATTCCAAGTGGTTATCAAACCTTCGCCAGATAATATCCAAGAACTCTATTTAGATAGCTTAAAAATGTTAGGTTTCGACCCTACTCAAAATGATATTCGTTTTGTGGAAGACAACTGGGAAAACCCAACATTAGGTGCGTGGGGATTAGGTTGGGAAGTTTGGTTGAACGGTATGGAAGTTACTCAATTTACCTATTTCCAACAAGTAGGTGGCTTAGAATGTAAACCGGTTACAGGCGAAATCACTTACGGTTTAGAGCGTTTAGCAATGTACATTCAAGGTGTAGATTCTGTTTACGATCTTGTCTGGTCTGACGGCCCATTAGGCAAAACCACCTATGGCGATGTTTTCCACCAAAACGAAGTGGAACAATCTACCTACAATTTTGAATATGCAAATACTGATTTCTTATTCTACTGCTTTGACCAATACGAAAAAGAAGCCCAAGAATTACTTGCTCTAGAAAAACCATTACCACTACCTGCTTACGAACGTATTTTAAAAGCCGCTCATAGCTTTAACCTTTTAGACGCACGCAAAGCAATTTCCGTTACCGAACGCCAACGCTATATTCTACGCATTCGAGCATTAACTAAAGGTGTCGCAGAAGCTTATTATGCAAGCCGTGAAGCGTTAGGGTTTCCGGGATGTAAAAAATAATTTAGATAGAGCGTAAAAATGAACACTAAACCCATATTATTTTTTGCTGACTTATGCCCTGACACCCCACCTTTTGTGGCTCAATTAGAGCAACTAAAAGTGGAATACGAAGCGGTCAATATCTTTGAAAGTATGGCAAATTTTAAACGCTTTCTAAAATTACGAGATAATCACTCAGCATTTGATCAAGCCAAACAACAAGGTTATATCGGGATTCCTGCTTTGGTGATGGATGATGAAAAAGTTGTATTGGATCTTGAAGAATTGCAGAAAATATTTAGTTAAAGCGGTGAGATCTTAGAGAGAATTTACAATTTAAGTTAAAAAATTTTAAAGAGACAAACAATGACAACACAAAATTTCCTTGCCGAGATCGGCACAGAAGAATTACCACCGAAGGCACTAAAAAAATTAGCGACTGCCTTTGCTGATAATGTAGAGCAAGAATTAACTCAAGCTGGTTTAGGCTTTGAGAAAGTAGAATGGTTTGCAGCACCTCGTCGTTTAGCGGTTAAGGTGTTAGGTTTAGCCACAAGCCAACCAAGTAAAGAAGTTGAAAAACGTGGTCCAGCAATTTCTGCGGCATTTGATGCGGAAGGTAAACCAACTAAAGCCGCTGAAGGTTGGGCAAGAGGTTGTGGTATCAGCGTTGATCAAGCTGATCGTCTTGCCACCGATAAAGGCGAATGGTTAGTGCATCGTGCAGTGATTGAAGGACAACCGACTAAAAATTTAGTGGTAGATATCATCAGCCGAGCATTAGCAAAATTACCTATTCCAAAAACAATGCGTTGGGGTGATAAGACAGAACACTTTGTTCGCCCTGTACATACCGTTACCTTATTACTTGGTGATGAATTGATTGAAGGTGAAATTTTAGGTGTGACTATCGGTAGAACCATTCGTGGCCACCGTTTCTTAGGCGAACGTGAATTTCAAATTGAACACGCTGATCAATATCCTCAATTATTAAGAGAAAAAGGATCAGTGGTTGCAGATTTCAACGAACGTCGTGAAGAAATTCTTGCAAAAGCTCAAGCTAAAGCGACCGCTTTAGGTGGAGTTGCCGATATTCAAGATGATTTATTAGATGAAGTTACCTCATTGGTTGAATATCCAAACGTATTAGCCGCAACATTTGAAGAACGTTTCCTTGCTGTACCTGCGGAAGCCCTTGTTTATACAATGAAAGGCGACCAAAAATATTTCCCAATTTATGATAAAGACGGCAAGTTATTACCGCACTTTATTTTCGTTTCCAATATCAATCCTGAAGATCCAAGTAAAATTATTGAAGGAAATGAAAAAGTGGTTCGTCCACGTTTAACCGATGCAGAATTTTTCTTCAAAACCGATTTAAAACAACGGTTAGAAGATCAACTTCCACGTTTAGAAACCGTTTTATTCCAACAACAATTAGGTACATTGCGTGATAAAACAGACCGTATTGAGCAATTAAGCGGTGC
>NZ_JARIDQ010000087.1 GCF_029256985.1 Otariodibacter sp. | reverse complement strand
CTGTCATTGCTTTTTTAGCATCTTCAGCTTTATTAGCTGCTGCATCTTTAGCATCTGTCATTGCTTTTTTAGCATCTTCAGCTTTATTAGCTGCTGCATCTTTAGCATCTGTCATTGCTTTTTTAGCATCTTCAGCTTTATTAGCTGCTGCATCTTTAGCATCTGTCATCGCTTTTTTAGCATCTTCAGCTTTATTAGCTGCTGCATCTTTTATTTCTGATGCTTTATTAACCACTGCATCTTTAGCATCTGTCATCGCTTTTTTGGCATCTTCAGCTTTATTAGCTGCTACATCTTTCATTTCTGATGCTTTATTAACCACTGTATCTTTAGCATCGATTATAGCTTTTTTAGCATCTCCAGCTTTATCAGCTGCTGCATCTTTCATTTCTGATGCTTTGTCAGCAACTGCATTTTTAGCATCTACTACTGCTTCTTTTGCGTCTGTCATTTTATCTGCCACTGCATCTTTAGCATCTGTAGCAACTGCTTTTGCTTCTTCAACAGTTGCTGCTGCTGCATCTTTTACATCTGCCGCAGTCTCTTTAGCTTGATCACAAGCTGCTAAAGTAAGTGATGTACCTAACACTAACAAAGTTAATAGTGATTTTTTCATAAAGCTTCCTTAAATCTTTCTTTAAATAATCGGGGTAATTCCCACTTGGTAAATAATATGATGATAAAGTTCAATAAAATCATACTACAATAGAGCAAGTAATAAATATGATTAACTTGCGACTCTAGCATCAGAATAAACATGGCTTACCGCACTACTATGTCCACCAGATCCTTTACCGTGGAAATAATACTTAGAATTTTGCCATTGTACAATAGGGAAGGGTTCACTATTTTCATCTACTGACTTAGCTTGACTCATTTTTACAGAAATATGTTTTACTCGAGAAAATGTGCCTAATACTCCATCAAATTTATACTCACTTCGATAAGTACTAACCTTACTACTCTCCATTTCTTCATTATTTTCTGTATATAAATCTGAATACTTACCATATTTTTCTTTTACTAAATCACGATCAGAATGTTGCGTTATTACATAACCAAAAGGTTGAGTAGAAGTAATGATTTCTTCTTGATCCGATTCAACTTTAGTAGCTTGTTTCTGTTCTTGATCTACTATAGATTTACTTGAATGTTTTTCTTTTACTAGATCTCTTTCCGTTTCTTGAACAACAACAGAACCAAATGGCATAACCAAAGAAGATTCATCCTTTGTCGTTACAAAAGATTCATCATCTTTTTGTTGTTGTAAAATCTCATCAACAGATAAGAAACTTGCTTTTTCCTCAGACTTTGTTGGCTTTTCGTCAAATTGAATCCAAATCTTACCGCTTGCAAGCTCAGGAGATGCAACTGCTGAAGTTAGAGGCATCGGTGATTTTACAATATCTTTACGCTCTCTACGACGTTGGTTACCTGCACGAAGATGACGTGGTAAGCGACGACGAGAGTTTTCACGATTTTCGTTTTTCTCTTCGCTAATATTATCTACATTATCTGGAGTTACATCATTTTCAGCTAAAACAACTTCTTCTTTTATTGTTGACACATTTTGTTTCTCTAATGAAGATGGTTTTAATGCTTCTATTTGATTCTCAACAGTAGATGGAACTACTTTTTGCTCAATCGTTTGTTCTCCTGAAGATTCAACACGTACTTTCTTGCGAAGTTCTCGACGCTGACGACGCTCTGCAATCTTAGCCGCTTCTCGTTGTTTTTTCTCTACTGGTGCTTTAGAAACTTGTACGACTTCGTCAACAGCCTCTTTACGTTTCTTTTGTTCAGTTTGTTGAACAACTTTTGTTTCTTGTGTTGTTGGAGTTGCTTTGCGTTCTTGTTTTTCTGAACGATTTGGTCTCTCTCTACGTTGATGTTGTCGACGATCACGTTGAGATTTTGATTTAGAGCGAGTTTTCTTAACCGGTGCTTTCTCTTCTTCCTTCTCAAATAGTCCTTTGAGTTTTTTCCATAAAATACTAAATAATGAAGGTTTAGCTGGTGTTACAGGCATTGGCGCTGGCTGTAAGTTTAATTCTGTACTTTGTAACACAGACTCAACAGTAATTACAGGCTCATTACGTGTAACCAAAGTTTCATTCGCATGCCCACAAGTTAGTGTATGTTCTTCTTCTTGTGCTTGATAACGTTTAGCTAAGTTATAGCTTAAAATTGGTTGAACCTCATTGTCACGTAAACGATACACATTAAAATGTGGAGTATGCATGCCTTCTGTTGGTACAACAACTACTTGAACGTTATGACGTCTTTCAATATCACTAATTGCTTTACGTTTTTCATTCAATAGATATGAAGCGATCTCAACTGGAACAACCGTATGAACTTGAGCACTATTTTCTTTAATCGCCTCTTCTTCAAGAAGACGTAAAATAGAGAGTGCAATCGAATCATTATCACGGATTTTCCCTGTACCTTGACAACGAGGGCAAACATGTGATGATGCTTCACTTAATGAAGGACTTAAGCGTTGGCGAGACATTTCAAGCAATCCAAAACGTGAAATACGCCCAAATTGAATACGCGCTCTATCTTGACGAGTTGCTTCTCTCATTCGATTTTCAACTTCACGTTGATGACGAACAGGGGTCATATCAATAAAGTCAATGACGATTAATCCACCTAAATCACGTAAACGTAATTGGCGAGCAATTTCATCAGCTGCTTCTAAATTAGTATTAAGTGCTGTTTCTTCAATATCTCCACCACGAGTAGATTTTGATGAGTTAATATCAATTGCAGTAAGTGCTTCTGTAACATCAATAACAATTGAACCACCTGATGGTAGACGAACCTCACGTTGAAATGCAGATTCAATTTGAGATTCAATTTGGTAATGACTAAACAATGGCACTTCACCGTCATACAAACGTACTCGATTAATAAAGTCAGGACGAACTAAGCGAATATGATTGCGTGCTTTATCAAAAATCTTTTTATTATCAATAAGAATTTCACCAATATCACGGCGGAGATAGTCACGAATAGCACGGACAATTACATCGCTTTCTTGATGAATTAGGAATGGTGCAGGGCGAGATTCTGCCGCTTTTTTAATAGCTTCCCAATGGTGTAGTAAAACGGTTAAATCCCACTGTAATTCTTCTGGAGATTTACCAACCCCAGCAGTACGAACAATCAAACCAACATTGTCAGGTACAGTTAATGCATCTAAAGCTTCTTTTAACTCTAAACGCTCATCGCCTTCAATTCTTCTTGAAATACCGCCAGCTCGTGGATTATTTGGCATTAAAACTAAATAACTACCAGCCAAAGAAATAAAAGTCGTTAATGCAGCACCTTTATTTCCTCGTTCTTCTTTACCCACTTGAACAATAACTTCTTGTCCTTCTTGGATAATATCTTTAATACTTGGACGTCCTTGGAAAACATATCCCTCAGGGAAATATTCTCGAGAAATTTCTTTTAAAGGTAAGAATCCGTGACGTTCTGCACCGTAGTCAACAAATGCAGCTTCTAAGCTTGGTTCGACACGTGTAATTTTTCCTTTGTAAATATTTGCCTTTTTCTGTTCATGTCCAGGGCTTTCAATATCTAAGTCGAATAGGCGCTGCCCATCAACAAGTGCAACTCGTAATTCTTCTTTCTGAGTTGCATTAATTAACATTCTTTTCATTGTGTTTTCTCATTATTTTTTGTGTTAGTTTTTTGCAATCCTCTTCTCTATTCTATTTTTTGCTTCAATTCGCATGACGTCAATCTCACGACTGTCCATTTATCTTTATGAAAAAGAAAGAGTTTTGCCTTGCATTGAATTACGTCTTATGTCCGAAAATTAACAGCGTAACGAAAATTCGTGCTTGTTCTTGTTTACTCCAAGCGGTCATTTCTTATCTATTTTTTGCAAAATTTTAGTATTGCTATTTTCGATAAAAAATCGGGATATTATGGCATTTAAAAGGGAAAATAGAAAGGTAAAACTCACTTATCTAGTGGATAAAAATCACTAACTAAACTTATTTAAGTACTGCATCATTTGTTAAAAATACATTGTCTTTCTTCATTATGTATTTAGAGAATTGGACTCTTCATATTCAATAATTCTATCACATTAATTATATAAATTATTTTATGCATATCATTGTGATAGCTAAAAATAGTAACAATATTTAATTTGCCTAGTTACCTTTCCATGAAACAAAACCTAGACTATTCAGCTAACTTAGTATTTAAAACTATCGCTACTACAATTTTTCAACATTCAGCAAGAGGTAATTAAGATATCTGAAAATTTTGAATTTTTAAACAATTCGAAAACTAATATTTATAGTTATTACAATAAATAAATCATCCTCTATCTGCTCTACTTTTCATTAGAATGGTGATTTATATGAAAAAGTCGTTTGGATCGTTGAGTAACCTATATTAGAATATGCTCTTTTCTATATATTGGGGCTTCCCAATTTAACTTAACCACAGAGAATGTAAAATGAATTCAAACCGTAGTTTATTGCTTATGGGCTTACTCCTTGTTTCATTTTTGATTTTTACGCAATGGAAGCAGGATTTTGATCCTGAAATTCAAGCGCAAAAACAAATGCAAGCACAAGAGCAAGTACAGCAAACATCCACACAGGGAACAGATCTTCCTACTTCATCGAATAATGCAATATCAGGCATTAACCAACAAACCACATCTAGCGGTAAGACAATCACCGTTGAAAGTGATGTGTTACGTTTGACTATTGATACCTTAGGTGGGGATGTTGTTGAGTCTGACTTACTTAAATTTAATGCTGAACTTAACTCAAATACACCTTTTGAATTATTAGAAAATAACGGACAAATCCAATATATTGCACAAAGTGGCTTAGTTGGTAAAAATGGAATTGATACCCCAACAGGTCGTGCTGAATATACAGTATCTAGAGATAGTTTCAAATTAGCTGATGGGCAAGATGAGCTTTCTGTTCCATTGGTTTTCGAAAAAGATGGCGTAACTTATACCAAAACATTTACATTAAAACGTGGTAGTTACGATATTGCGGTAGATTATACTATCAATAATACAACTGCGGAAACATTAGAAGTTCAGCCATACGGTCAAATCAAGCACACATTAACCGAAAATTCTGGTAATTTTGCAATGCCAACTTATACTGGTGGTGCTTATTCATCTGCTGAAGTTAATTATAAAAAATATAGCTTTGATGAGATGCAAAAAAGCAATTTATCCATTGATACAAAAGCGGGTTGGATTGCTATTTTACAACACTATTTCGTTTCTGCATGGATTCCTGATCAAGATCAAGATAATAGTCTTTACACTCGTACAGCTAACGGAGCTGGTACTATAGGTTATCGTGGCCCTTTAACTCAAATTGCACCAAATAGTGAAATCACTATTACAAGTAGCCTATGGACCGGCCCTAAAGATCAGGTTGCAATGGGGCAAGCGGCAAATAATTTTGATTTAACCGTCGATTATGGATGGGCCTGGTTTATTGCTAAACCATTATTCTGGTTACTTACTCATATTCAAAAATTAGTTGTAAACTGGGGATTAGCAATTATTTGTGTAACAATTATTGTTAAGTCTATTTTATATCCATTAACAAAAGCACAATATACATCAATGGCTAAAATGCGTATGTTGCAACCTCGTATCCAAGAAATGCGTGAGCGTTTTGGGGATGATCGCCAACGTATGAGCCAAGAAATGATGAAGTTGTATAAAGAAGAGAAAGTAAATCCAATGGGTGGATGTTTACCAATTGTTCTACAAATGCCAATCTTCATCGCATTATATTGGACATTTATGGAAGCCGTTGAGTTACGTCATGCACCATTCTTTGGTTGGATTCAAGATTTATCAGCTCAAGACCCATACTACATTTTGCCGGTGTTAATGGGAGCATCAATGTTTTTACTACAAAAAATGTCACCAACACCAGTTGCGGATCCAACACAACAAAAAGTGATGACATTTATGCCAGTCGTTTTCACTATATTCTTCCTTTGGTTCCCATCAGGATTAGTACTTTACTGGTTAACTTCTAACTTAATCACAATTACGCAACAATGGTTGATTTATCGTGGTTTAGAGAAGAAAGGCTTACATTCACGAGTGAAAAAATAAACGTTATTCGATAGCAAAAGCCTGCGTTATTCACGCAGGCTTTTTTATATATTATTTTGATGGTTAAATTATGAAAGATACCCTTCTATGCCCTTGTCAATCAGGTAAGTTATATTCAGATTGCTGTGAACCATTTCATTTAAGGAAACTACACCCAACTACAGCAGAACAATTAATGCGTTCTCGCTATACGGCTTATACGCAATTAAATATTGATTATATCGTGGCAACAACAGTACCAAATCAGCAGTTATCTCTTGATAGGAAAATGATGATGAAATGGAGCAAAACAACTCAATGGAAAGGATTGGAAATTGTTCAACATAATCCTAAATTTAGTAAAAATCATGCTACCGTTGAATTTAAGGCGTTATTTAAAACTGACAATGGGCAAGATATACATCATGAATTATCACTTTTTGTAAAGATTAATGATTGTTGGTTCTTTGTAGATCCAAACGTCACCATTCCCAAAAAACAACTTTGTTTTTGTGGTTCTGGAAAGAAATTTAAGCAGTGCTGTGGTATATTAATTTAGTAAAAAAAGCATCTTAACAAGATGCTTTTAAACTCAATTATTTTTTTAATAAATCACGAATTTCAGTCAGTAATTTTTCTTCTGCTGATGGTTCAGGATCTTTTACAGGTTCTGGTTTAGGGGCTTTTTTCAGATTATTAATCATTTTAACCATAACAAAGATAGCCATAGCCACGATTAAGAAATCAAGCACATTTTGTAAGAACGCACCATATTTGAGCATAACTGCTTCAGTTTCACCTTGTGCTTCCTGCAGAACAATTGCCAAATCTTTAAAATCCATTCCACCGACTAATAAGCCAATAGGAGGCATAATGATATCATTAACTAATGATGATACAATTTTACCGAATGCACCACCAATAATGACACCAACAGCTAAATCAATAACATTCCCTTTTACAGCAAACTCGCGGAATTCTTTTAATATACTCATTTTATTACCTTAATTAATTACATTAAAAAAACCTACCGGCTAGGGTAGGAAGATAAATTATAAGTGAATTAAAAAAAATGAATAATATTTTTAACTTAATTTACGAATCTCTATCGCAAATTCAGAAACTTGTTGCCAGTTGGTGTATTCGTATTCCTTGCTTGTATCGATATCGCCACCAGTCATTTTCATAATAAAACGGATCATAATACGATCAAACCAACGATAGCGAGGATAATATAATGCTCCAGCAATCACTTCTACGAGATCAGGTTGCCATTTAATTTTAGCTAATAGCTTGCGAGTGTATACATTCGTTTCTGGGGTATTACGATTTGCTTTGCGAGCGGTTAGATTCACACTAAAAAATGCAGATTTTTTACTATTCAAAAGAGCATGATGTTGGTGGATAAATTTTTCCAAAAGAGGATTAAAATGCCCATAACGAATAGAGGCGCCAATCACAATGGTATCAAAAGATTGTAGTTTTTCTGTGGGTATATCGATGTGTTCTTTCAATGAAAGTACCTCCGAAGTATCTTCTGAGAAGTTCATAGCAAGATGTTCGGCGATCTTTTTGGTTTGTCCATCTCTTGTTAAGTAGAGAATTAATATTTTCATAATTTTGATTCCATAAATTATTTATCCTCATCTTACCAGATTTTGCAAAATATTGAGGAAATCTAACCGCTTTTTTGATATTGTATTACCAATCTTCCTTTCAAATTTTTCGATTATGAACGAATTACAAAATACTCAAGAATCTCAACAAGAAACAACTCACTTTGGTTTTAAAACAGTAGCCAAAGAGGAAAAACAACAATTAGTTGCTAATGTTTTCCATAGTGTTGCAGATAAATATGATTTGATGAATGATTTACTCTCTTTCGGTATTCATCGTGTGTGGAAGCGTTTTACCATCGATTGCAGCGGTGTGCGTAAAGGGCAAAAAGTATTAGATTTAGCGGGTGGCACAGGCGATTTTACTGCAAAATTTTCTCGTATTGTAGGTGAAACAGGTGAAGTCGTATTAGCGGACATCAATAGTTCAATGCTCGAAGTTGGGCGTGATAAATTACGTAATCTTGGTATTGTGGGCAATGTAGATTATGTCCAAGCTAATGCTGAAGCATTACCTTTTGCTGATAATACGTTTGATTGTATCGTGATTAGCTTTGGTCTGCGTAATGTAACCGATAAAGATAAAGCACTTCGCTCAATGTATCGAGTCTTAAAGCCAGGTGGCCGTTTATTAGTGCTTGAATTTTCTAAGCCAATTATTGATCCGCTTAGCCAAGTTTATAATTTTTATTCGTTTAATATTCTTCCTAAAATCGGTGAAGTTGTTGTTAAAGATGGAGATAGTTACCGTTATTTAGCTGAGTCTATTCGTATGCATCCTAAACAAGATGAATTAAAATCAATGATGGAAGAGGCCGGTTTTGAAAGCGTTTCCTACTATAACTTAAGTGCAGGCATTGTTGCTTTACACCGCGGTTATAAATTTTAATGAAAGTTTTTAGGGGGAATTTCTGATGAATAAAGTATCAGGTTTATTTGCACAATTGATGCTCCCACAGATTGCAATGGGCGGATTGGAAACAACATTTAATGCGTTAATTGCACGTTCTCCACATACAATTTCTATTTTACGTAAGTTAGTTGGTAAGAATTTACATATTCATCTTAATCATCCTACTATACAATTTGTGATGATTTTCAGTGAAAAGCGAGTTGATTTTTTATCTAATTATGAAGGTGAAAACGATTGTACTGTCACATTAGAAGCGACAGCTTTACCCAAATTAGCAGACAAAGCTCAATTGACTAATTTATTGAATAATAAGAGTTTAGTGTTAGAGGGCGATATTCAAGTCTTACAACATTTTTCTAGCTTACTGGATGAATTAGAAAAAGATCCCGCAGAACTATTATCCCCATTCGTTGGCGATGTCGTTGCACAGGCTTCAACAGATTTTGTAAAACAAATTATCTCTAAAGTGAACAAACAATTTACTACGTTAAATCAAGATATCGTTGATAATTTAATGGTAGAGCGTCCAGTACTTGTTCATCGACTACAAGCTGTGTATTTTTATGATCAAGTTGAGGAATTAGAAAAACAAGCGGTTAGTTTAGAACAGAAATTTGCAAAATTAGGTATTTAATGAGAAGTAAAAGTAGAGTGATGATAATTAATATCTAAAAGTTAAACTATGACCTTAATAATATTATTTACTTTTACTAAGATCTAACTTGTATTAGTTGGATGTTATTAGTACACTCCATTTGAATTTTATCCATTTTAGGAGATTTACAATGAAAAAATTAGGTTTAACACTACTTGCAGGTTTGATTTCAACATCTGCATTTGCTGCACCAGTTGGTAGCACTTTTACTGGTTTTGGGGTTGGTTTAGATTTAACCACAACAAAATATAAAATGGATGATGAAAATACTAAAAGAGCTACTGGTATCGGTATTGTTGGAGATTATGGTTTCGATTTTGGTAATAACCTTGTTGGTTTAGTTGAAGGGAAGATCAAATTCAATAACTCTAATATAGTTAATGATCATGACGGTATTGACGATGACGTAAATACTGATGAAAAATGGCGAGCAAGTTTAAGCTATTTACAGGGGTACCGCGTATTGCCTGATTTACTTCCTTATGTAAAAGTAAGTTATCTCGTAACAAAAATTGAAGGCGACTTAAGAGAAGATAATTATTTCGAACATTCAGAACATACAGGAAGTGGTGTAGGAATTGGCTTAGGCGTTAAATATGCAGTTTCATCTAATTTTGAGGTTGGTGCTGAATATCTAAGAAGTCGTTCAAAATTCTATGATGAACACGTCAATGCTAATACATTTGGTGCAAATGCAACTTACCGTTTCTGATTAAATGTAGTTAATCTATACTCGAATTTAAGGCATAATAGATCATTCTATTATGCCTTCTTTTTTGAGATCTTTATGTTGACTAAAAATACTATATTGGGGCTAATTATCGTAGGTTTAATTACTACTATTTCTTTTGTTGCCTCAAACAGTTCACTTGCGATAAATTTACATTTAAGTGCTTTAACGATCGCGATTTTATTTGGGATGCTACTAGGAAATACAGTTTATCCTAAAATCGAATCCCAAACTATTCAAGGAATTAACCTTTCTAAAACTTTTCTGTTACGAGCAGGTATTGTGTTATACGGTTTTCGTATTACATTACAAGATATTAGCTCTGTCGGTATCAATGCTATTCTTACTGATGCGATTATGCTAACAGCAACCTTCTTCATTACTTGTTGGGTGGGGATTCGTTGGTTAAAAATAGACAAACAAATTGTACAGCTTACTGCTGCTGGATGTAGTATCTGTGGTGCAGCTGCAATTATGGCCACTTCCCCAGTATTAAAATCAGAATCTCATAAGGTTTCTGTGGCTATCGCTCTTATTGTGATATTTGGTACCATTAGTATGTTCTTATATCCAATAATGTACCCTTTCCTTAATCATTACCTTTCTGATCATCAATTTGGTATTTATATTGGCTCTTCTGTACATGAAGTTGCTCAAGTTTATGCAGCGGGAAGTAATATTAATTCTACTGTGGCAGATACATCGGTGATTACCAAGATGATTCGTGTAATGATGCTTGCACCTTTCCTTATTCTATTATCTTATTCATTACAAAAAACACAGAATCAAGAGAGCCATCAAACACAAAAAATTAATATTCCATGGTTTGCTGTATGGTTTATTGTGGTAGCTATTTTTAATTCGTTCTCATTATTACCACAAATGATTGTCGAATTTTTAGTGAATGTTGATACCATATTCTTAATGATGGCAATGGCAGGACTTGGTCTAACAACTCGTTTTAATGCAATAAAACAAGCTGGATTTAAACCATTTTTACTAGGTGGGATTATTTGTATTTGGCTCGTTGTAGGCGGTTTTTTTATTAACCTTAGCTTAGAAAATATTATAAGTTAATTGCAAAACTTATATATAAAGTTACCGCTTGTTATAAATTCAACAATAAATCGTTCTCAATATTATGCTTATCTCTCGACATATTATTGATAGAACGTTACAATTTCGGTCTATATTTTTTATCTGTATATTATATACCGAACTCTTTTAACTTATTTGAGGTTTAAGAATGTCTTTTTCTATTGAAACAACTCAAGGCTTAGAACGCCGCGCAACAATTACTGTATCTGCTGATAAAGTTGAAGGTACATACCGTGAACAATTAAAAGGTTATGCAAAAAATGCACGTATCGACGGTTTCCGTAAAGGTAAAGTGCCTCACAGCATTATTGAACAACGTTTTGGATTATCAGCTCGTCAAGATGCACTTTCAGAAGAAATGCAACGTGGTTTCTTTGATGTTGTTATTAGTGAAAAGTTAAACCTTGCTGGTCGCCCTACATTTACTCCAGAAAATTATCAACCAGGTCAAGATTTTAAATTTACTGCAGTATTTGAAGTATTCCCAGAAGTAGAATTAAAAGGGCTAGAAAATATTGAAGTAGAAAAACCAGTTGTTGAAATTACAGAAGCTGATTTAGATAAAATGGTCGATGTATTACGTAAACAACAAGCGACATGGTCTGAGTCACAAGAAGCTGCAAAAGCTGATGATCGTGTAACTATTGATTTTGTTGGTACAGTAGATGGTGAAGAGTTTGAAGGCGGTAAAGCGTCTGATTTCATCTTGTTAATGGGCCAAGGTCGTATGATCCCGGGTTTTGAAGATGGAATCACTGGTCACAAAGCAGGTGAACAATTTGATATTGATGTTACTTTCCCAGAAGATTACCAATCAGAAACTTTAAAAGGTAAAGCTGCAAAATTTGCGATTACCTTGAAGAAAGTTGAAAACATGGTATTACCTGAATTAACAGAAGATTTTGTTAAGAAATTTGGTGCAGGTAAAGATATTGCAACATTGCGTGCTGAAATTAAGAAAAATATGCAACGTGAATTAAAAAATGCAGTAACTGCACGCATTAAAAATCAAGTAATCAATGGATTAATTGCTGAAAATGATATTGAAGTTCCAACATCTGCAGTGACTGAAGAAGTTGAAGTGCTACGTCAACAAGCGATTCAACGTTTTGGTGGTAAACCTGAAATGGCAGCACAATTACCAGCAGAATTATTTGAAGGTGAAGCAAAACGTCGTGTTCAAGTAGGTTTATTACTTTCAGCAGTGATTTCATCTAATGAACTTAAAGTTGATGAAGATAGAGTAAAAGAAACTATTACTGAATTAGCTTCAGCATATGAACAACCGGAAGAAGTTGTTGCATACTACACTAAAAATCCTAAATTAACAGATAATATTCGTAACGTAGTATTAGAAGAACAAGCTGTTGATGCGGTATTAGCAAAAGCTAAAGTAACAGAAAAACCTTCATCTTTTGATGAAATTATGGCTACTCAACAAGCTTAATTTAGAGTAAAGAATAGGGTAAGTTTTGCTTACCCTGTGTTTTAACGTAAGGTATTTTTCTACCTATTTTGTTTCTGCTTTACTAGGATTATATTATGGAAGAGCTAGCGTTTATTCAACAAGTACAACAATTTGCTACAAATCATGTTGTGATGGTTGTTGCTTGGGTTGCTTTATTCATTGCAGTAATTTTTAATTTTTATAAAAGTGCAACGAATAAAATTAAAGTTGTTAATAATGTGCAGATTACTCAACTTATCAATAAAGAAGATGCTGTTGTCGTAGATGTTCGTTCTGAAGATGAATTCAAGACGGGTCATATTATTGAAAGTGTACATTTGTTTCCAAGCGATATTAAACAAAATAAAACCCACACTATCGATAAATATAAAGATGCTCCCCTTGTGGTTGTCGATGGAAATGGTATGACAGCTCAATCTATCGCAAATGTATTGGCTAAACAAGGTTTTAATAAAGTTTATGCCTTAAAAGAAGGCATTGCAGGCTGGCGTTCTGCAAATTTGCCATTAGTTAGAAAGCACAAATAATTAAGGATTTATTATGGCTGACGAAGAAAATAAAGTTGAAGTACCAGCGGAAGAGCAAGTTCCCTTTGAAATACAAATTCAACGTATTTATGTTAAAGATGTTTCATTTGAAGCACCAAACTTACCAACTATTTTTACTCAAGAATGGAAACCAAAATTAGGTTTTGAGTTGGATACTCAAACAATACAAGTAAATGATGATACCTATGAAGTCATTTTGCATATTAATGTTGAAACAACAATGGAAGACAGTAAAGATGTCGCATTTATTTGTGAAATAAAGCAAGCTGGCGTGTTTACTATTAAAGGATTAGATAACATGCAATTAGCTCACTGTTTAGCATCAAAATGCCCAGAGATATTATTCCCTTATGCTAGAGAGTTAATTTCAAGTTTAGTTAATCATGGCACTTTCCCTGCATTAAATCTTTCTCCAGTAAATTTTGATGCATTATTCTTTGATTATTTAGAACGTCAACAAAAGGCAGAAGCAGACAAAGAACAATCTTCATCATCTCTTGCAAACTAATATAGTGTAGTGTGAAATAGGTATGCAATTGCATACCTATTTTTTTCAATAGATAAGGAATAATAATGAAGAGTATTTATACCGCACCAATTTCTATTTTAGGTGCAGGTTCTTATGGAACCTCTTTAGCAATTGCGCTTTCTCGTAATGGATATAAAACTTATCTATGGGGGCATAATCCCCAGAAAATGACTATCTTAAAAGAGCAAAGAAAGAATCAAGAATTTCTTCCTGATATTAAATTTCCTGAATCCTTAGAAATTAAACACAAACTAAATGAAACAATAGATTGTGCAAGAGATCTGTTAATTGCCGTACCAAGCCATGTTTTTACCGAAGTACTACATAATATTAAACCTTATCTAACTTCAGAACATCGTATTATATGGGCAACAAAAGGGCTTGAACGAGATACTGGACGTTTACTTCAAGAAGTAGTATTGCAAATCTTAGGTGATAACTACCCACTTGCAGTACTTTCAGGCCCCACTTTTGCACAAGAATTAGCGAAAGGAATGCCAACGGCAATTTCGCTTGCTTCGGATAATCCCCAATTTGCAGATGAAATGCAACAAAGAATCCACTGTGATAAAGCTTTTCGTGTGTACTTAAATTCGGACATGATTGGTGTACAGCTAGGTGGAGCTATCAAAAATGTCATTGCTATAGGAGCAGGTATTTCTGATGGTATGGGTTTTGGTGCTAATGCTAGAACTGCATTGATTACTCGAGGATTAGCTGAAATTAGTCGTTTAGGTGTAACGATGGGAGCAAATCCAACAACATTTATGGGAATGGCAGGGCTTGGAGATCTTGTTTTAACTTGTACTGATAATCAATCCCGTAATCGTCGATTTGGTTTAATGTTAGGACAAGGAAAAACAGCAGAACAAGCAATGACAGAAATAGGACAAGTAGTTGAAGGATTTTATAATACTAAAGAAGCTTATTTATTAGCCCAACAGCAAGATGTAGAAATGCCTATTGTCGAACAGATCTATCAGATGTTGTTTTGTGGTAAGCAAGCAAGCGATGTTGTTAAAGACTTGTTGGGACGTGAACGAAAAGGAGAATAGCATGAGTGAACAAACCCCTTTAAATATTTGGGAACTGATCCGTAAAGAAGCTGAATTATTAGTAGAACATGAACCCATGCTTGCAAGTTTTTTTCATGCAACAATATTAAAACATCATAATTTAGGTGAAGCTTTGAGTTATATCCTAGCTAATAAATTAGCAAATCCTATTATGCCTGCGATTGCTTTGAAAGAAATTATTGAAGAAGCGTATAATACTGATGAGCAAATTATCCAAAGTGCCGCTTGTGACATTGAAGCTGTTCGAACTCGAGATCCTGCAGTAGATAAATGGAGTACACCACTACTCTATTTAAAAGGCTTTCACGCATTACAAAGTTATCGAGTCACTCATTATTTATGGAATCGTGGTAGACGGGATCTTGCAATTTATTTACAGAATGAAATTTCAGTTGCCTTTGATGTTGATATCCATCCTGCAGCTAAAATTGGTTGTGCCATTATGCTCGACCATGCAACAGGGATTGTTGTGGGAGAAACCTCAGTTATCGAGAATGATGTATCAATTCTTCAAGGTGTAACATTAGGTGGTACAGGGAAAGAAAATGGCGATCGTCATCCAAAAATTAGAGAAGGTGTTATGATCGGTTCTGGAGCAAAAATTTTAGGTAATATTGAAATAGGTCGTTATTCAAAAATTGGTGCAAATTCAGTTGTTTTGCATCCTGTTCCTGAATACGCAACAGCAGCAGGTATACCAGCTAAAATTATTGGTAAATCAGAAAATCAAAAACCTGCTTTTGAAATGAATCAATATTTTGATCATATAAATATATAGCAAATAAAGATTCCCTAATGTTAGCTAATTAGTCTAACTTTAGGGAATAGTTAAAATATTAGCCGATGTAACTGCTTATAAAAATATCTATTTTTATATAGAAGCAAGTTCAGCCCGCATTTGATCAATTACTATTTTATAATCAGGTTGCCCAAAAATAGCGGAACCTGCAACAAACATATCTGCCCCAGCCTTAGCAATTTCTGCAATATTGTTTACTTTAACTCCACCATCTACTTCTAAGCGAATGTTATACCCGCTTTCATCAATACGACGACGAGCCTCTTGTAATTTAGTTAATGTTGAAGGTAAAAATGATTGGCCACCAAAACCAGGGTTAACAGACATAAGTAAAACCACATCAATTTTATCCATCACATAATCAAGGTAACTTAATGGTGTAGCTGGATTAAACACCAATCCACACTTACATCCATGCTCTCGTATTAGTTGTAATGAGCGATCAATATGCTCAGTTGCTTCTGGATGAAAAGTGATGACGCTAGCGCCAGCTTTAGCGAAATCAGGAATAATTCGATCAACCGGTTTTACCATAAGATGTACATCAATGGGAGCTGTAATGCCATAATTCCGCAATGCCTGGCAGACCTCGGGACCAAAAGTGAGGTTAGGTACATAATGATTATCCATTACATCAAAATGAATAACATCAGCTCCATCTGAAATCACTTGCTGTACATCATCACCAAGTCTTGCAAGATCTGCAGAAAGAATAGAAGGTGCAATTAAAAAAGGTTGTTGAGCCATAATATTTTTCTCATCGTTAGGTATCTAATTACGTAAGATTACCACATTTTACTCATAACAATATCGATTAAAATAAGTCATTTTTTCTATTAGAGAGTTTTTTTGCTCAAAAACGAAACAAAGACCATAAAAAAAATATAGAAATTAAATTAATTATCAGGCAGAATATAATCCGCTTTTAATTTATGGTTATTGGAACGGAATTATTTAATCGGAGGACTTATGAAAAAGGGAATTCACCCTGAAAATTATCGTGAAATTTTATTCTATGACAGCAGTGTGCAACAGGGTTGGGTTATTCGTTCTTGTGCAAATACTACAAAAACTATGGTGTGGGAAGATGGTAAAGAATACCCCTTATTTCCATTAGATACCTCATCAGCTTCACATCCTGTATATACTGGTAAACGTCGTGAAACAAATAACGAAGGTCGTGCAAGTAAATTTAATGAACGCTTTAAGGGTATGTCTATTAAAGCTAAAAAATAATAGTAAGTAGAGGAAAAAATGAAAATTTTAAATTCGTTAAAAACAGCTAAAGCTCGTCATCCTGATTGCAAAATTGTACGTCGTAAAGGGAAATTATACGTAATCTGCAAATCAAATCCTCGTTTTAAAGCACGCCAACGTTAATTTCTAGATAAAATTTCAAAAAAATCAAGCGGTTAAAATTTACTATAGCCGCTTTTTTTTGATTTCTATCAAATACTGCCTAATTAAATTGACTTAGTACTATATATATTCCTTTATTGAATTGTTACAATAGTACATTAAATAACCTACTGTTTTACTAAACTATTTTGATAAATAAGCCAGAATACTCATTACCACGCCGAAATTTTTTACGTGGGCAATTTTTAAATTCATTAAAAACTGAAGATGTAAAAAAACAGGGGTATGCAGTTATTAGACCACCTTGGGCAAATCCTGATAAATTTTTAGATAAATGTACCGCTTGTGGTAATTGTATTACACATTGTGAAGCTCAAATTTTAGTGAGAGATCAAGATGGGTACCCTTATGTTGATTTTTCACAAGGGAAACAGGAGTGTTTATTTTGTAAAGCTTGTGTAACAAGCTGTAAAGTGAATTTATTTCGTTCAACTGATGAAATAGCATGGCAGCATAAGGTTGAAATTCAAACAAATTGTTTGGCAAACAAGCTGATTGAATGTCGTAGCTGTGAGGATAGTTGTGAGCAACGTGCTATCCGTTTTAAACGAGAAATCGGAAAAGTTGCAAAACCGTTATTAAATTTGGAGCTATGTAATGGCTGTGGGGCTTGTTTATCAAGTTGTCCAACTCAAGCGATTACCATTTTATATCTATGAGAAATGTATCAGATAAACTCAATCATTCAAAAATAGCAGGGAATTGGTATTTGTGTAGCTTGGTTGTACAAGCTAAACCAGCAAAATTGGACAGTGTGAAAAAAACATTGTTGTCGATGCCAAATACTGAAATTCATGGAGAGAAACCAGAAGAAGGAAAATTGATTGTCGTCATTGAATCAGACTTTCAACCTCTATTGGTAGAACAAATGGAAAGTATTAAAGATATTGATGGTGTTATTGTCGTTTCTTTAATTTATAGCCACCAAGACGAAGAACAGTAATTATTTTTATTTTTTTATTTACCTATTATTAGTGGGGAACATTATGAAACTAAGCCGCCGAGAGTTTATGAAGGCGAATGCGGTCGCTGCGGCTGCCGCTGCTGCAGGTATGAGCATTCCTATCAAAAATGCTTATGCTAATGAGAATACAATTAAATGGGATAAAGCACCGTGTCGATTTTGTGGAACAGGATGTAGTGTTCTTGTGGGTACACAAAATGGACGAGTTGTTGCCTCACAAGGTGATCCTGATGCAGAAGTTAATCGTGGATTAAACTGTATTAAAGGGTATTTCTTACCTAAAATAATGTATGGTAAAGACCGTTTGACTTCGCCAATGTTACGTATGAAAGATGGTAAATATGATAAGAATGGTGATTTTACACCAATTTCTTGGGATCAAGCTTTCACTATTATGGCTGAAAAGTTTAAGAAAGCGATTAAGGAACAAGGTCCAAATGGTGTTGGAATGTTCACTTCTGGACAATCAACTATCTTTGAAGGTATTGCTAAATCTAAATTATTTAAAGCAGGGTTACGTTCAAATAATATCGATCCAAATGCTCGCCATTGTATGGCATCAGCTGCAGTAGCATTATTGCGTACTTTCGGTATTGACGAGCCAATGGGTTGTTATAACGATATTGAAAATGCTGATACTTTTGTACTTTGGGGTTCAAATATGGCAGAAATGCATCCAATTTTATGGTCACGTATTTCTGATCGTCGTTTATCTAAACAAGATTCAAAAGTTGCAGTACTATCAACTTATGAACATCGCTCATTTGAATTAGCAGATTTAGGTATTTTGTTTAAGCCACAATCTGATCTTGCTATCTTAAATTACATCGCTAATTATCTTATTCAAAATAATGCAATCAACCATGATTTCATCCAGAAACATACAAACTTTAAACGTGGTGAAACAGATATTGGTTATGGTTTACGTGATAATCATCCACTAGAACAAGCGGCTCAGAACGCAAAATCTGCAGGTAAAATGTATGATAGTGATTTTGAAGAGTTTAAGAAATTAGTTGCACCTTATACATTAGAAAAAACACATGAAATCTCAGGTGTACCAGTTGATCAGCTTGAAGCATTAGCAAAAATGTATGCAGATCCAAAACTCAAAATCGTATCATTCTGGACAATGGGATTCAACCAACATACTCGTGGAGTGTGGGCGAATCATCTTATCTACAATATTCACTTACTAACTGGCAAAATTTCTCAACCGGGTTGTGGACCATTCTCTTTAACAGGACAACCTTCTGCTTGTGGTACTGCCCGTGAAGTAGGAACTTTTGCTCACCGTTTACCTGCTGACTTAGTGGTAACTAATCCAAAACATGTGGAAACGGCAGAAAAATTGTGGAAATTACCACATGGTGTGATTCAAACTAAAGTAGGACTTCATGCCGTAGCTCAAGACAGGGCATTAAAAGATGGAACCCTCAATGCTTATTGGATTATGTGTAATAACAATATGCAAGCAGGCCCAAATATTAACCAAGAACGTTTGCCAGGTTGGAGAGATGAACGTAACTTTATTGTTGTTTCTGATCCATATCCAACGGTTTCAGCTTTAACTGCTGATTTAATTCTACCAACTGCTATGTGGGTAGAAAAAGAAGGAGCTTACGGTAATGCAGAGCGTCGTACTCAGTTCTGGTATCAACAAGTTAAAGCACCTGGCGAAGCAAAATCAGATTTGTGGCAACTAGTTGAATTTTCTAAATATTTTACAACAGATGAAATGTGGCCAGCAGAAGTGTTAGCAGCGAATCCTGAATATAAAGGTAAAACTTTATACGATGTGTTATATCGCAATGGTCAAGTAGATCAATTCCAAGTACCAACAGATAAAACAGGCTATATTAATGATGAAGCTGAACATTTTGGTTTCTATATCCAAAAAGGTTTATTTGAAGAATATGCTTCATTTGGTCGTGGACACGGACATGATTTAGCTGATTTCGAATCCTATCATAAAGCCAGAGGTTTACGTTGGCCAGTTGTTGATAACAAAGAAACGTTATGGCGTTATCGTGAAGGATATGATCCTTACGTTAAAGCAGGTGAAGAAGTGGCTTTTTACGGTAAACCAGACAAAAAAGCAATTATTCTCGCAGTACCTTATGAAGCGCCAGCTGAATCACCTGATAAAGAATATGATTTATGGTTATCAACAGGTCGTGTGCTAGAACATTGGCATACAGGTTCAATGACTCGTCGTGTTCCAGAGCTGCATCGTTCATTCCCAAATAATTTGGTATGGATGCATCCAACTGATGCTAAAAAACGTGGTTTACGTCATGGTGATAAAGTCAAGGTATCAAGCCGTCGTGGAGAAATGATCTCTCACATTGATACTCGTGGGCGTAATAAAGTCCCAGAAGGTTTAATCTTTACGACTTTCTTTGATGCTGGACAGTTAACCAATAAATTAACGTTAGATGCGACCGATCCAATTTCTAAAGAAACAGATTTCAAGAAATGTGCAGTTAAGGTTGAGAAGGCTTAGTTCAGTTTCATGTAGCAAATTCTTTTGCTACATAACTAACAAGCGGTCAGATTCCCGAATAATTTTGTAATGTAAAAAGGAAAACGATTGAAGCTCGATCCAAACCGTCGCCAATTTTTGAAAAATGCAACAAGGACAGCGGGAGGAGTTTGTGGTATAGGGATTATTTTAGCCTTACAACAGCATCAAACGCTTGCACGACAAGGTGTTGCATTACGTCCACCTGGAGCATTAGTAGATGATAAAGAATTTACCTCTGCTTGTGTTCGGTGTGGGCAGTGTGTACAAGCTTGCCCTTACGATATGTTGTATTTGGCATCGTTACTTTCTCCAATGGAAGCAGGGACACCCTATTTTATTGCACGAGATAAACCTTGTGAAATGTGCCCCGATATCCCTTGTGTAAAAGCGTGCCCAAGTGGTGCTTTAGATCCTAATTTAACTAATATTGATAATGCAAGAATGGGACTTGCTGTTCTGCTTGATCACGAAACCTGTTTGAATTGGCAAGGACTAAGATGTGATGTTTGTTATCGTGTTTGCCCATTGATCGATAAGGCGATTACCCTTGAGTTGCAACATAATGAACTTTCTGGAAAACACGCTAAGTTTATTCCAACTGTTCATTCAGATGCTTGTACCGGTTGTGGCAAATGTGAAGAAGCCTGTGTACTGGAAGAAGCTGCAATTAAAGTGTTACCAGTGGACTTGGCAAAAGGTATGTTAGGTAAGCATTATCGTTTTGGTTGGCAAGAAAAAGAGAAAGAAGGGCATTCGTTACTCGATGAGTCAAACCCTGATGGTATTTTGACTTTGCCAACACGTTTACCTGAGGGGTTGCGATAATGGCTAACTCTCCTAAATATGCAGGTCTCGAAGCAAGAGAAAAATTAGGTTGGTGGCGAGCTTACCGATTCCTAATTTTGCGTAGATTTTGCCAATTAAGCATTATCTTAATGTTTCTATCTGGACCAATGTGGAATATTTGGATCTTAAAAGGAAATTACAGTTCAAGTTTATTGTTTGATCTTATTCCATTAAGTGATCCATTGATTACCGCAGAAAGCCTAGCAACAGGGTACTTACCTGAATGGAAAACATTATTGGGTGCGGGAATTATTGGGCTAACTTATGCGTTATTAGCGAGTAAAGCTTTTTGTGGTTGGGTTTGCCCAGTCAATATGATTACCGATTGTGCAGCCTGGCTTCGTCGTAAATTAGGCATCCGTCAGTCTGCAAAATTACCGCGTAATTTACGTTATGGTGTATTGTTGATGGTTCTCGTAGGAAGTGCAATATCTGGTACCTTATTGTGGGAATGGATCAATCCAGTTGCAGCTGTTGGACGTATTTTTGTTTTTGGAATGGGTGCAACCTTATGGTTAGTCCTTGCTATTTTCTTGTTTGACTTATTGATTGTTGAGCACGGATGGTGTGGACATTTATGCCCAATTGGTGCGACCTATGCAGTTATTGGATCCAAAAGTATTGTAAAAGTAGGTGTGGTTGATCGTAAGTTGTGTGATCGTTGTATGGATTGTTTCCATGTTTGTCCTGAGCCTCAAGTATTACGTTTACCTTTAAATGGAAAACCAGAAGATAGCCAGTTAGTGTTATCAAAAGATTGTATTAATTGCGGACGTTGTATTGATGTCTGTGCAGAAAATGTTTTTAGTTTTACAACAAGATTTAAGAAAGAAATTCCTGTTGTAAACAAATCATAATTTTTAAGTTAAAAATTGAGTGGAGTGAAAAATGAAAAAATATATCGCCCTATTATTGGTTGCGGTTTCAAGCGTCGTCTTTGCTAGTACGGAAGTACCTTCAAATCTTAAAGATAGTGTAGAAGCGGTAGCACCAGCTTTCCACAATATGCCGAAAGATAATGAAAGAATCGGTTTAAATTATGTAAACCAGCCTCCTATGGTTCCACATAGTGTTAGAGGGTATCAAGTCACCAAAAATACCAATCAATGTCTAAATTGTCACGGTGTTGAAAATTATCGTGTTACTGGTGCACCTCGTATTAGCCCAACACACTTTACCGATCGTGATGGCAATGTTTCAGCTGATATCGCTCCACGTCGTTATTTCTGCTTACAATGCCACGTTCCACAAGCAGATGTTGCTCCAATCATTGAAAATGAATTTGAACCAACGAAGTCATTCGGAGGTAAATAATGTTAGGGTTAATTAAAGGTTTTTGGACATGGTTTAAAAAACCAAGTCGCATAGGCATTGGTTTTCTTATCTTAATTTCAGCGATTGGAGGAATTCTATTCTGGAGTGGATTTAATGTAGCTTTAGAACAAACAAATACTGAAGAATTCTGTTCAAGCTGTCATATGAATGATGTAGTACCTGAATATCGAGCCTCTGTACATTTTTCTAATCGTAGTGGTGTGAAAGCGATTTGTTCAGATTGTCATGTTCCACATGAATTTTTACCAAAGTGGAAACGTAAATTGCAAGCCTCAACAGAAGTACTTGCTCACTTTACAGGGAAAGTCGACACCAAAGCAAAATTTGAAGAACATCGTTTAGAAATGGCTAAACGCGAATGGGAAAGAATGCAAGCTAACAATTCTCAAGAGTGCCGTAACTGTCATAATTTTGCCGATATGGACTTCACCCAACAAAAAGGTGTTGCAGCTAAAATGCACGCTATGGCTGAACAAGAAAACAAAACTTGTATAGATTGCCATAAAGGTATCGCTCACAATCTTCCTCATATGGAAGGGATTCCTTCAGGTTTCCAGCCTAAAAAACAAGAAGAATAGCTGAAACTATTAGTTAAATAAGCGGTTAGATCATGCAATTATTTTACATAATCTAGCCGTTTTCTATCTACAATAATGTGTCCATCGGCTTCATTTAATTAATAATCTATTTTCTAAGTTTAACTAAATACAACTCTTATAAATTATTTTATTAATCCCTAAAATCCGATTTATTTTCACATATTAGAACTTATTTAACGACTATTAATAAGAAATTCTACAATTCTGTAGTTATTCTGAAAGGCAATCATAGAAAAAAATAGTAAGTTATTATATAAAATTAGTAACCTACTATTTTTCATCCAAATCTTAGTTAGTCAAGCATTGACTAAATTCATCAGCCATTACTTGTAAAAATTGAGGGTAAGAATCTTTTCCTAATTCAACTTTTGCTCCAAGTGGATCTAATTGTCCAACTTTAGTTGCAGTACCTTTACTTAGTGTTTCGATTACTTTTGGTGTAAATTGTGGTTCAGCAAATAAGCATTGAGCTTTATTTGATGCAATATCAGCCTTAATTGCTGTTAGTGTTTTCACACCGGGAGCAACTGTTGGGTTGATTGTGAATGAACCTAATGAAGTTAAGCCATAAGCATCTTCAAAATAGCCATACGCATCGTGGAATGTATAGTATCCTTTACCAGACACACCTGAAAGTTGTTTCACAATTTCAGCATTTTTTGCAGTTAATTTTGTTTTGAATTCAGCTAAGTTAGCTTCAATTTTTGCTTTTTGATTAGGCATTTTTTCAATTAAACGATCAGCAATTGCTTGAGCGATATCTGTACTTGCTGATGGTGAAAGCCAAACGTGCCAGTTTTCATCGTGGTGGTGACCGTGAATATCATCGCCATCTACAAAATCATGATCGTGATCATGATGGTGATGTTCGTGGTGGTGATTGTGATGATCGTGGTCATGGTCATGATCGTGGTCATGATCGTGGTCATGATCGTGGTCATCATGATCGTGGTCATGGTGAGCTTTACTTGAACCTTCTACAAGTTCTTCAATAGCATGAACATCTTCTAAAGTTAAAACGTTCTCTTCTGGTAATTGTTCGATACTTTTTTCGAGGAATGCTTCCATTTCATCACCGACCCACACAACAAGATCAGCAGATTTTAATTTTTCTACATCAGAGGGTTTAAGACTATAGTCATGTGGGGATGCAGTTACAGGTAAAAGGACTTGTGTATTTGTAACGCCATCAGTAATTGCACTAGCGATAAAACCAAGTGGTTTGATTGATGTTAATACATCAGCATGAGATAAAGCTGTTGCACCGAGTAAAGCAACACTTAAGGCTGTTCTTTTAAACATTTTTATAGTCTCCTATGTTTGATTAGTGGCGTGATCTTAGCAGAATCACATTAAATTACTACAATTTTTTTATGGTTATTTTATTACAAAATTTTCACAATAAATAACCGCTTGTAATGATTAAGATTTGTTATACTGCTCTCAATTGAGGAGTCACAATATGAAATATAAGAATCTACGAGAATTTCTAGATTTGCTTGAGCAAAAGGGCGAATTAAAACGGATCACCCAAGAAATTGATCCCTATTTAGAGATGACAGAAATTTCTGACCGTACCTTACGCAAAGGTGGTCCTGCATTGTTATTTGAAAATCCTAAAGGATTTGATATACCAGTTTTATGTAATCTATTTGGTACGCCTGAGCGTGTAGCAATGGGAATGGGACAATCAGACACAAAAGCATTGCGTGAGTTAGGCAAATTATTAGCTTTTTTGAAAGAGCCTGAACCACCAAAAGGAGTTAAAGAATTAATCGGGCAAATTCCGCAATGGAAACAAGTGTTAAATATGTCAAGCAAGGTGCTAAGTAAAGCAGAGTGCCAACAAGTTGTTCTTTCTGGTGATGATGTCGATTTGTATAAATTGCCAATTATGCATTGCTGGGGAGGCGATGTTGCACCTCTCATTACTTGGGGATTAACTATTACCCAAGGACCCTATAAAAAACGCTTAAATTTAGGTATCTATCGCCAGCAATTAATTGGAAAAAATAAGTTGATTATGCGTTGGTTATCTCATCGTGGTGGTGCTTTAGATTTCCAAGAATGGAAAGAGGCTAATCCAGATAAACCTTTCCCTGTGTCCGTCGCATTAGGGGCAGATCCTGCCACAATTTTAGCTGCGGTAACACCGATTCCTGATACGTTATCTGAATACGCCTTTGCAGGCTTATTACGAGGGCATAAAACCGAAGTGGTTAAATCTATCAGTAATGATTTGGAAGTGCCTGCGAGTGCTGAAATTGTATTGGAAGGTTATATTGACCTCGAAGAAACCGCCTTAGAAGGCCCTTATGGCGATCATACAGGCTACTATAATGAACAAGAGTATTTCCCTGTATTCACCGTTACGCATATCACAATGCGAAAAGATGCTATCTATCATTCTACCTATACAGGACGTCCACCTGATGAACCAGCAGTGTTAGGTGAGGCTTTAAACGAAGTTTTTATCCCAATCTTACAAAAACAATTCCCTGAGATTGTTGATTTTTATCTTCCTCCTGAAGGGTGTTCCTATCGCTTGGCAGTAGTAACGATGAAAAAGCAATATGCTGGTCATGCTAAACGAGTAATGATGGGCGTGTGGTCTTTCTTACGCCAATTTATGTACACAAAGTATGTAATTGTATGTGATGATGATGTCAATGCGAGGGATTGGAAAGATGTTATTTGGGCAATTACCACACGTTGTGATCCAGCTCGTGATACGACTCTCATTGAAAATACACCGATCGATTATCTTGATTTTGCCTCGCCAATTGCAGGATTAGGTTCAAAAATGGGGATTGATGCTACAAACAAATGGCAAGGGGAAACACAACGAGAATGGGGAATCCCAATTCATCATGATCCTAAAGTAGTAGAACGTATTGATGCGATTTGGGATTCTCTAGGTATTGATGATGAAAAGTTATCTCAAACAGATTTGTAAATGCATCCGTCTAGGCATTTGCAAAACTTAGGAAAAACTGACTGCTTATTCGATTTTTGATAGAAAAAATCTTAAAAATCTTTATAATTCACCGCCCTTACTTATCAAAAAGTAAGGGTAATTTGCAATATAAGCAGTAAAAATTATTAAACAAAATTTATAAACATTATATTTTTCATCATATTATCTTTACTAAGAGAGGATCAGACCATTGATTAAATTCGGGCAAACATTTTTAAAAAAACTCACAGCAATTACCATCGCATTTTCAGCTATGTCAGCACAAGCAACAGAACAGCTATATGTATATAACTGGACCGAATACGTTCCTTCATCATTACTAGAACAATTTAGTGATGAAACAGGTATCGAAGTTATTTATTCAACTTTTGAAAGTAACGAAGAAATGTATTCCAAACTTAAGCTTGCTGATAATGCAGGCTACGATATCGTATTTCCTTCCAGTTATTATGTAGGGAAAATGGCAAAAGAAGGAATGTTAGCACCTATAGATAAAACTAAATTGAAAAATTTGAAGTATGTGAGTAAAGAATTAATGGGTAAATCATTCGACCCTGAAAATAAATATTCACTACCCTATGTTTATGGTTTAACGGGTATCGGAGTGAATGCAGACAATATTGATCCGAAATCACTCACGAGCTGGGGTGATTTTTGGAAGCCAGAATTTAAAGGTAAATTATTGCTAATGAATGATGCACGTGAAGTATTTCATATTGCATTATTATTAAATGGTAAATCACCAAACACAACAAACCCAGATGAAATCAAAGCCGCTTACGAACGTTTAACAACTTTAGTACCAAATGTTTTAGTTTTTAATTCAGACTCACCTGAAATGCCTTACTTACAAGGTGAAGTTGATGTCGGAATGCAATGGACTGGTTCGGCATATAGAGCAAAAGCAGAAAACCCAGCTTTACAATTTGTTTTCCCAAAAGAGGGAGCGGTTATTTGGATGGATAATTATGCAATTCCTAAAAATGCCAAAAATAAGGATGCTGCACATAAATTTATTGATTTCTTGTTGCGTCCTGAAAGTGCAAAAGAGGTGATTGAGAAAATGGGATTCTCTATGCCAAACGAAGGAGTAAAATCATTGCTTTCTCCTGAAATCGTACAAGATCCTTTAATTTTTCCACCAAAAGAAGAAATAGAAAAAGGTGTTTTACAAGGTGATGTGGGTGATGCCGTAGAAATCTATGAAAAATACTGGAATATGCTTAGAACAAGTAATTAAGAAAATTATTATCTAATGTTACTAAGGGCTGAAAATTCAGCCCTTAATTTTTATAATTTCACAATATATTTAATGCTCTTTTTCCCATTCTAACTTTTGATCATCAATATACTGCTTTTTCATCATCTGATTCTGTCCCTAAGCCTAAAGCGTACATTCGCACAATATCATAATAGATTTATTCATACATTGATCAAAAGATATATTAGCCAAACTACGTACAGCAAAATAACACCTAAACCCCTCTAATTTTGCAAAATTTTGAGGGGATCTTACCGCTTGTTTAATAGAACTTGATCTCAAACTCTTTTTGCAATGCTTCAATATCATTGACCTCATCAAACCCATCAAATTTTGCTGGTTGGTTGATTTTCTCATTTTTGCCAATGGCTTGGCTGGCAAAAACTAAACCAGTTTGATTGATCACTGCATCTTGATAAAAATCGATAATATTTTGTTTTGTCATCTTTTTCACTAATGCAATAACCCGATCTTTGCGATCAAACTTCTCGTTATCTCGTGCAAAATCTGAGGCAAGTTGGCTAAATTCTTGTGAAAGTGATTCAGGTTTAAATTGTAAAACTTCTAATAAACTACTGCGATATTTCTCAAACTCTTCATCTGACATTGCGTTAAGTTTTATAAGAGTATCACCAAAGAATCGTTGATTATGTTCCATTACATCAGCGGTTGAAACTGTTGGTGTCTGCACTAAAAATTGTAGCCCAGATGTTTTACCTATTTGAGTATTGGTAGCTTGTACCACATAGCCTAGCTGTTTATCTGTTCTTAAATCGTCAAAATACCAACGAGAGATAATATCTTTTAATAATAACGCTCGACTTAGTCCGTCTAATTCTTCATAGCCTTTTGGAAAATAAGCAATGCTTAGCGCATTATCTTCGTGAGGAATTGATTTGATGTAACTTAATTTACGTGTGCTTTGGTTAACATCGAGGTATCGACCCAGATCTAATTTTGAATGATCATTTTTTATGATTTCTTCGGCAGAATGGATAATCCCTTTTACTTGATCATCGGATAAATTTCCTACAGATAAAGCACTAACACCTGTCGTTTTAGTTAATAATCTTTCACGTAATTGTGCGATATCTTGCAATGTGATTGTTTCAAGCATTGCTCGTTGTTTATCGATATTGAAATAAGGGTAATTTGCAAAATTGCGTAATGATCTGACCGCTTGATTTAATGCACCTTGTGCATCTAATCCATCTAAAGCCTCTAAATAACGCTGTTTTGCTTGGCGTAAATTATTCTCTGTTAAATCAAATTGACTAAATTGTTGCAAGGCATCACTGACTAATTTTGCTAAATGTTGTGTGTAGCCACTGGCGCTGATATTGAGTCCATTTTCACTTGTGGAAACACTGGCACTCATTCCCGCCACCGACGCTTGGAAGTCTAATTTATTTTGTGATAAATCATTCATATAACCGAGTAAAACTGCACTAATACTTTGTTTTAAGTCATCAACTTCAGGTGAAATATTAAATGCCATAGACATAATTGCCTTTGGTTCATTAGCAAAATATTGGCTTGGCATTGCATAAATCACTTCGCCTTTATTACGCTCAATCGCTTTTGGAATATTGCGGGATTCCATATCTTTATTGACTGAAAAATCCGTTGCAAAATAAGGGTTCAATTCAGGCAGTTGCAAACTTGGATTGTGCGAAAAATCTAGCCATTGTTGTTTTTGTGCATCACTAATTTTACTTACTGCATAAGGGGCTTCAAAATAGCGAGTTTTCTTATCTGTTTTTGCCTTATCGTCGATTAGCATAATTCGTACGTTATCAACGGTCATAAGATTGAGTTTATCCTGAATGGCTTTAACATCCATATCCTCAGCTAAATAGGCTTGATCGATAATATCAGCGAGTGGATAACTCAACATTTGTGAGGTTAATTGTGCAACATATTGCCCACTTTTCTCAACTTGTAAATGTTCAAACGCTTGTTTTAAGCTTTCTTTGACCTCACCAAAATAACTTTGCTGAATACCATCTTTTTTGATTTTTTCAATTTGTTGAAAGACTAACGAAATAACTTTGTCTTTTTCCGCCAAACCTTTGTCTGTTAATTCAATATAGAAGGAAAAATCCCCACGATTTCGGCTCACATCAGCGGAAGAATCTGCTTGCACACCGCTATCGGAAAGCCCCTGTTTAATTAAATAATCAGACAGCGTACCTTCTGTATTATTTCCTAAAACATAAGCTAAATATTCACCTGTTTTATGTTTAAATTCCGCTTTATCTTCTGGCATATCAAAAGACATAATCAGCATTTTTTGTGGACGAACAGGTTTGTATTGCACCAAAATACTTTTATCTTGTTCCCTGAAAAATGGCATATCCATTTTAGGCTTTGGTAAATGTTTATTTTTTACTTTACCTAAATGCTCACTGGCTAACTGAGCGAGTTTTTCAATCGGCTGATTTGAATACAGTACTGCCTTCATCAGATTTGATGAGTAATTGTGTTGATAGAATGAAACCAGTTCATCTTGCAATTTACTACCTTCTTTATCGGATAGTGTTTCTTTATTACCGACAGCAAATTTAGTGATTGGGTGGTTAGGGTTGGCAGTGGCTAAATTCACATCGTGAATCAAAAATCCATCATTGGATTTTGCTCGAACCATTTCTGCATTGACCGCATTGATCTCTTTTTTTGCATTATTTTCCGACAACAAAGGTTCTGCAAAGGTATCGGCAAAGCGATCAACCGCTTCATCAAAAGCGTTATTATTCACTTCAAGATAGAAAATGGTACGATCAGATGCGGTGTAAGCATTGTTATAGCCACCATTTTTATTGAGAAAAATATCTAGACTATTGGTTTCTGGGAATTTTTTTGATCCCATTAAAATCATATGTTCTAGGTAGTGAGCTAACCCTTGTTGCTTGACAGGATCTTCCATCGAACCGATACCAATCCCCACTGACATTAAGGACTTATTGGCTTTTTCATCGGAAATCAGCAACACGTCCATCCCATTATCGAGTTTAATACCTTGATAAATGGCATTATCCGTCGGGCTTTTTTTAATTTCAGTTTGAATAACACTAAAACCTAAATTTTGCTTGATTGCTTGAGTTTCCGTTGTCTTTACTGAGCTTGTTTCTTCTGCATAAGCGAACGTAGAAGAAATTACACTCAATACGAGAGTGGCAGATAAAGAATAGCCAAAAAATTTATGCATTATTTATTGTCCTTTATTTTAGTTAGCATCAGTTCAAACCAATCTTGAGTGCGCTGATGAATGTCAGCATAATTAATATCACTGGATTGGAATAATACTCGCTGAATATAAATGTCCGTTGAAGATCGTAGTTTGTTTCGACAATCTTCAGCCGTTGAGGTTTCATTCTTTTTCGGGTTCGGTTTGATATAGTCAACACCTTCCGTTATAGCCCATCTCAATTGACTAAAACTCGCCAGATAATCAATAAGATAGGTCTGTAATTGTTCGACAGCTTCTGCTTGTGAGACCTCATTGAAAGATAAACAACCTGCCTGATCGCCCTCTCTGAAATAAAATTTGAAATCAATCTCTTGCTTGCCTGTGGCACAAAGCAATAAATAATAGACCCAAGCTTGAATGGTATCTTTATCTCTTAATCCACCCACTCGCCATTGTACAATTTCATTGCCAAATAAATTCGGAATATGCCCCACTAGACGATACTCCTTCTGCTCAATATTCATAGAAAAATCGATTTCTAATAATTGATTTTCTTGTCCAATATAATGGCTGAGAGAGTGTTTTAATTGGGTAATATTCGCCACCAATTTATTTTTAGCTAAATCAGCGAAATGACAAGCAGGTAGATTACCTTTGAGTTTCTCATTTTCAAAGAATTTTGCTACCTCATCTTCATTTACATTGATCAAATCGTCCAATAATAAATATTCCTCTAAATAGGACAATTCAAAATGTTCCGATTCTGGAATGACATCACCTTGCTCTTCAAATCTCACACCGAGATGATATTGGAAGAAAAATTTAATGGGTGATTGTAGGTAAGCAATCAAATCCCTAATTTCAATTTCATCAGGTAAATCATCCTTCTCCCTCGCTAATGTATTTAGGAAAAGAGCGGACTTTTTATCCTCTTTTTGATATTTTGCATCAATCCATTCTTTGTTATAAGACACATTGTTTTCAGTGAAGTTTTTCGGGCTAAACACCGTCATAGGATGCTCAAAAATTTTGAAAGCATCTCTATCTCGTAAATTCTGTTCAATAAACTCTTGCAATTGAGAAACTAAAATTGATGGTGGTTTTTTATCGCCACCAGTGAGCGATTGCCCAATATAGCTGATATAGAGAATTTGTTCTGTTGAAAGTAATGCTTCAAGGAATAAGTAACGATCATCATCTCTTTTTGCACGGTCACCTTTTTGAGGAGCATATTGCATCAAATCAAAACTATTCAATGTTTGCTGGCGAGGAAATTCACCTTCATTCATTCCCAATAAGCACACCACTTTAAATGGAATTGCTCGCATTGGTAACATTGTACAGAAATTCACTTTCCCCACTAAAAATTGAATATGGCTACGGGTTTCATTCAAGCTTTGTTCAAAAACTTGATATAAAACATCAATATCAATATCTTTGGTAAATCGTGTTTGTTTAATTTGATCGGTAATGGTTTCTACAGTTTGACTTAATAACAACAGTGATTCGGTATTTTCCACATCATCAGCATAAAAAGATTGTAATAAGTGATTGAGCTTGTCTTTCCAGCTATCAATAGATTGCGGACTTTGTAGCACTTCAACCCAAGCGGTCAGATCTTCAATAAATTTTGCAAGCGATCCAACAAGTTCTGCACCTAATCCATAGCTTTCATCAAATGGCAAAATAGATTGCCAAGCATTATGCTCTGATTTTAAACTAACACCGAGTAGTAAGCGATTAAGTCCATTTTCCCACGAATTATAATTTTCCCATTCTGGATGATCTTTCTCTAAACCTGCTCGGATCCCTACTCGAATAACCCAATCACGTAAGGTCGCAATATCTTCTTCGCTAAAGTTGAATTTTTCTCTTATGACTTGGATATCGAGAAAATCTAAAACTTCTTCTGCTGTGAATTTTCTATCTTTAATCGATAGTAGATTTAAAAAACTTTCAACAATTGGATTAATGTGACTGATTTTTTGATCAGAAATAGAAAATGGAATAAAACGAGGATCTGGCAGGTTTTTCTTACTATCAAATTTGTAATGAGAAAACACAGCGGTAATATAAGGTGCATAGCTATCAATATCGGGCGACATCACCACAATATCAGTCGGGGACAATTCTGGATTTTCTTCAAAAATTTGTAATAAACGATTGTGTAAGACTTCAACTTCTCGCATTTTACTGTGGCAAGAATGAATTTGAATTGAATGATCATTGTCTAACAATTCAAATTTAAGATCCTGTTCCGATTTGGTAATAGAGTGTTGCTTTCGATTTAAATTGTGTTCCAGTTCTGCAATAGATTGTTGCTTTCGATTTAAATTGTGTTCCAGTTTTGCAATAGATTGTTGCACCCGGTTTAATAAGTTAACTTGGTCTTTTTCTTTTGTTTCATCTGTTTCATCTGTTTCATCTGTTTCATCTGTTTCATCTGTTTCATCGTAGAAAAAATCATAGCCTTGAATATCTTGTTCAAGTAATAAGTTTAAAAACTCTTTGCCTTGCTTGCCCCAAGTCGTTAATAACGGATTGCCTTGATAATCTAATAAATCGAGTTTTTTTAATTCAGGCAAATGTGATTTTAGTGCCAATTTTTCCACGACACGATCTTCAATCACATCTCCCCAAAATTTATTGGTGGGCATGGTAAAAAAGAGATGTATTCGGCAATGCTCACTTAATTTTTCTAAGACTGCAAGTTGAGAGGGCGGTAATGAAGAAATCCCAAAAATGAAAATACGTTTAGGTAATTTATTTTTTTCTGCTTGAGTGAGATTATCGAGCTTTTCAAAATAGCGTTGTTGCAAGTAAGCACGATGCGAGGTTGAAAAAACAGCTTCATCTGTTTCTTGTTTGAGTTCGTCCACGACTGCATTCCACAGAATGCTTTGCCATTGAATATTGACCCAAATGTCTTCTTCATAGTTTTCTCTACTTGATGTACGCTGCTTGATTTCATTGAAGACCGATTCTAAGTCTCCTTCTTCCCAATGGATCAACCAGTGAGAACGATAAACTAAGTATTGGTCAAAGAGTGCAGCAATTTTTATCGCCAGTTGATAAAGTTTTAGTTGATCTTGTTGCTGTAAATATCGTTGAAGAGGTAGGAACTCTGGTTTATCAATAAATTCAGGGATTAATGCCATCAATCGCCAAACTAAAATACGAGGAGCAAAGATATTCTCTTTAGGTAAATCTGGAAACAATAAGCGGTACTGTTGCCAAAGGAAACTGGTAGGGTAAGGAAATTCAATATTTCCAGCAATACTCAATTCATTAGCAATTTGTAACTGTAACCATTGCGACATTCCAACACTTTGCACCAAAATTATCTCAGGTTCAAATGGATTGGGATTGGGATCATTCTTTAATATTTGAATTAAAATATCTTTTTGGTGAGTAAGTTTGTTTGAATAATAGACGTTAAGCATTGTAGCACCCTCTTGTAGTGAAATTATTTTATCCATTTCACTAGCAAGAATCTATTAATTAGTCTGAATTATTACCTCTCCCAAAGGAAAATTAACTTTGATTTTTTGAGGAGAGCAAATGATAGTAAAAGAAACATCATTTTGATTAATATTTTGCTCACACTCTCTGCCCGACATTAACCTACTGATTTGGTTTTCTGCAATTTGTAAGGCTTGCTGTTTTTGAAATACCAACATCGTTTTTTGGTTATATAACGACTCCCAGTGCATATAACCTAACGTTAAGATAACGAATACATTTATTGCGATAAGAATACTCAAGCTACTTTGTGCTGTTATTCTACTGTGTATTTTTAGTTTACTTTGTGTTTTTATTTTACTCTTCATTGGATAAAATATTTTTGGATTGAGATAAATAATACCAAGTAGATAATTTTTGTTCGATATTATCGACAACTTTCCTTTTATAACTTAAGTTACGCTCTTTTCTTGCATTATCATAAGAAGAATAAATTACTCCATATATTTTCTTGCCTGTAATATCAAAAAAGTACTCTGTAATAATGATGCCATAAAAATTCTTTGTAAGTTTTTCATCTATTTCATTTGTTGCAATAGCTATTTGTGGATTGGTTATTGAGCTATTAGGTAGTTCCGATAATGAAGAAAAATAATATATATGCTCTTGATAGGTTGTTAGATCTAACCACTCGTTGATATTATTTGTCTGAATATATTTACTTTTTGTGGGTTTAGGTTTAATAAATATACTTTTAAAAGTACAGTTAAATTCATATTTAATATAATCAAATTCAATATGATTTTTAGGTTGTTTAGATGAGCGACACATCACATCATAATCATCTGCTATTATCATTAATAAATTAATCTTATCATTTAGATAATGATGATAATCGGCTAATCTTTTTCTATCTTTGATTAAGAATGAATCATAGGATAAAAATATAAATAGCATAATTCCCATTATCATAAACAATGAAATAAACAGCACATTTGCTCTGTATTGCATATTATGGATTGATATGATTAAAAATATAGCTATATATTACCGCACTATATCTAATGTTTTTATATTTTTTAGACTGTATTGCAAGTTCTGTTTTCATTAATTTTCCTTCATCTACCCAATTAAAAGCTAATTTTTCTACAGCATAATCAGATAAAGCAGTCAATTTACGCCATTTTCCTTTATGACAGTTAGCAAGTAATTGCTTACATTTATCTTTTCTACAATTTTTCATAGAATCGTCTTCAAAAATGTAGATTGATTTTGCCTTTAATTTGAAACCAAAGATCTCTTTGCTGATATCCTTAGTTTTATTCTTTACTTTTGTTGTACAACTCCTCTTCTTATATCTATGCCCAATACAACCATCACCATCTAAATCATATAAAAATATTAGACAATCTGGTGAATTTAAGGAGTAAGGCTTACCATTGTCTGTAAATAGAGAATAATTACTCTTCTCTCTAAATAGCCCTTGATAGCCAATATGTTGTAAGTGTTGTTGAAAATAATCAAGTAATTGATGAGTTTGCTTTTGAATATTTAATAACTCATTCTTTTTTAAATATTGAATATAAATATTACTATAAAATTTTGATAAAGAAAAAATTAATAATGTACCAATAGCCAAAGAAATAAGTATTTCCACCATACTAAAAGCAGGTTTATCTATATTAACTACATTGACTACGCTTCTTTTTTTGAATAACATTAATTAACCCATTCTGATCAAATTGCAAAATTTTATCATTATTATTTTTTTGTATTCCTAAACATTTAGATTCTAATTTACCTGATTTTCCATCAATGCTAAGAAATGGTTTTGGATATATTCCATTACTTTTTAGTGCGATATTATCCGATATATTATGATAAATAAAATATTCAGATTGAATATTACAAGAGTTAATTGAAAAACAGTTACATTTATTAAACTTTCTATCTGTTTTCTGAATAGCAATAATACAAAAATCATGTTGATTTTGTTTAATACTCACTGAGTAATTTTGTTTGGTATATCTTGCTTTAGATTGAATCTGATAAAAGAAAGATCTTATATTTTCTATCTCACTAGATAAAATAATCTGATCTTGTAAACGATAAATAATGGGGGAAAGGAAATAAATAGAGATAAAAGTGATCGAGAGTACTGTCAATAGCTCAATCAGCGTAAAAGCACGATACATATATCTTCCCCGTTATTTATTGGGGAAAATATTAAACTGAACAGTATTTTTGTAAATATAAAACAAACAATTCTACGATACGTATCGCAAAATAAAATACACTTTTAGAAAACTGTACTTAGAATGCAGTCGTATCTTGAAATAATCCAACTTTCAGATCCGTAGCGGTATAAATAATACGACCATCTACTTCAACTTCGCCATCTGCAACACCCATTACAAGCTTGCGATTAATAACTCGCTTCATATTAATACGATAAATTACTTTTTTAGAAGTAGGTAGAATCTGACCCGTAAATTTAACTTCACCTACACCTAATGCACGTCCTTTACCTTTGCCACCAATCCAGCCAAGGAAAAAGCCAACAAGCTGCCACATAGCATCTAATCCTAAACATCCCGGCATTACTGGATCACCAATAAAATGACAACCAAAGAACGGTAAATCAGCATGAACATCTAATTCTGCTTCAATATAGCCTTTTTTAAATAATCCTTCTGTATCATTAATTTTGGTAATTCTATCTATCATTAACATTGATGGTGCTGGTAATTGAGGTCCTTCAGCGCCAAAAAGTTCTCCTCGGCCAGAGGCTAGAAGATCTTGATAATCATAACTTGATTTAATATTTGGTTTACAACTGTTCATGTTTTTTTCCTATAAAAATAGCTGAAATATGCTGTATCTAGCAATTTGTTTAGTACATATAATAACAGATTTTTTAAAAAGCGAACAGTTGTAAGCTGACTTATCGGATCAGTTTACTGTAAAATTTGCAAAACTTAGTAAGAAAAGAACCGCTTGTTTCTGATGTATTGGAATGTTCATCAAATTTTTCATGAATCAGGCTAAATATAGATGATTCCTTACTGTTTTCTGGTAGATCTTTATCATAGAAATGCTGTTGCAATAAAATCTCTACAGCCTCAAAAACATCTGAAACAGCCCAAATAAAAAATTGCTGGCTTTTTATTGCAGTTAATACTTCAGACTTTAAACTCAAGTGTTTAATACATACATCTGGGATAACAACCCCTTGTTTTCCTGTTAAACCTCGTACTTGGCAAATCTTGAAAAACCCTTCAATTTTTTGATTGACTCCTCCAACACTTAACACATTACCAAACTGATCGATAGCACCAGTGACTGCAATTGATTGAGGTAAAGGCAAGTCTGATAATGCACTAATTAACGCACAGAAAATGGCTAAGGATGAGCTATCCCCATCAATCTCTCCATAGGACTGCTCAAAGGCCAAAGATGCCGAAAAAGGGAGTTGAGTGGGTAATTCCAATAGGTGTGCTAAACAGGATTGAGCAAGTAAAATCCCTTTTGAATGAATATTACCACCAAGTTCTACTTTTCGCTCAATATCGTGAATTTCACCTTCACCATATTGCACATTACAGCTAATTCTTAATGGTTCCCCAAAAGCAAAAGGCACGCCTTCAAACTCAACTACAGATAGTCCATTGATTTGTCCAACAGCTTCGCCTTCTGTTTCGATACGTAGTTGATGATTCAAAATATCTTGAGTGGTAAATTCATTAAAAGAAGCAGCCTGCTCTTCTAAATACTCAAAATAAGGAGTAACTTCATCAAACTCTGTTTGATTATAAAAAAATTGAGCTAGTCCAACGAGATATTTATTCAGTAATGTGGGAGAAATCGAAACAAGCTCTTGGCTTTCACTTTCACGCATATAATAGCTTAAAAGTTGATTAAGCCCTTTTGATGAAAAGGACTTGCCAATTAAAGATTTTGTTACAGATTGAACATAATCACCCCACTGTTGAGTATTATCATGATTAAGTCGAAGATAAGTGTCTATTTCCGCATATTGAGCAAATTGATAAAGCGTTTCATCATAAGTTGCTAATGTTGCAATATCTTCTCGACTACCGACTAATACCAATTTAAACTGGGATTGAATCATTGATTGAGAGATCGGCAAAGCATTGGCTGAAATAGGTTCGTAAAAGCCAAATAATAACGCTTGTTTTAATTTATCCCATTGAGCAACATCTAATAATAATGTATGAATATCAAGAATAAGAACCCCTTCATTCGCTTGTTGTAGCGCTCCTTCAATGTTTTCTATCTTATTATCTTTTTCCAAGAAAACGCTATACCCAAATACACTATTACGATTAAAATCTGTTTTTAAAATTGTTTTACTGGTTGTTTGCGATAGTTTCGCTTGAATCTCTAATAAAAACTCAGGTAATGTTTCTGTTTTTAGTACCAATAAAGAACCATTATCATTCGAAATAAATTGCTCAATTGCCTGTTGAGCTTTTGATTGAAAATCAAAGAAAGTTACCGCTTTCTCTGTTAAAGAAAAAGGATAATCAAGAATTAAAGATTGCCACGCTAAAGGAGATATCTGCACAAAAAATCCTCAAAATAAAATTTTTCACATTATACCTATCTCACTGCGAATATTCATTAATGGATCAATTAATCTCATAAATTTCCATCAATAATAATCAAGTTCTATACCTTTAATAAAGATGCTCCTTCCGCTATACTGCTTAAGCTATAGGGGGATATATGCGATATCAAAAATTAGAAGTTCAAGAAGGTAATTGGAAATGGCAATATTTGTTGAAAAAATATAGAGAAGGCATAAATATCACAAAACATACAGAAACAAGCTTAATTGAATTAAAAGTTCAAATTCTCATTACGTTACAAAATTCGCCCGAAGAAATAGAACAATGGGTAAAAGAAGAAATGACCGCTGAACAACGAAAGAGAATGAGACAATCAATTCGTGCTAAACGAAAACGTTTTTTTAATGCTGAAGTACAGACAACGAAGAAAAAATCTATTGATTTAGAATATGCAAGTTGGCAACGCCTTTCAAAGATATCAAATAAAATGGGACTTACACTTTCAGATAGTATCCATTACTTAATTGATGAATTGGAACAAAAACAAATTTATTTATCACAAATCGATAATATGAAAAAAAATCTGAAATCACTTTTAAAATAAATATCTTATACAATAAAAAAATGCCCACATAATGTGGGCATTTTACTAAAAGTTAATCTTTAAAAAGTTATTACATTACAACTTCTTTAGAACCTTGAACTTGTAATTCAACACGGCGATCTGGTGCTAAACAAGCGATTAATGCTTTACGACCTTGAACTGCATCACAAGTATTACCAGTCACTGGGTTTGCTTCACCATAACCAACTGCAGTTACGTTTGCAGGGTTCACACCTCTAGATACCATGTAGTTAGCTACTGATTCAGCACGGTTTTGTGAAAGTTTTAAGTTAGCTGCATCTGAACCAATACGGTCTGTATAACCACTCACTTGAATTGCAGGAGATGCTAATCCTAAGTTATTGATTTCATTATTTGCTTGGTCTAATGCTGCTGCTGATTCAGGTCTTAAGCTTGCTTTACCAAAATCAAATAATACATCTGAACTGAATGCAAAGTTTTTAGTTACGATTTCAGGTTCAGCTACTGGTGCTGGACCTTGTGCAAAACGATATGATAAACCAGCACTTACAGAGTGAATATCTGGGCTATATTCTGAACGGAAATTGTTATAACCTTCTTTACGTGTAGCTTTATCTAAGTTACCTACACGGCTTAACCATTGATATTCAACACGAGCAGCTAATTCTGGAGTAATTGCATACTCAACACCACCACCTAAAACTAAAGATGTTTTAAAGTTGTGTGCTTTTTTACGGCTTGATTTAGCAATATTGTCTTGATAATAATAATCAGAACGAACTAATGCAGCACCAACACGGCCGTACACATCTAAACCATCAAGAACTGGATAGCTTGCTTTTAAGCTAATTTGAGTCCCATGTGCAGAATGTTTTGCAGCCATTTTATCTTTATTATCACCTGCAAAAGTCTTATTACCACGAGCACGACCAAAATAGTCATAACCGATTTCAGCCGCAAAGTTATCAGTAATTTGATAACCACCAAAAATACCATAAGTAACAGAGTTACGGTTAACACCTACTGGTTGCATGTCTTTTCTGAAATCTTTAGCTGAATCAAATTGACTTAAACCATCATGGAAAGATGCCCAACCTGCTTTAGCACCAACATAGAATGTATTTGCTTGTGGAGCTGCTTGTACTGAAGCAACAGCTAAACTAGAAACCGCTAATGCAATTAAAGATTTTTTCATTTTAATAATCCTCATATTATCGTCATTACGAGATAAAAATTATACAACACCTGATAAATAATTAACAAGTATTGAGGTTAAATAGCCTTCTAAACAAAAAATAAACCTAAGAAGGTCAATACTTCAAACCTATTCTACCAAAAAATAGTCTAATGCAAATGGAACTTTTGTAAAAAAGTGTAATACACTCCTTAAAAGACTATTTTTTAAGCAATTAATATAAATCATAACCTCATAAATGATTTATATCATGGAAAATAAGTAACAACTATTAATTATACTAGATAATCAAATTTGTATTATAATCCAATTGCTTCTAGCAACATATAAGGGTAAAAACACTAATTTCAAGTATGTTCCCACTTATTTACAATAATCTACCAAAAATAAAATTGTTTTACTAGCAAAAAATAAACAACCATCTTTGATATGAAAAGGTTTATAGTTTACACATTATATAATATTTCTGTAAAACTAAACCTAATTATACGCACAAACTAATTTTTTCACAATTTATACAGTAAATCTTTGTTATAGGCTTAAATCTCATCTGAAATCTTGCTAATATTTCAGCAAATTATTTTAATGATAAAAATAACTATGATCCCTCGCCTAGCCAATGTACCAAAACTTAATTCAACCGTTAAAGATTTTCTGGAAGCTTTAACGCAACAGCGCTTCTCTGGTGATATTGCATCTAATTATGCAGATCGCTTATCACTTGCAACAGATAACAGTGTTTACCAACAATTACCTCAAGCAATTTTATTTCCAAAATCAGTAGCTGATGTTGTCATTTTGACTAAACTGGCGCAAAAACCAGTGTTTCAATCTTTAACCTTTACACCTAGAGGTGGTGGAACAGGCACAAATGGACAATCACTCAATAATAATATTATTGTCGATTTATCCCGTCATATGAACCAAATTTTAGAACTCAACATAAAAGAACATTGGGTACGAGTGCAGGCAGGAGTGGTTAAAGATCAGCTAAATCAATACCTCAAACCGCACGGATTATTTTTCTCTCCAGAACTCTCTACCAGTAACCGAGCAACACTAGGAGGAATGATCAACACAGATGCCTCTGGGCAAGGTTCTCTACAATATGGAAAAACCTCTGATCACGTGTTGGCATTAAAATCCGTGCTAATCAATGGTGAAATACTAAAAACAGAAGCGGTAAGATCCAACAACTTTTCTGCAAATCTTGATTCACTTAATTTATCCAATAATGGTAAACATTTACACCGTAAGGTTTTTGAACGTTGTCAGCAACTACGTCCAACGGTTTTAAAAGAATTACCACAATTAAATCGCTTTTTGACGGGCTACGATTTAAAAAATGTCTTTAATGATGATGAAACGGAATTTAATCTCACTCGAATTTTAACGGGTTCTGAAGGTTCTCTAGCCTTTATTTGCGAAGCTAAATTGAATCTGTTATCGATTCCAAAATATCGCACATTAATTAATGTGAAATATAACTCCTTCGATGCAGCACTACGCTCCGCCCCTTTTATGTTAGAAGCGAAAGCCTTGTCGGTTGAAACAGTGGACTCAAAAGTACTCAATTTAGCTAAGCAAGATATTATCTGGCATTCAGTATCGGACCTTTTGACAGAAGATGAAAATAATCCAATTTTAGGCATCAATATTGTTGAATTTGCCTCAAACGACGCAGAGCAAAACGAGCATTTGATTAACAATCTTTGCCAAATATTGGATCAAAAAATTGTGGAAGGGACAAGCGGTTTGATTGGCTATCAACTTTGCAACGATCTCACCTCTATCGAAAAAATTTATGCTATGCGTAAAAAAGCAGTGGGATTATTAGGTAATGCAAAAGG
>NZ_JARIDQ010000085.1 GCF_029256985.1 Otariodibacter sp. | reverse complement strand
TGCTCCAGAAATAGATGGATTAGTTTACATTGATAACGTTTCAAATCATCCAATTTCAGTGGGGCAAATAATTAGCGTAAATATTACTCATGCAGATGATTATGATCTATGGGGAACTTGCTAAATTAATAACTACTAATATTTTAGGTAAAAATAGACAGTAATTGTGTTTAAGTCATAATTTTACTCAGCAAGGTAGTATTAACTATTACAGTATTACGTTGCTAGAGATGTGCATAGTAGACAATGGGCGAATCTAATTATTGTGCTATATCTATGAATTGTGACAAAATGTATAGTTTCTTCCATACTTTTATCTGTTATACCTAATTTGAAGAAGTGGCGTGATTATAGAAAAATGAAGTTAATAAAGATGATTATAGTTTTATTTTAGTGATGTGGATTACAATCATCTTTATTTTAATTGTCTGAATGTAATATTACTGTCCGTAATAAGCATTTTTACCATGTTTACGTAAGTAATGCTTATCTAGCAATTCTTGTTGCATAGGTTGTAAATTTGGACGTATTAATTTACTAAATAGATTCATATATGAAACTTCTTCCATTACAACGGCATTATGTACTGCATCAAATGCATCTTTACCCCAACTAAAAGGGCCATGAGAATGTACAATTACTCCAGGCATCATATTTGGGTCGATCTTTCTATTTCGGAAGGTTTCAACGATAACTTTACCTGTTTCTAATTCATAATCTCCTGCAATTTCTTCAGGAGTCATTTTTCGAGTACAAGGAATAGGACCATAGAAATAATCTGCATGGGTTGTACCTAATGCAATAATATCTTCGCCAGTTTGTGCCCAAGCTGTTGTGTGACGAGCATGTGTATGAACGATTCCACCAATATCCGTAAATTGACGATAAAGCTCTAAGTGAGTATCTGTATCGGAAGATGGTTTTTTATCACCCCATACTTTTTTTCCATTTAAATCAACAATAACAATATCATCAGCTGTCATTGTGTCGTAATCCACTCCTGATGGTTTTATTGCAACTAAGCCTGATTCACGATCAATTTCACTCACGTTTCCCCAGGTAAATGTGACTAATTTATATTTAGGTAACTCTAAATTAGCTTTTAGTACTTTTTCTCTTAATTCTTTTAACATGGAAAATTTCCTTCTTTCATTTTTTGTTCAATCCAACGACGAGCATTGATAATTTCTGCAATTGGCTCTTCAGATTTTTCTGTCCACATTTCTATTAAGAATGCACCACGATAATTTAATTCAGCTAAAGTCTTAAAACATGCGACAAAATTGACACATCCCTCACCAAATGGAACATCACGGAATTGCCCTTTACATGTTTCTGTAACCTTATAGGTATCTTTTAAGTGAATAGCTGAAATCTTATCAATACCTAATCTTAACTCTTCTGCTACGTTATCGTTCCAAGCGGATAAGTTACCAAGATCTGGATAAACGGTGAACCATGGTGATTTAATGAGATCATCCCACTTTTTCCAACGAGTGATGGAACTCATGAACTTTGTATCCATAATTTCTACAGCAAGCGTTACTTGATTACTTGCAGCCAATTCTACAGCCCATTCTAACCCTTCTTGGAAACGTTTAAGTGTTCCTTCATCTTGTTCTTCGTAATAGACATCATATCCGGCTAATTGAATAGTTCTTACACCTAAATCAACAGCTAATTGGATCGCTTTTTCCATTACTTCGTAAGCTTTTTGGCGAGTTTCTTGATCATGGCTACCAAAAGGATAACGGCGATGACCTGATAAACAAATGGATGGTATAGTTATTCCAGTATTTACAATTGCTTTGACTAAATTTAATCGTTCTTTTTTGCTCCAATCTAAACGGGCTAAACGCTCATCAGTTTCATCGATAGACATTTCTACAAAATCAAATCCACACGTTTTAGCAATAGACAGACGATCTTGCCAACTGATATTTTTGGGTAAGGCTTTTTCATAAATGCCTAATTTATGCTTTCTCACAAGTAACTCCTGCTGATTGATAACGAGTATTAAGAATGAGCTTTTTAAAAGCTCTCCTTTATGCCAAAATAATTTCTAATCCTTTATCTCTAAGTTCTTGAATAATAATAGGATCTGCTTTTTTATCAGTAATAAGAATATCTATATTGTCCAAACGACTAAATAGCATTCCAACTTGTTGCCCTAATTTAGAGCTATCAAGTAAAACAACTAATTTATTTACTTTTGGTAAAATCCGTTGTTCAGAATTTGCAATAACCATATCTGTTTTATATAAACCATCCGTAGTGATACCTTTTCCACTAGTGAACATTGTATTTGCAGCATACATTGATTCATTTTGAGAACTCAGTGATAGCGTAACGGCTTTATTTTTATGATATTGTCCACCCATAATAACAACATCGTCGTGGTCATTTTCGATAAGATGATTTGCAAGCGGTAAGAAATTCGTAATAATTTGTAATTTTCGCCCACATAAATGGCTACCAAGCATTAACATAGTGGAGCCACATGTAAGAACAATACTTTCGCCATCTTGACAAAGTTTTGAGGCTGCTTCTGCTATTCGCTGTTTTTCTGCAATATTACTAATATACCCACTGTCGTGTATTTTAAATGAGTAACTATTTTTTATTGATTCAGCACCATTTCTGACTTTACGCAATCTACCTTGATCATTTAATTTAGTGATATCCCTACGAGCAGTTGCAGGTGAAATATTTAATAACTTAATGATTTCAGTTGTAGAGAGTACTTTATGTTCATCTAATAAATTGAGTAATTGCCTGTGGCGATAATTTTCGTTCATTATTTGCTCCTTGTTTATGCATTCTAAATTAAATAATGAACAGATGGAATATTCCCTCTATTATTTCGAGAGGGAATGTTGATATTAAAGGATAGATTTGAATGGCACGTTTGGTTCTTGTTCAAAACAGTCATCAAATCCACGAGGATGATGGTATTCAATTAAATCTTTATCTCTTGGATAAATATATTTACCACCAACTTCCCAAATAAATGGATGAAATTTGTATTGCAAACGATCTTTACGCATGCGATATAATTCAAGAATTTCATTGGTACTTGCCATAAAGTTAGTCCAAATATCGTGATGAACAGGAATAACGACTTTCGCTCTTAAACATTCGGCCATACGAAGAATATCAACAGAAGTCATTTTATCTGCGATACCTACTGGATTTTCACCATAGCTACCCAATGCAACATCAATATCGTAATCTTTTCCGTGTTTTGCATAGTAAATTGAGTAATGAGAATCGCCTGAATGGTAGATATTACCACCTGGTGTTTTAATTAAGTAATTTACTGCTTTTAATCCCATTTCCTCATCACTTGGACAAATTCCAGCCAACTCTCCACCATTTTCTTCAGCACCTCGTGCTGGCAATGTTACTAAACATGTTCTATCAAAAGAATCTAATGCGATCAATTCTAAGTCTTTAATTTTCACAGAATCACCAGGCTTAACGACTACACAACGTTCTACTGGTACACCCCATTTAGTCCACATATCAACGCAATATTGTGGGCCGATAAATTTAACGTGATCTAATTTTGGATTATTAATGACAGCAGCTGCAACATTTACATCAATATGATCGTTGTGATAGTGCGTTGCAACAATTGCATCTACCTCATTGATTGCAAATGGATCTAATACACCAACCGAATTTCTTAGATTAGGTTGTAATTTACGTACACCAGCCATATTTGCCATCTGGTGTCCACGTACCATATCTTTTACTTTTTTAGTCGCTTTACCACGTCCACACCACAAATCAATACAAAGATTAGCTGATTGTGGGGTTTTTACCCATAATCCAACACAACCTAACCACCACATAGCAACATTATTGGCTGGAACAACTTCTTCTTCAATTTCCTCATTTAACCATGTACCCCACTCTGGAAATGTAGAAAGGATCCAACTTTCTCGTGTGATTTCTGAAACTTTACTCATTGTTAACTCCTGACAATTTAATAAAAATAATAATCAAAATAAATCATACACAATCATTTATAATTGTAAAACAATTTTTGTAATAATTTGTGATCTGTATCTAATTTTTATTTTATCTTTATTTTTTAGATTTGTTTTGAATTTTATATGTAATAACTATTTTATAATTATAATAAATTATATTTTTAGAGTAAAAAATATACAATTTAATATAAAAGTGTGAAGAGTGTCACAAATAATCAAAAATAATCTTTTTTAATCTTTTTTAGTTGATATTATTTGCACGGCTAAAAATTTCGCCCAACCAAATTTTATTCTCTTGTGAAATATTTCATATTAATAAACCGTTCAACAACAGAGGTCCTTATGGAAACACTCTATAATCTATTTTTAGGCTTTAATGCACAAGTGCTATCTAAAGCTCCTTTCTTACTTGGTATTGTGGCTTGTATTGGTTATATCTTATTAAAAAAAGATACAACAACGATAATTAAAGGAACAATTAAGACTATTGTAGGTTTTATGATGGTTCAAATCGGTTCAGGTGTATTAGTGAGTGGATTTAAGCCGATTATTGATAACTTATCAAAATTTCATCATTTAACAGGAGCTGTTATTGATCCTTATACGAGCATGCAAGCAACTATTCAAACAATGGCAGATAATTATAGTTGGGTGGGATATGCTGTTATTCTTGCATTAGCTTTAAATATTTTGTTGGTTGTATTTAGACGCTTTACTGGTATTCGCACAATTATGCTTACAGGGCATATTATGTTCCAACAAGCAGGGTTGATTGCTGTTTTCTATATGATTATTGGTGCATCAATGTGGGAAACAATTATTTATACGGCAGTATTAATGGCGCTTTATTGGGGCATCTCTTCAAATATTATGTACAAACCAACTCAGGCAGTAACAGGTGGAGCAGGTTTCTCAATTGGTCACCAACAACAAATTGCTTCTTGGATTGCTGTTCAATTAGCACCAAAACTTGGAGATAAAAATGATTCGGTAGATAAAATGAATCTACCAAAATGGTTACATATTTTTCACGATAGTATTTCTGCAACAGCACTAGTTATGACTGTTTTCTTCGGTATTATCTTACTTTCATTTGGTTTAGATAATTTGCAAGAAATGGCTGGTAGCACAAACTGGTTTATGTATATTCTTGAAATGGGGCTTAAATTTGCGGTAGCAATACAAGTAATTGTAACAGGTGTACGTATGTTTGTTGCTGAACTTTCTGAAGCATTTAAAGGAATTTCAGAACGAGTTATTCCAAATTCTGTTTTAGCAATTGATTGTGCGGCAATCTATGCATTCTCTCCAAATGCGATGGTGTTTGGTTTTATGTGGGGTGCAATTGGTCAATTTATCGCAGTCGGTATCTTATTAGGATTTGATGCACCAATTCTTATCATCCCAGGATTTATACCAATGTTCTTCTCCAATGCAACTGTTGGTGTGTTTGCAAACCAATTTGGTGGTTGGAAAGCTGTTATAAAAATCTGTTTAGTAATGGGAATGATTGAAGTGCTTGGCTCTGCATGGGTAATTCAATTATTAGAAAGCCAAGGTACAACTTTTAATGGTTGGATGGGAATGGCTGACTGGGCGCTATTCTTCCCTCCTATTTTACAAGGTATTGTAAGTGTACCAGGATTCTTTTTCATTATCCTTGCATTAGCCGTTGTTTATATGGGCTTTGCATCTAAAAAATTACGAGCTGATGAAGCGGCTGCAAAAGCTGCGGGTAAAACCCTTGAGCAAATGGATGGTTACGGTTTAGATGAAGAAGATGAAACAGTAGCATCTGTTCAAGATGAAGGTGTGATACAACAAGATGATGTTAAACCAATTCGTATCCTTGCAGTATGTGGTTCTGGCCAAGGTTCATCAATGATGATGAAAATGAAAATTAAAGGTTACTTAGATAAAAAGGGTATTCCTAATATTATGGATTCTTGTGCTGTGACAGATTATAAAGGAAAACTTAGTGAGATAGATATTATTGTTGCATCTAAACATTTAGCGAATGAAATAGAAGTTGGCGAAGGTAAATCTGTTTTGGGTGTTAAAAATATGTTGAACCCAAACTCTTTCGGTAATGAATTGATTGAGTTAATTAATAAACATCAAAAAGAATAAGAAAATAAAAGTCATAAAAGCGGTCACAATATGTAAAAAGTATTGCAGAACTGACCGCTTGTAACATTAAGTAATAGGACATTATTATGAATTTAAAACAATCACTTATAGAAAATAATTCTATTAAATTACATCAATCAGCTAATAGCTGGGAAGAAGCAATTAAAATTGGTACGGATATGCTTATTGAGTCAGGCGCAATTGAACCTCGTTATTATGATAGTATTATTAAGCATATTAAGGAGTTAGGGCCATACATTATATTAGCTCCGGGTTTAGCAATGCCTCATTCTCGCCCAGAAGAAGGTGTTAATAAAACAGCCTTTGCATTAGTTACTTTAGCAAAACCAGTGTATTTTGATGGTGAAGATGATCCTGTCGATGTTTTATTAACTTTAGCAGGAAGTGATTCAGATCAGCATATGCAAGGTTTAATGGAAATAACTCAAGTATTGGATGATCCTGATAGTGATACTGGTGTAGATTTAGATAAAGTACGTCGTTGCCAATCTAAAGAAGATGTTTATGCGGTGATTGACGCTGCATTGAATGCTTAATATTTATTGAATAATGAGGAATAGTATTATGTCAAAACCTTTACTTCAAATTGCACTAGATTCATTAAGTCTAGAAAAAGCAGTTGCCGATGCTAAACAAGCAGAAGATGTTGTTGAAATTATTGAAATTGGTACCATCCTAGCTTGTGCTGAAGGAATGAAAGCAGTTAAAACGCTTAGGGCTTTACATCCAAACCATATTATTGTCTGTGATTTAAAAACAACTGATGGTGGTGCAATTTTAGCAAAAATGGCATTTGAAGCAGGTGCAGATTGGTTAACCGTTTCTGCTGCAGCACATCCTGCTACAAAAGCTGCTTGTAAGAAAGTTGCTGATGATTTTAATGTAGCTAACCCAGATCTTAAAGTAAAAAAAGAGATTCAAATTGAGATTTATGGAAATTGGACATTTGAAGATGCTAAAGAATGGGTGGATTTAGGCGTTAAACAAGCTATTTACCATCGTTCCCGTGATGCTGAATTAGCAGGAAAAGGTTGGACAGCAGAAGATATTGAGAAAATGAAACGTCTTGAAGATATTGGTCTTGAATTATCTATTACTGGGGGCATTATTCCAGAAGATATTCATCTATTTAAAGAAATCAGAAAAGCCAAAGTATTTATTGCAGGTCGAGCCTTAGTTGGGGATAAAGGTAAAGAAACTGCTAATGCTATTCGTGCAGAAATTGAAAAATATTGGTAATTTTCACTAGAATGGTGGGTTATCCCACCATTTGTTTTTTTTCATGTTCTTTCTTATGAGGTTGCCAGCCAAGTTCTTCAGAAATAGCTTGTGAAGTCTTTTTTAGTTCAGTCAATATTGTTGTTTTTCCTATTTGATTTAATCTATGTATCGAAGTAGAAACAGAAATTGCATAATTTACTGAATTATTAAGATCAAAGATTGGACAAGCGATACAGACAACACCTATTTCATTCTCTTCTCTATCCATTGCAAATCCAGTTCTAAGCACATCCTCTAATTCTATTTTCATATTCTCTACGATCGTAATCGTATTGTTCGTTAGGGATTTTATAATTTCCTTTTTTTCTAACCAATATTTATCGAGATAATTTTTATTAGCTTCATGTGCCAAAAATAGTTTTCCCATGGCAGAACAATATAACTCCATTTGTTGGCCTATATATGCCCTTGTTTTCATCATTCCATTGGTTGGTTCTAGTTTATAAATCATAATGGAGTGATCACCTTCTCGTTGGGAAAAATTAATTGTTTCACCCAAAATAAGATTTAGATTTTCTAGATGAGGAGATGCAATATGGATGATATTCATTGAAGAGAGTGTTTTTTGTCCTAAACTAAGGCATTTTGTTGTTAGTCGATAACTACCAGTTGAGTTTGTCGGCTTGATAAATCCTTCACTTTGTAATCCTTGTAGTAATCTATGAACAGTACTTTTATTTAATGATGAAATTTTAGTTAGCTTAGATAGAGGACAACCATTAGGAAAATTACTTAAAATATCAAGTAATTGTAAACCTCGAATAAGACTTTGATTTCCGCTATTTTTTCCTTCAGCCATTATTTATTCCTATTTTATTTAGTCTAATACTCGTTAAATTTCATTCATATTATAGTCATTTCATATTGTGAAATCTAATTATTAAAAAGTGAGATCTACCTCACAAAACAAAAAATTTACAAATAACATATTGATTACAAAGAGTTTTTATTTTTTACATTTAATTGACATTTTTTGTCCAAGAGCGTAGTTTTTGAAATAGTATTTTACTATATGAAATTAGAGGTATTAAATGAAAGTCTCTTATAATGAATTAAAAGAAGAATTTAAACGTGTCTTATTAGCTCGAAATGTTAGAGAAGATTTAGCTGAAGAATGTGCAACGATGTTTGCCGATACAACGGAATATGGTGTTTACTCTCACGGTATAAACCGTTTTCCTCGCTTCATCTCACAACTTGAAAAAGGGCATATTGTTCCAGAGGCTGAGCCAACAAAAGTACTTTCTCTTGGTGCAATTGAACAATGGGATGCTCATCAAGCAATAGGTAATCTAACTGCTAAAAAAATGATGGATAGAGCAATGCAAATTGCTGATGAATTTGGCATCGGAGTTGTTGCACTAAAAAATGCTAACCACTGGATGCGTGGTGGTGGATATGGCTGGCAAGCAGCAGAGAAAGGTTATATCGGTATTTGTTGGACTAATTCGATTGCAGCTGTCCCGCCTTGGGGTGCAAAAGAACCTCGTATTGGTACTAATCCATTAATTATCGCAATCCCTTCATCCCCAATCACAATGGTTGATATGTCTTGTTCAATGTATTCCTACGGTATGTTGGAAGTTCATCGTCTTGCTGGTCGTCAAACAGTGGTAGATGCAGGGTTTGATGATGAAGGAAACTTAACTCGAGATCCTGGTACTGTTGAGAAAAATCATCGTTTATTACCTATGGGGTTCTGGAAAGGATCTGGTTTATCTATTGTATTAGATATGATCGCAACATTACTTTCTAATGGATTATCTACTGCTGAAGTTTCAGAAGAAAAAGATGATGAATATTGTGTATCACAAATTTTTATTGCGATTGAGGTCGATAGATTAATTGATGGTAAAACAAAAGAGGAAAAACTTAGTAAGATTATTGAGTATGTCAAAACAGCAGAGCGAGCTGATCCTGATGTTGCGATACGTTTACCGGGTCATAAATTTCCTAAAGTTCAAACAGATAATAGAGCCAATGGTATTACTGTAGATGATTCTGTTTGGGAAAAATTAAAATCACTTTAGTGAGTTTCTAATAAATAGCTTGAGGAAGAAATTACAAGCGGTGAGATTACTTAAAAGTTTTGTAATTTCTTTCTTACTCACAAAGCCCAGTAAAAGGAGCATCTATGTTTTTCAATCATATTCCCTCAGTCAATTTGAATCGTTATCCAGCAGAAATTCAAACAGCTTTTACTTATTTAAAAGAAATAGATTTTGATTCATTACCAATAGGACGTTATGAAATAAAAGGCGTTCTTATTTATGCTCCTAATCCAAATATTCTATTTTATTCAGACATATCCGATGAATCAGAAAAAGCGGGTAATTTTGCTGTATTTTTTGCAGAAGATATTCATTGTCCTTTGAGTATTAATATTACCTATAGCAAACTTAAAAAAATTGTTGTCAAAATTACAATGAGTGAATTGGAGTAACGCATTATGGAAAGAATTATTCATTCTGTTAGTAAGATTCTAGAAATATTCATAATTGTTATTCTTGCCACGATGTCTATTCTTGTTTTCCTTAATGTTGTTTTACGTTATGGCTTTAATAGCAGTATCAATGTTACCGAAGAAGTTTCTCGTTATCTTTTTGTGTGGCTAACTTTTCTTGGGGCAATCTTGGCATTCAATGAAAATCAACACGTGAGCGTGTCTATTTTAACTCAGCATTTATCAGCAATTAAAAAGCACTGGTTAGGTGTTGTTACAGACGCAATGATTCTTTTTTGTTGCTATTTAATCATTGATGGTAGTTGGGTGCAATTTCAGCTCAATTTACATAACCTTTCTCCTATTTCAGAGATTCCAACAGCAATAACTTATTTAGCAAGTCTTGTGTCTGGTAGCTTTATTGCAATCTTAGTCTTAATTCGAATTGTTGCAGCTATTCGTGTAGGCATTAAAGGAGTAAGCCAATGACCGTTGTTATTTTTATTTCAGTATTACTTGGTGCAATTCTTTTAGGTATCCCTGTTGCTTTTGCACTTTTAGTTTGTGGTGTGGCATTAATGCTACATCTCGATCTCTTTGATTCTCAAATATTAGCCCAACAATTGGTGAGTGGTGCGGATAGCTTCTCTTTACTTGCAATACCTTTCTTTGTATTAGCTGGTGAAATCATGAATGAAGGAGGGCTGTCAAAACGTATTATTGATTTACCAATGAAATTAGTTGGTCATAAACGTGGTGGGCTTGGTTTTGTGGCAATTTTAGCTGCGATGATTATGGCAAGTCTCTCGGGTTCTGCTGTAGCAGATACGGCTGCGGTGGCTGCCATGTTATTACCGATGATGAAAACGACAGGATATCCACTTGATCGTTCTGCTGGATTAATTGGTACAGCGGGTATCATTGCTCCAATTATTCCTCCATCTATTCCATTTATTGTATTCGGTGTAGCAAGCGGAGTTTCCATCACAAAATTATTCCTAGCAGGTATTTTCCCTGGAGTCTTCATGGGATGTTGTTTAGGGTTGTTATGGTGGTGGCAAGCAAAACGTTTAAATTTAATGACATTCTCTAAAGCAACAAGAGAAGATCTTTGTATTTCATTTAAAAATAGTATTTGGGCATTGTTACTTCCTGTAATCATTATCGGTGGTTTCCGTTCAGGGATTTTTACTCCAACTGAAGCAGGAGCTGTTGCTGCATTTTATGCTTTAATTATCTCATTATTTGTTTATCGTGAATTGAAATTTAAAGATTTATATAAAGTTTTTCTTGCAGCAGGTAAAACAACATCTGTTGTTATGTTATTAGTAGCAGCTGCCAACGTAACAGGATGGTTAATTACTATCGCTGAACTTCCACAAATGATAACCGAATTATTGGAGCCGTTAATTGATTCTCCAACCTTATTATTAATTGTCATTATGGCAGTAGTATTTGTCATTGGTATGGTGATGGACTTAACACCAACGGTTTTGATTCTTACTCCTGTTCTTATGCCACTTGTTGAAGAAGCTGGCATTGATCCTGTTTATTTTGGTGTCTTATTTATTTTAAATACTTCAATTGGCTTAATTACTCCCCCAGTTGGTAACGTATTAAATGTGATTGTTGGGGTGTCTAAATTACCATTTGATAAAGCAGCTCGAGGGATTGCACCTTATATGTTGATGATGGTTGTATTACTGTTTGCTTTCATATTCTTCCCATCATTAATTCTCACACCACTTAAGTGGTTACAACCTTAATTCAAGGAGATTATTATGAAAATTTTAAATTTAAAAACATTAGCAACCTTAGCGACCAGTTTTACACTATTATCTGCGACTGCCATGGCTACAACTTCATTACGTTTTGGGTATGAAGCACCTCGTAGTGATACACAACATCAAGCAGCAAAAAAATTTAATGAGTTACTTAAAGAAAAAACCAATGATGAAATTAAACTTACACTTTTTCCAGATAGTACATTAGGTAATGCTCAAACAATGATTGGTGCAGTACGTGGTGGAACTATTGATTTAGAAATGTCGGGTTCACCAAACTTTTCAGGTTTAGTATCTAATTTAAATGTAATAGATATTCCTTTTATCTTCAAAAATCGTGAACATGCTTATGCTGTATTAGATGGTGAAATCGGACAAGGTCTATTAAAAGAATTAGAAGATCAAGGCTTAAAAGGATTAGCTTTCTGGGAAGTTGGATTCCGCTCGTTCACTAATTCTAAGCATCCAGTTACAAAACCAGAGGATATCAATGGATTAAAAGTTCGTACTAACCAAAATCCAATGTATATTGAAGCATTTAGTTTACTTGGTGCAAATCCAGTACCAATGCCACTTTCTGAATTATATACTGCTCTTGAAACAAGAGCGGTCGATGCTCAAGAACAACCAATTGGTATTTTCTGGTCTGCAAAATTATATGAAGTACAAAAATATTTAAGCTTAACTAACCATGGTTATACACCACTAATTGTTGTAATGAATAAAACAAAATTTGATTCACTTTCGCCAGAAATACAAAAAGCTATTGTTGAAAGTGCTCAAGAAGCTGGTAAATATCAACGTCAATTAAATCTTGATAATGAAAAAGGTATTATTGATAAATTAAAAAAAGAAGGAGTTGAAGTTATTGAAGAGGTAGATAATAAACCATTCAAAGCAATTATTGAAGCAGATGTTCGTAAATCCTTCATTGAAAAAAATGGCGATTCATTAGTTAAACAAATTGATGCATTAGCTGAATAATAACAAGCGGTAAGATTATGTAAAACTTTTGCATAATCTTACCGCTAATGCTTAATTTAAAGGAATTAAAAATGAATTACTACCTAGGCGTAGATTGTGGTGGGACTTTTATTAAAGCCACTCTATTTGATAATACAGGTGAAATGCTAGCCTTTGATCGTAAAAATGTAGTGGTAATCAGCGAACAATCAGGTTATGCGGAACGTGATATGCCACAGTTATGGCAAGTTTGTGTAGACGTAATAAGAAATACTGTGCAAAAAAGTGGTGTTGAGCCGACAAATATTAAAGGTATTGGTATTTCAGCACAAGGGAAAGGGGTATTTTTATTAGATAAACAAAATCAACCACTAGGTAGAGCTATTTTATCCTCGGATCAACGTTCAATAGAGATTGTAAAACGTTGGCAAGCTGAAAATATTCCAGCCACGTTGTATCCGAACACTCGCCAAACATTATGGACAGGCCATCCAGTTTCTATTTTGCGTTGGATTAAAGAGAATGAACCTCAACGTTATGAAGCAATTGGGTCGATTTTAATGTCTCACGATTACCTACGTTTCTGCTTAACCAATCAACTATCTTGTGAAGAAACCAATATTTCTGAATCCAATTTATACAATATGGCAAAAGGGGAATATGATCCGCATTTAGCTGATATTTTAGGGATTCCTGAAGTGATGGATAAACTCCCTCCGATAGTCAAATCAAATAAAATTGCAGGCTATATACAGGCTGAAACTGCCAAACTCACAGGACTAGCTGAAGGTACACCTGTGGTCGGTGGATTATTTGATGTCGTTTCTACGGCAAGATGTGCCAATTTAAATGATGAAAATACACTGAATGCTGTATTGGGTACTTGGTCGGTGGTAAGTGGTATTACTCAACTGATTGACGATAATCAATCATTACCTTTCGTGTATGGTCGTTATATAGAGGATAACCATTTTATAGTACACGAGGCCAGTCCAACCTCAGCAGGTAACTTAGAATGGTTTATCAAACAATGGAATTTAGATTACCAACAAATTAATCAACAAATTTCATCCTTACCTCCAGCGGAGAGTTCAGTATTGTTTGTTCCATTCTTATATGGTTCAAATGCAAAACTAGGAATGAAAGCCGGTTTTTACGGTATGCAAGTACACCATACTCAAGCTCATTTATTACAGGCTATTTATGAAGGGGTACTATTTAGCTTAATGCATCACTTAACCCGAATGAAACAACGTTTCCCTAATGCAAATGTATTACGTGTTACAGGCGGACCAACTAAATCGCCAGTTTGGATGCAAATGTTAGCGGATTTAACGGGAATGGTTTTGGAAATTCCAAATGTTGAGGAAACAGGCTGTTTAGGAGCTGCATTAATGGCAATGCAAAGTGCAGGTGAGGATATTTCCCATATTAAAGCCTTAAACGACACAATGAAAAGAATCAAGCCTAATCCAGCGAATTTTTCCACATATCAGAAAAAATACCAAGCGTATCAAAACTTGGTGCAAGCGTTAGCAACCATCAACGAATAAAGTTAGTTTGTTTTATGTACGTAATTAACGTTTGTTATTTAAGGGGGTAATTTTTTAAGGTCGTATTCTATGAAATCAGAGGTATTATATGAAAGTTTCTTATGATGAATTAAAAGCAGAATTTAAACTCTAAAAAAATGATGGATAGTGTAATACAAATTGCAGAGTAATTTGATATTGAGGTTGTTGCACTCAAA
>NZ_JARIDQ010000077.1 GCF_029256985.1 Otariodibacter sp. | reverse complement strand
GGCATTTCCATTTTTTCAAAAAGATTTTGAAGTTCAGGTGATTTGGTTAATTCAGCATATAAAACTTGATGCAGTTTCATTGTGATATCCGCATCTTCGGCGGCATATTCAGTCGCTTTTTCAATTTCAATTTGATCAAAGGTTTTCTGATTTTTTCCTTTGCCAGCTAATTCCTCAAAAGGAATTGTCTTATGATTTAAGTAGCGATCAGACAAATCATCCATATTGTGTCTGCCTGTACTATTTAATGTGTAAGACTCTAGCATCGTATCAAAGGCAACACCTTTCACCTCAATGCCATTTTGTGCAAAGATAGTCAGATCATATTTAATATTTTGCCCAATTTTTTTGATGTTTGGATTTTCTAAAATTGGTTTAAGTTGAGCTAAACAATCTGCCTTATTTAATTGATTTGGTAGTAAGATTTCTGTTGTTTTAGTTGTTTCTTCAACGTCATCAAACATATCAGTTTGTTGTGGTTCGCTTACTAAGCCTTTATGAGTTAATGGAATATAGCAAGCCTCACCATTTTCAAGTGCAAATGAAATCCCAACCAACTCTGCACTCATTGCATCTAAACTGTTTGTTTCTGTATCTACTGCAATAAGTTTTGATTCGTTTAATTTTTTGAGCCAAGCGGTGAATAATTCATTAGTATTTACACATTGATAAGCGGTACGATCAATCGTTACTTTTGCAATTTTTATCTCAGAAGTGACCGCTTGTGAACTGATAGATGAGGTAGCTTGGTAATTATTCGGGATCTTTTCTGAGTTAATTTTTGTCACAGGATTTGTATCATCCAATGTTTCATTTAACCAACGTTTAAATTCATAACGACCAAATAATTCAACTAGTTGATCACGTTGTTGCGGTTGCAACGTAAGCTGATCATGAGTGACATCTAACTCAACATCCGTTTTGATGGTCGCTAACAAGTAAGATAAATCCGCAATTTCTTTTTCTGCTTCTAATTTTGGAGCAAAGTTTTTTGCACCACGGAATCCTAATTCAGCCACTTTATCTAGGTTGGCATAAATTGTTTTCATTGAGCCTAAACCTTGTAATAAAGCTAAGGCCGTTTTTTCGCCGACACCTTTTACACCCGGAATATTGTCCGATGAGTCACCGAGTAGAGCTAAATAATCAATAATTAATTCAGGCGGAATGCCATATTTTTCAATGACACCTTCACGGTCAAGCAAGGTATTATTCATTGTATTGATTAGCATAATATGCTCATTGACTAGCTGTGCCATATCCTTATCGCCAGTGCTAATCAGCACATTTTTTCCTGCTTGTGAAGCTTGAATAGCAAGGGTACCAATTACATCATCCGCCTCTACACCTTCAATAGAAAGTAGTGGAATACCGAGTGCTTTTATCATTGTGTGAAGTGGTTCAATTTGAGAACGTAAATCATCAGGCATTGGTGGGCGGTGAGATTTATATTGCTCGAATAAATCATCACGGAATGTTTTTCCTTTTGCATCAAATACCACTGCAATATGGCTTGGCTCAACTTGGGAAATTAAACTTTTTAGCATATTTAACACGCCATACATTGCTCCTGTTGGCTCGCCTTGTTTATTGGTAAGAGGAGGGAATGCATGAAAAGCTCGGTATAGATAAGATGAACCGTCAACTAAGACCAGTGGATTTTGTGCAATAACTGCCATAATTTCTCTCATTAAATATAAATAATAGGGCATTATACCTAAATCAAAATTAATTTTGTCAGTTATTACCAATTATTGCAGTTAGTAAGCGGTGAGTTTAACCATAAATTTCACTACAAATTTAACTACAAAAAAAAGGCTAGTTTTCACTAGCCCTCTTGCATTATAAATTATTTAGCAGAATTATTTTTTAGGACCCGCTGCAACTAATGCTTTACCTTCATCATTAGTTGTGTATTTTTCGAAGTTCTTCACGAAACGGCCTGCAAGATCTTCTGCTTTAGTTTGCCATTGTGCTTTGTCTGCGTAAGTATCACGAGGATCTAAGATTGCAGGATCAACACCTGGTAATGCTTTTGGAATTGCTAAATTGAAGATTGGTAATGAACCCATTTCTGCTTTTTCGATAGAACCATCTAAGATTGCATCGATAATACCACGAGTATCTTTGATTGAGATACGTTTACCAGTACCATTCCAACCTGTATTAACTAAGTATGCTTCTGCACCAGATGCTTGCATACGTTTAACTAATACTTCAGCATATTGTGTTGGGTGAAGAGTTAAGAATGCAGCACCGAAACATGCTGAGAATGTTGGAGTTGGTTCAGTAATACCACGTTCTGTACCTGCTAATTTTGCAGTAAATCCAGATAAGAAATAGTATTTAGTTTGCTCTGGAGTAAGTTTAGATACTGGTGGCAATACACCAAACGCATCAGCAGTTAAGAAGATTACTTTCTTAGCGTGACCAGCTTTTGATACTGGCGTAACGATATTATCAATGTGATAAATTGGGTAAGAAACACGAGTATTTTCTGTTTTTGAGCTATCTTCAAATGCAACGGAGCCATCTTCTTTTACTACAACGTTTTCTAATAATGCATCACGTCTAATTGCATGATAGATATCTGGTTCATTTTCTTCTGAAAGATTGATTGTTTTCGCATAGCAACCACCTTCGAAGTTGAATACACCATCATCATCCCAACCGTGTTCATCATCACCGATTAATTGACGTTTTGGATCTGTTGAAAGAGTTGTTTTACCTGTACCAGATAAACCGAAGAATACTGCAACATCACCATCTTTGCCTACGTTAGCAGAACAGTGCATTGATGCGATACCTTTTAATGGAAGGAAGTAGTTCATCATTGAGAACATACCTTTCTTCATTTCACCACCGTACCAAGTACCACCGATTAATTGAATGCCTTCAGTAATATTGAATGCAACAAAGTTTTCTGAATTTAAACCTTGTTCTTTCCAGTTAGGGTTAGTGACTTTTGCACCATTCATCACAACAAAGTTTGGTTTAAAGTCTTTTAATTCAGCTTCAGAAGGACGAACAAACATATTTCTTACAAAGTGAGCTTGCCATGCAACTTCAGTTATAATACGCACAGCTAAACGAGTATCTGGGTTAGCACCACAGAACGCATCAACTACGAATAAGCGTTTGTTTGAAAGTTGGTTAGTCACTAACTCTTTTAAACTTTGCCATGTAGCTTGGTTCATTGGTTTGTTATCATTTTTTGCTGCATCAGATGTCCACCAAACCGTATCTTTTGTTTTTTCATCTAATACGATATATTTATCTTTTGGTGAACGGCCCGTAAAAATACCTGTATCCACAGCTACAGCACCAGAGGTTGTCAAGCGACCTTTTTCGAAGCCTTCTAATCCAGGTTTCATCTCTTCTTCAAAGAGTTGCTCATAACTTGGGTTATAAACGATTTCTTTTACGTTAGTAATACCTAAAAGTTCAAGTTCTTGTACAACACGATTTGACATAGTAACACCTCATATTGGTTAAATTTAAAATAATAACTGTGCATATTATAGGTAATAATTTTTTAAAAAATGCAATCTAAATCAAATTTTTGCGCATTTCTCGAAAAATTTACAAATAAAAATATTGATCTGGTAAAATAGGTCTAAAATAGTAAAGAAATCTTGCAATATATATAACACTATTGGTGCAATGTTTTAACAATCTTACAACTAATTAAATGAGAAAAATAAATGAAAGTTTTAATTGTCTTCTTATCTTTACTTTTGTGCTACCTACAGTTTAGTTTTTGGTTTGGTAAAAATGGTTGGACTGAATATCAAGATGCGCAAGTAAAAGTAGTAGAATTGCGTGAAAAGAATGAACAATTGACTGAGCGTAATAACTTGATCAGTGCTGAAATCCAAGATCTTAAAACTGGTGTGAATGCACTTGAAGAGAGAGCGAGATTAGAGCGAGAAATGGTTAAACCTGATGAAGTATTTTATCGTATTGTGTCAAGTGATTAGTTGAGGTAATTGTGCAGCGAAATATTATTGCCATTATTCCTGCTTCTGGTGTTGGAAGCCGAATGGGTACAAATAGGCCTAAGCAATATCTTGAGATACAAGGTAGAACGATCTTAGAGCATACGCTTCAACCTTTTTTGCAACACACTGAAATTCAAAAAATTATTGTAGCTGTATCAGAAACAGATCCATTTTATTCTGATTTAGTGATTTTAAAGCATCCTAAAATTGAATTAGTGTTTGGTGGGGAAACCCGAGCTCATTCTGTTTTTAATGCTTTACAGAAGTTAAATGAAGGCGATTGGGCATTAGTTCATGATGCTGCTAGACCTTGTTTGAAGCGGTCAGATCTGGATAAACTTTTGCAAATTACGGATGAAAGTGGTGCTATTTTAGCGACACCAGCAATTGATACAATAAAAAGAACAGAAAATGGTAAAACTATAACCTATACTGAAGATCGTAGTTTTTTATGGCATGCGCTTACTCCTCAATTTTTTCCTGCTGAGATACTCAAGAGTGCAATAGCGAATGCATTTACGAAAAATTTAGCGATTACTGATGAAGCATCTGCAATGGAATTGGAAGGTGTACATCCTCAGTTGGTTGAAGGACGAAGTGATAATATTAAGGTGACTCGTCCAGAAGATCTTGCGTTAGCTGAATTTTATTTATTAAGGAATCAAGAAAATGTTTAGAGTTGGTCACGGTTTTGATGTACACGCATTTAGTGAACAAGGTCCATTGATTATTGGTGGGGTAACAATTCCTTATGAAAGAGGTTTTATTGCTCATTCAGATGGGGATGTGGCATTACACGCTTTAACGGATGCTTTACTGGGGGCTGTGGCCTTAGGCGATATTGGAAAATTATTTCCTGATACAGATATGGCATATAAAGGGGCGAATAGTCGTCATTTATTGATTGAGGCATATCGCCAAGTACAAGAAAAAGGTTACATAGTTGGCAATGTGGATTTAACTATTATTGCACAAGCACCTAAAATGCGTCCTTATATTGATGAAATGAGAAAAATTATTGCAGAAGATTTAGGCTGTGATATTAACCAAGTAAATGTGAAAGCAACTACAACAGAAAAACTTGGATTTACAGGACGACAAGAAGGGATTGCTGCTGAAGCAGTTGCCCTTCTTATGAAACGACAATCAAGCAATTAATTCAGCGTGACTTCTCGTCATTCTTTTCTCAATATAACTACAGCTTGGCTGAATCTTTAATTGATTTTGTTCAGCAAATTCAATCAAGGCATTGTAAAGTTTTCCTGCAATGCCTTCTCCTTGATGATTTACATCGACTTCTGTGTGATAGGCATTGAGAACCTTATCTGATACATAATGATAATTAAGTTCGCCAATCAGTTTATTTTGCTCTGTTTGGAAAATAAAACGATGATTTTCTTTATCGTGTAATACGGACATTTTTACCCTCCTAAATTTAACTAAGCTAATACAATCACTTTATCCTCAATTTTTATCACGCCACTGTTTTCTGGAATCAAATGAATTCCAAAAGTCGGTTTACCCTTTTCGTTGGTATGATATTTTTTGAGAGTTCTAAAAGGTTCTGCATTAGGATCAAGTTGATTCGTTTCAATATTACGAGTGATGAGAATGCAACGAGTACATTGCTGTGCGACAGTAAATGTTACTTCGCCAATTTGAATTCGCTGCCAATGATCTTCTTCAAAAGCTTTTAAACCATCAATCACAATATTACTTCTAAATTGTTGCATTATAGAATGGATTGGCGACCATTCATTTAATTGCGCTAACGATTTTTCAGAGGTAAGTAAGATAGGATTGCTATCAGCAAAACTCATTGGCATAGAATTACTTTGGGATAATTGTCGCTGGCTTTGTTGCCCTAACCAACGTAATTGTACAGGGCGATTAAAATAGAGGCTTAGCCATTGATTTATTTTTTCGTTTGCGACAAAGGATGGAAAGTGATTGCCCCATACTTCACTCGATTGTGTTTGTGAAAAATCGTGATAATGAACAAAAAGTTTCTCACCATCTGGGGCGGAAATCACCATTCCAGTCGGTAGAGGATATGCTGAAAATTTATAGAGTATTTCATCTTTTCTAGCTGTGATAAATTTGCCATCAACTTCTGTGATCATAAATTCACGATCAAAATTAAGCCCTTGAGGTTGTACAAATGCTTGATGAACAGTGTAGGGTAGTGTTGATTTTATTGGGTATAAATGGAGTTGTGATATTTGCATATATTAGAATTGATATAATCTGTATAATAGATTGAGTAAAAATAATCTACATTTGCAAAATTCTCAAGTAAAATGACCGCTTGTAGAGTTAGCATAATATAAGTAAGGATATTGGTATGGCAAAGAAACCCACTCCTGATTTTGAAACAACATTAAAAGAACTGGAAGAAATTGTTGGGCATTTAGAGGCAGGCGATTTACCTTTAGAAGAAGCTTTAAATGAATTTGAAACCGCAATTAAATTGGTGCAACAAGGACAAGAACGTCTACAAAAAGCAGAGCAACGTATTCAAATTCTTTTGCAAAAAAATGAAACAAGTGAACTTTCGGATTATCAATAATGACTGATCAATTTTCTACTGATTTAAGCTATTATCAACAACGTATCAATCAATTCCTCAAGAACCAATTCGCACTATATGATAAAGCGGATGCGCCATTAATTGATGCGATGGAGTATGCGGTACTGCTTGGTGGTAAACGGGTTCGTCCATTTCTTATTTATGCGACGGGTAACACATTGAATGTAGAATTAGATAAATTGGATTATTCCGCAGCAGCAATGGAATCTATTCACGCTTATTCATTAGTGCATGATGATTTGCCAGCAATGGATGATGATTCACTGAGAAGAGGAAAACCAACCTGCCATATCGCTTTTGATGAGGCTACGGCGATTTTAGCTGGTGATGCCTTACAAAGTTTTGCTTTTGAATTGTTGTCGAGCGATCCAAACCTCTCAGCAGAGCAAAAAGTTGCTCAATTCCAAACCTTATCTACTGCAGCTGGGGCGAGAGGGATGTGTTTAGGGCAAAGTTTGGATTTACAATCAGAAAATAAATTAATCTCTTTAGAGGAATTGGAAACGGTTCATCGTAATAAGACTGGCGCTTTGATTGAGGCTTCTGTGTTGATGGGATTTAATTTATCTGATTATGTGGAAGATAAGATAATCAAGACTTCTTTACAGCAATATGCACGAGCTATTGGATTAGCATTTCAAGTGCAAGATGATATTTTAGATGTTGTTGGACAAAGTGAAAAAATTGGTAAAGTGGTTGGTGCAGATGAAGCTTTGAACAAGAGTACTTACCCAAGATTATTAGGTTTAGATGGCGCTAAATTAAAGGCTAGTGAATTACATCAAAGTGCCTTATTAGCTTTATCTAGCTTGCCATTTGACACGACTTCATTGAAAGAGTTAGCAGATTTTATTGTAAAAAGAGATCGTTAAATTTAGATTATTACTTACTCAAAGTGAATAGTTAATATGTTTTTAGAGTCTTTAGTCTTCTAAATAATATGCTAAAATGTATGCGATTTTGAGAGATTAAAGAATAAGATGGAATCGTTTGTGAATTAGTTCTATTAAGGACTACGCAAACGTTTTCTTTTTTTGTAAAATAGTGATTAGTTCTCCAACTGAAATAGAGGTTTTATGGTTGATTATATTATTATCGGTATTATTGTTTTTTCATTATTAGTCAGTTTATGGAGAGGATTTGTTCAAGAAGTCTTATCTTTAGTTGGATGGGTATTAGCTTTCTTTATAGCTAGTCAGTTTTATCAAGCACTATCACAACTCTTGTTACAAGTCGATTCAGTTTATTTACAGAAATCAGAATATTTACGTAATGGTATTGCTGTTGCTATCTTGTTCCTTGCTGTATTGATTGTAAGTAGCCTTATTAATGCATTAATTAGTAAGTTAGTCGATAAAACAGGATTATCAGGAACGGATAGAGTATTAGGTGCAGGATTTGGCGTATTACGTGGTATTTTTATTGTTGCTGCAATTTTATTTTTCTTAGATACATTCACGCAATTTAGTCAAAGCGAACTTTGGAAGGAATCTCAATTAATTCCACATTTTGATTTTATTGTTAAATGGTTTTTCGAGCAATTACAAGCGAATTCAAGTTTTTTAGAATCAACTACTAATTAGGGGTTATTATGTGTGGTATTGTCGGGATTGTAGGACATTCTCCGGTTAATCAGGCTATTTATGATGGGCTTACACTTTTACAACATCGAGGACAAGATGCTGCGGGAATTGTAACAATTGATGAAGAAAATCGTTTTCGTTTACGTAAAGCAAATGGTTTAGTTAGTGATGTATTTCGTCAAGAACATATGCTACGTTTGCAAGGTAATGTAGGACTTGGGCATGTTCGTTATCCAACGGCAGGTAGTTCAAGCGTATCAGAAGCTCAACCCTTTTATGTAAATTCACCTTATGGATTAACTTTAGTGCACAATGGGAATTTAACTAATAATACAGAACTGAAAAAACTATTGTTTACATTAGCAAAGCGTCATGTAAACACTAATTCTGATTCAGAAGCTCTTCTTAACATTTTCGCTTACTACTTAGATCAACATCAAACAGAACCTTTAACGCCAGAAAATATTTTTGAAACGGTACGTAATACAAATAAGGTGATCAAAGGTGCTTATGCATGTTTAACTATGATTATTGGACATGGTATTGTTGCTTTTCGTGATCCTTTAGGCATTCGACCTTTAGTATTAGGACAACGTGAAGAAAATGGCAAAACGGAATATATGTTTGCTTCTGAAACAACAGCGTTGGATATCGTTGGTTTTGAATATGTAAGAGATGTTCAGCCAGGTGAGGCTATTTATATTACCTTTGATGGTGAGTTTCATTCCGCAATTTGTGCAGATAATCCAAAATTAAATCCTTGTATCTTTGAATATGTTTATTTTGCTCGTCCAGATTCTGTGATTAATGGTGTGTCTGTGTATGGAGCAAGAGTACATATGGGACGTTTCTTAGGTGAGAAAATCGCAAATGAATGGAAAGATATTTTAGATGAAATTGATGTGGTAATTCCAATTCCTGAAACCTCGACAGATATAGCCTTACAAATTGCTAATGTACTGAATAAACCTTATCGTCAAGGATTTGTGAAAAATCGTTATGTGGCAAGAACCTTTATTATGCCGGGACAAGCACAGCGAAAATCTTCTGTTCGCCGCAAATTAAATGCGATAGCGAGTGAATTTAAGGGTAAAAATGTACTGCTAGTTGATGACTCTATTGTACGTGGCACAACATCTGAACAGATTGTCGAAATGGCTCGTTTAGCTGGGGCAAATAAGGTTTATTTTGCATCAGCTGCACCAGAAGTTCGTTATCCAAATGTATATGGTATTGATATGCCAACAAGTGAAGAGCTTGTCGCTTATAATCGTTCAGTTGAGGAAGTTGCTAAAATAATTGGTGTAGATCGTTTGGTTTTCCAAGATTTAGAGGCACTGTTTAAAGCAGTACAACTTGAAAATCCAGAAATTAAAGCTTTTGATGCCTCTGTTTTTACGGGTGAATATATTACAGGAGATATTGATCAAGCCTATTTAGATAGCATTGCACAAGCTCGTAATGACAAAGCTAAATCACAGTTATCTAAGCAAGAAGAAAACTTAGAAATCTATAACGAAAGCTAATTCACAGTAAAAATCCTCCTCTTTTTAGGGGAGGGTTAAATCGTCAAAATAAATCCAATTGTAATAAAAGGAATGAAAGGTAATTTCGATAGTCTTTCTTTTTTATATAAATAATAACCTTCATAAAAAACTATTCCAGCTAAACTTGCGATAAATAACAGTAATGCTATACCTTCTATCGTAAATAATGGTGATAAAGCGATAAGTAATAAAATATCACCAAATCCAATAGCTTCTCGTTGTATAACCCATTCAGCTATATAATTAAAAGAAATAAAGAATATTATAGTAAACAGTAAGCAAGTTATATTGCTATCTATATTTACTTTATCATTAGTAAGTGTATGAATAAGTGATAATGTAAAGATAATACCAATATACTTAATTTCAGTAAGATAATAGGTGTAATCTAATAGCGAAAGATAAACTAATATCATACTAATAAGTATAATATTTTCTGATTTATGTTGAAAATAGAGTGGTATGAATATCAATAATGGTAATATAACAATTTCTTTTGTGCAGTTTTTTCTTGTAATAGTAGATTCTTTAATAAATTGATTTAATGAGAATTTTAAATTTATAACACTATTCATTTCATTATATATATTTTTGTGTGTTCGATAATGGAATAAACTGATTTCTCGTTTGAACCAAAAGAAGAGTAGTGTTGATAAGATAATATTAAGCATAATCATATTATGCTACCTAATTCAAAAATTGGTAAGTATAAGGCGATAATGATAATGCTCACAATAGAACCAATTACTAGCATTATGATAGGTTCAAGCAATTGAGAAAGTATATCAATTTTATATTCAAGTCGTTCTTGATATATTTGACTTATTTTATTCATCATACTAGATAACTTCCCACTTTTTTCACCAATGTAAATCATTTGAACGACATCTTCGCCAAAAATATGCCCATTGATACCTTGATGTAGGTAATAGCCTTTTTGAATTGAGGAGAGCATAATGGATATTTCTCTATTAAGAAAAGGATCATTGTGACTTGCATTAAGAAAAGTATGCAAAATATTCTCTAATTTAAGGTTAGCATCAAGCATTAGCGAGAAATAGTTAAAAAAGAATACAATTTTTTGTGTATGTATGATTTGGCCAAAAATAGGGATATAGGTAAAAAGTTTATGCTTTAATTTTTCTGTTTTCTTTTTTAACAGAAATTTATAAATAATAAATACAGCTAAAAATGTGAAAATGAGGCAAGCATAATTTTCGATTATAAATGAAGATAGATTAAATACTATTTCAGTCAGTAAGGGAAGTTCCTTATCTTTAGATGTATATAATTCAGCAAACTGTGGAACAATAAAAATCATCAAGAGTAGTGATAAAATAATTGATATACTGAGTATAATGACAGGATAAAATACAATTTTATTTACTTTTTTTCTTAATCCTTCCGATTTTAAGCGAGATAGCACAATCTGTTCCAATATAGTTGAAAGTCTGCCACTTTTTTCACCAATCTTTACTAATAATATTTCTTGGGTTGATAAATAGCTCTCTTTAGTTTGTAGTGAGTGGGAAAGATTGAAGCCTTTTTCTAATTGAGCAGTAATACTTAATAACCATTGTGTGAGTTTGATATTTAAGCAGGTATTAGTAATGATATTTAATGATGATTTAAGAGGAATACCTGCATTTAATAATAGTGATAATTGATTGATAACTTGGGTAATTTCATCATATTTTGGTTTCTGAGGAATAACAAAATTACGGTTGATATGAATATGACTGTAGCCCTTGGTTGTAAGCTTTTGTTCTAAATCATCATCGCTTTGAGCTAGTGATTTTCCCTTCTGTTTGACGTTTAATTGATTGAGCCCTTTCCAGCGATATTCATATAACTTATGCATATCCAAGTACTCTTTTGATTTCTGCTAAGTTAGTTTGATTTGATTCTATCTTTTGTTTAGCACTAAGATATAAAGACGAGTAGTCTAAACAAGCGGTCTGTTTATCAAATTCTTTTGCAGAACGAGATAAGCATTGGTATACGCCAACTCGCCCTTTATAGCCTTGGTAGCAGTGGTTGCATGATTTACCAAGGCATTTGTTACACAGTTTTCTAACAAGCCTTTGAGCGATAACTAATAACAGCGAATTTCTAATTTCATATTCATCAATACCTAGCTGTATAAGTCGATCAATTGCAGAGGGGGCATCATTGGTATGAAGTGTTGATAGAACCAAATGCCCAGTTTGAGCGGCACTTAATGCAATTTTGGCACTTTCAGGATCTCGAATTTCGCCTAGCATAATAATATCAGGGTCTTGTCTTAAGAAAGTCTTTAATAATTTACTAAAAGTAAGATTGAGAGATGCATTAACTTGTGTTTGAATTAAACCCTCAATCTCAATTTCTATGGGATCTTCCGCCGTGAGAATATGTTTATCGATCTGGTTTAAATGATTTAATGCGGTATACAAGGTAATACTTTTGCCACTTCCAGTTGGGCCTGTAACAAGTATAAGCCCTTGAGGTTGGCTTAATGCCTGTAATAAAGTTTCTTTCTGTTGTGGAGTAAAGCCCAAAGTGATGAAATCTAGTTGAACAGGTTTATCTTTTTGCAATCGTAATACTAATTTTTCTCCATGATAGGTGGGTAATGTAGAAACACGGAAATCTAAATATTCTGACAGTACAGTAGTAAAGCTAAATTGTCCATCTTGTGGTTGGCGAGATTCACTAATATCAAGATTAGCAAGTAGTTTAATTTTTAAAATTAGGCGATTGGCTAAATGTTGAGGAAGAGTTTTATAAACTTGCAGTAATCCATCTATTCTCAAGCGTATGATTAGCTTATCTTTAGCTGGTTCTATATGAATATCGGAAGCATTTTGTTGTAAACAAAATTTAAAAAGATTATCCAGAATTTGGATAATTGGTTCATTGTAATCCAATTTGCTTGTAGGTTTTTCGGATCCATAATTTATATCAGAAAATTCATCAGTAAAATCGTTCTTTGGAGAAAGCGTATTAAGCAAATATTTTAATTCTTCAGATGAAATAATAATTTGCTCAATTTTTTTATTATGCATAAAGGCAAAACTATCACTTGCATTAAAATTATTTTGATCATCAATGGCCAGCCACAATGTATCACTTGTTTCTTTAACTGGAATGGCTAAATAACGCTGTAATATATGTTTATTTTCACAATTTTCTTGCCAGAGTTCTTCTGTAATCGTAAAAATCTGTTGTGTACTAATTTCGCAAACTGAATATATGGATGACATAATTAAACCTTTATTACGCTAGAATATTATGAATCGCAGAAGTTAGCTGGGAATAAACTGGTATCTTCACCTTTACAGGTTGTTGACCAACTAATAGTACTATCACCTATCTTAGATGTAAGGGTATAGCCATATCCTTCTAAGCTAGCTTTGCCTTCAACGGAGATTACACCAGATGAAACAGCAACAGATTTTAGATACTTGTTTTCATCATTATCAGCTAATGCAGCTTGAATACCATTTTTTCCTGCTGAACAGTTTGTTAAGGTCCCTGTGTTGTAAATACATATTTCTACATCGGCTTTATAGGTTGAAGATGCGCGCAATAATTCGGAGAGGGCAGCCTTTTTTGTATAGCTGTTATAAGAAGGAATAGCTATTGTTGCAAGAATCGCAATGATGGCGATAACAATCATCAATTCGATGAGCGTGAATGCTTTAATAGCCTTATTTATGTAGATATTTTTCATAGAGTTACCTTTAGGTTTGATAGTTTATTTGGTGGATGGTATTCAGTGTGAGTGATCTAGAAAATAAATCTATAAGCTCCTTATACTTTTGCGATCACACTCGAAAAATAAGTTAAATAACTGTTTTTTTAAACAGTATTTTTTGGTACTATCATATCAATATAAACAAGTAAAAAATAATTAGGAACGAGGTTGAGATTAAATGGCTAAAGCACCCAAAACAGCTTATGTTTGTAATCAATGTGGGGCAGAGTATGCTCGTTGGATGGGGCAATGTAAGGCTTGTTTAGAATGGAATACGATTAGCGAAGTTCGCCTTGTTTCTGCAAAACAAGAGCCTAGTAATCATAGATTAAATGGTTATGCTGGAGAAACGTCTGGTAAAGTTAAAGTACTTTCTGAGATTGATTTACAAGATGTTCCTCGATTTACCAGTGGGTTTCTAGAACTAGATCGTGTACTTGGTGGTGGTATTGTTCCCGGTAGTGCCATCTTGATTGGCGGACATCCTGGGGCAGGGAAAAGTACTTTACTATTACAAGTTATGTGTGGTTTATCCAATAGTATTTCCACATTGTATGTGACTGGGGAAGAATCTTTACAACAAGTCGCAATGCGCGCTCATCGATTGGGATTGCCGAGCGAAAAGTTAAAATTACTTTCTGAAACATCTGTGGAGCATATTTGTAATATTGCTGATCAAGAAAAACCTCAGCTTATTGTGATTGACTCTATTCAAGTCATGCATTTATCTGATATTCAATCATCACCTGGAAGTGTTTCGCAAGTAAGAGAGTGCGCATCCTTTTTAACACGTTATGCGAAAACACACCAAGTCGCCATTATTATGGTAGGTCACGTCACAAAAGATGGTACTCTAGCAGGGCCAAAAGTATTAGAACATTGTATAGATTGCTCCATATTACTTGAAGGTGAGTCAGATTCCCGTTATAGGACATTGAGAAGTCAAAAGAACCGTTTTGGCGCAGTGAATGAGTTAGGTGTTTTTGCGATGACAGAGCAAGGGCTGCGGGAAGTTAAAAACCCATCTGCTATTTTTCTTAGTCGTAGTTCAGAACAAACATCAGGCAGTTCCGTAATGGTTATTTGGGAAGGAACACGCCCACTACTTGTTGAAATTCAAGCATTAGTTGATCACTCTATGTTAGCAAATCCTCGTCGAGTAGCGGTGGGCTTAGAACAAAATAGATTATCATTGCTTCTTGCTGTATTACATCGACATGGTGGTTTGCAGATGTCTGATCAAGATGTCTTTGTGAATGTAGTTGGTGGGGTAAAAGTAACAGAAACAAGTGCTGATCTTGCTCTACTATTGGCTTTAGTTTCTAGTTTTAAAAATAGGCCGTTACCTGATGATCTTGTTGTTTTTGGAGAAGTAGGATTAGCTGGAGAGATTCGTCCTGTACCGAGTGGACAAGAGAGAATGAGTGAAGCAGCTAAACATGGGTTTCGACGAGCTATTGTGCCAGCGGGAAATGCACCCAAAAAGGCTATTACAGGCATGGAAGTCTTTCCAGTTAAGAAACTTTCTGATGCGCTAGATATTTTAGGTAATATGTGATTTTTATATAAAAAACTACGAATATTTTTGGTTAAATATTCGTAGTTTTAAGTATCTATTAACAAAAAAGTAATTATTTCTCTGCTTTTTTATGGCTGTGGTTTGCCATTTGTTTACGAATTTCTTTACGTTGTTTAGATAACTCTGCATTGCGAATTGTATAGTCATCAACACGAGCTTCATAATCCTCGCGCATATTTGCAATAATTGCTCTGATATCCTCGATAGACATACCTTCTGTAATATATTGGTTCAAGTTATCTAACAGTAAAATTCGCTTTTGGTTATCACGAATTTTTCTATCATTATCAGCAGTATCTCTGAGAAGTTTGTTTTTTAAACGATAAAGATGAACATATTCCAACATATCATGAAAGCATTGTGCATTAGTATTTGCCATATAACGTTCCTCAGGTTTTATAAATTAAAGTAGGTAAATGCTAGACTTTTTATCTTCATTCGTCAAAAGTTTTTATACGCTAACTTATTGAGTAGAGAATAAAAATACAACTTTTGCTTTTCATAGGGTATTAAACTAGAATGGTTGATATTAACAGTGATTTTGCTTTTTTAAATTAGGAACAATAATATGAAATTACTAAAATTAGTGGTTGCATGTATTCCTTTTATTTCAGGGATATCTTTGGCAACTCCATGGGAAAAAATTAAAACACCGGTTGCTGGTGCAGCACAATCTATTGGGGGATATAGTAATGGCTGTATTATTGGCGCAGAACCTTTAGCATTAAAAGGAGATGGGTATCAAGTTATTCGATCTAGCAAAAATCGTTATTACGGACATCCCAAATTATTACGTTACTTGATCAATTTAGGCCAACGTGCAAAAGCTTCAGGGCTTCCACCAATATTAATTGGTGATATGGGAATGCCTGCTGGTGGACGTTTTTCATCAGGTCATGCAAGTCATCAAACAGGATTAGACGCAGACATTTGGTTGAAATTTGGACCTATGGATGATAAAACAGCGAAAAATCCTGCAGGACTAGCAACGATTATGGTTGATCGTACTGCGAAAGTAGTTGATGAACGTTTGTGGACAGCTAATCACACTCAATTAATAAAGTTAGCTGCATCAGATGATAATGTTGATCGTATTTTTGTCAATCCTGCTATCAAGGTAAAATTATGTAATACTGCAGGGAATGATAGAGGCTGGTTACGAAAAATTCGTCCATGGTTTGGACATGATTCACATTTTCATGTCAGATTAGGTTGTCCTGCTGATGCAAAACAGTGTGAAAACCAAGCCCCACCACCAGCAGGGGATGGATGTGGTGCGGAGCTTTATTCTTGGTTTGAGCCAGCAAAACCCTCTACATCATCTAAATCTAAAGTATTACCTCAGCCACCGAAGTTATGCCAAATGATTTTATCTTCTCAAGGTGTTAATTAGTAAATTATATGTAGTGAAGTTTTTTTGATGGTATGCGTTTATTTATTGCAGAAAAACCAAGTCTTGGGCGTGCAATCGCCCAAGTTTTGCCCAAGCCTCATTCAACTAAGGATGGATTTATTGAGTGTGGTGAAGGAAATGTTGTTACTTGGTGTGTTGGACACTTACTCGAGCAAGCTGAGCCAGATGCTTATGATGAACGCTTTAAAACTTGGCGTATTGAACATCTACCCATTATTCCTCAACAATGGAAACTTCTTCCCAAAAAAGAAACTTTAAAGCAATTCAAAGTTGTCGAAAAACTTATTCGTAAAGCGGATATTTTAGTCAATACAGGAGATCCTGATAGAGAAGGACAATTATTAGTTGATGAAGTGTTTGCCTACCTAAAATTAGGATCAGAAAGAATATCTCAAATCCAACGCTGTTTAATTAGTGACCTTAACCCAAATGCAGTAAAAAAAGCGATTGAAAAACTGCAATCTAACCGAGATTTTATACCTTTAGCAACATCGGCTTTAGCACGAGCAAGAGCTGATTGGTTATATGGTATCAATATGACTCGTGCATATACTTTACAAGGACAAAGACAAGGCTACAAAGGTATGTTATCTGTTGGTCGAGTACAGACTCCTGTTCTAGGGCTTATTGTTCGTCGTGATTTAGAAATCGAAAATTTTATCCCAAAAGATTATTTTGAGGTGATTGCCAATATCACTATACCTGAAACAAACGAGAACTTTAAGGCACAATGGCAACCAAGCAAAGCTTGCGAGGATTATCAAGATGAAGATGGGCGGGTTTTATCGCGAGCGTTAGCTGAAAATGTTGTGAAAAGAATTACTGATAAACCTGCCATTGTGTCTCAATATCAAGATAAGGTTGAAATAGAAACAGCTCCATTACCTTACTCTTTATCGGCATTACAAATTGATGCTGCACGTAAATTTGGGCTATCAGCCCAAAATGTGTTGGATATTTGTCAAAAACTGTATGAAACTCACAAATTAATTACTTATCCTCGTTCAGATAATCGCTATTTACCGCAAGAGCATTTCAGTGATCGTTTTCAAGTTGCTCAGGCTATCAGTGGGCATTTAGAAGAATATAACCAATTACCAGATGTAGTTGATTTTAACATTAGAAATAGATGTTGGAATGATAAAAAAGTAGAAGCTCATCATGCCATTATTCCAACAGCTAGAACAGGAAATGTTAGATTAACTGAAAATGAAAAACGAATTTATTCATTGATTGCTCGTCAATATCTATTACAGTTTTGTCCAGATGCTCAATTTAGAAAAGGTAAAATTGAATTGAATATTTCAGGGGGCCTATTTGTTGCTCAGGCACGAAATCTAATTATTGCTGGCTGGAAATCATTACTAGGCAAAGAAGATAGCGATGATGCTATAGAGCCTCTTTTACCAGTAGTAAAAAAAGATCAAGTTTTACATTGTGATAATGGGCAAATTTTGACAAAAAAAACTCAACCTCCTCGCTATTTTAGCGATGCTACATTACTCTCAGCAATGACAGGTATTGCTCGTTTTGTACAAGATAAGCAACTGAAAAAAATATTAAGAGAAACAGATGGATTGGGTACAGAAGCTACACGTGCAGGAATTATTGAATTATTATTTAAACGTGGATTTTTAGTAAAGAAAGGACGAAATATTCATAGTACAGAACTCGGACGAACTTTGATTCAAGCTCTTCCAGAAAGTGCAACGTTACCAGATATGACAGCTCACTGGGAAATGCAACTAACAAATATAAGCAAAAAACAAGTAAGCTACCATCAATTTATGAATGAGTTAAGTGTCAGTTTAGTGCAATTATTAAGGTCTCCACATCCTGAAATTTTACAAAATTTAGCTAGGATCTCACCGCTTGCACCTTATCGAAAAAGTGGTAATAACCGAAAAGATAAGATGACTGATGAAAAATAAATCAGGATATACTGAATTTATAAAAATTATCTTGCAAGAAAAAGCATAACCTTATATTATTTCGGGTGTTAAAAATATTCCGCTTTATGCGGAATTTTATTTTAAATTAGATTAAAGAGAATAAAATGTTAATTAATGTGTTAACTATTGTGTATTTATGTATTGCTGTTTTACTTGTTGGTTTTATCTTAATCCAACAAGGTAAAGGTGCTGATATGGGAGCATCATTTGGTGCTGGTGCAGCAGGAACTGTTTTTGGTTCTGCTGGTTCAGCGAATTTCCTATCTAGAACTACAGCAATATTAGCGATCATATTTTTTGCAATTAGTTTAGTGATTGGTAATTTAAATACTCAAGCTCAAGCACCAAAGAGTCAGTTCGAAGATTTAAGTAAAGTTGAACAGCTTCAACAACTTCCTGCTGAAACACAACAGCAAAATAACGATATTCCTCAATAAATAGATTTAGCTCTGGTGGTGGAATTGGTAGACACGCTATCTTGAGGGGGTAGTGTCCAACGGATGTGCGAGTTCGAGTCTCGCCCAGAGCACCAATCACAAAAAGTGTATAGAGAGCCTTCCATAATTGGAAGGCTCTTTTTTTATATAAAATCTAATAATATCAATATATTACATAAATACCCATCCATTTTCCTCTTGTGTAAATAATTCGTTTACTGTATATTTAAACAGTATTTTCAGTTTAAAAAAGCTATGAAAAGATCATAAAACAAAAATCATTGCACAAAATTGCACGCAAAATTGCACAGGGGAATAATATGGCTACATTTATAAAATCTAAGAATGG
>NZ_JARIDQ010000040.1 GCF_029256985.1 Otariodibacter sp. | reverse complement strand
CAAGTGGATTGGCAAAAAGAATTTGTAGATCCACTAATGGTTGGAGTTAATGCGTTTAGAACTTACGTTAATGGGTGGTATGATGAATCGTTTCAAAATGTCATTTATGCTAAAAATCCACAACCAGAAATTCGCCGCATGATCTCATCTATCTTAGCTGGCTATGCATGGAATGAAAAAAAATCCTTTTGTTTTAAAATCAGATGCTAGATTGAAGACACTTGCCGAATTATGCGGAGTAGCGACACAAAATTAAACTTATCGGAAAATAAGCGGTTAGATCCTTGGCATTTTTTGCAAAATTCTGCCACAATCTTACCGCTTGTTATTTAAATTATAAGAAAAGAGAAAAAATAATGTCTAAACCAATTGTATTTAGTGGGGTTCAACCCTCTGGCGAACTTAGCCTAGGAAATTATTTAGGGGCATTACGTCAATGGACGAAAATGCAAGATGATTATGAATGTCTATTTTGTATCGTGGATCAACATGCTATTACGGTACGACAAGATCCAGTTGCTTTACGTAAAGCAACATTAGATACCTTAGCAATCTATTTGGCTTGTGGCATTGATCCTGAAAAAAGTACTATTTTTATTCAATCACATGTACCAGAGCATGCTCAATTAGCATGGGTATTAAATTGTTATACTTATTTTGGTGAAATGAGCCGAATGACTCAATTTAAAGATAAATCCGCTCGTCATGCTGATAACGTAAATGTTGGGTTATTTACTTACCCAGTGCTTATGGCGGCAGATATTTTGATTTATCAAGCTAATCAAGTACCTGTTGGCGATGACCAAAAACAACACTTAGAAATTACACGTGATATCGCTAATCGCTTTAATGCGTTATATGGTAAGAAAGATTCGGAAGGCAACTTAGTTGAAGGTATTTTTACTGAACCTGAAGCCTTTATTGCTAAAGCAGGGGCTAGAGTAATGTCATTACTTGAACCAACCAAAAAGATGTCTAAATCTGATGAGAATCGCAATAATGTGATTGGTTTATTAGAAGATCCTAAGTCAGTTGCGAAGAAAATTAAGCGTGCGATGACAGATGGTGATGAGCCACCAGTTGTCCGTTATGATATTCAAGAAAAACCGGGTGTATCTAATTTGCTAGATATTCTTTCTGGTGTTACAGGTAAATCTATTCCAGAATTAGAAGCTGAGTTTGAAGGCAAAATGTATGGTCATTTGAAAACAGCTGTGGCGGATGAAGTGTCTGTTATGTTGACTGAGCTACAAGAGCGTTTCCATCATTTCCGTAATGATGAAGCGTTGCTAGAAAAGATCTATCGTGAAGGTGCGGTAAAAGCGAGAATCAAGGCACAAACGACTTTAGAAAAAGTTTATAATGCAATTGGTTTTGTTTTGTAAACTATAAAATGAGCATAAAATTTATTTTTTATGCTCATTTTATTTTCTAAGTAACTGCTTATCACTTGATTGGGTTTTGTCGTATATATCGATATTACTTATCAGTTTCTCCCACCATATAACATACAATCATTAGTCATAATTAATCTTTCTTAGAAATTAATAGACGACCAGTCTAATTTAATGTACTCTGTTCTGACCTGAGTGAATTATGATCTCTCTTATAAATCTAAAAAGGAAAATTTAATGAATAATTTTGATTACTATAACCCCGTTCGTATTTTATTTGGTGAAGGACAAATTCAGCAATTATCTAGCTTAGTGCCAGAACATGCTAGAGTGCTTATTACTTATGGTGGAGGCTCAGCTAAACGAACAGGTACTTTAGATGAAGTTAAAACCGCTCTAAATTCAAATGGGAGTCGAACAATTTTTGAATTTGGAGGAATTGAACCAAATCCAGAATTTACGACGTTATTAAAAGCAGCAGATATAGTTAATCAAGAAAAAATTGATTTTGTTTTAGCTGTCGGTGGTGGATCTGTTATTGATGGAAGTAAATTTATTGTTTTAGTCTCTGGTTTACTCGATGAAGCTGGTAATGTATCTCGTGATAAAGCATGGGAAGCATTAACAAGCTTTGGTAAAAATATTACTGAAGTTTCCGTAGCATTAGGTACGGTTTTAACTATTCCTGCAACAGGTTCGGAAATGAATGCGGGAGCAGTTATTAATTATAGTGAACGCAAAGCAAAACTCGCTTTCGGTAATCCATTAGTCTATCCAAAATTTTCTATTCTTGATCCAACTAAAACATTAACTTTACCTGAAAAACAAGTAATGAATGGTGTGGTTGATGCCTTTGTTCATGTGATTGAACAATATTTGACTTATCCTGTTAATGCAAAGGTACAGGACGCATTTTCTGAAAGTTTATTGAAAATTTTAATAGAAGAAGGGCGTGCGGTAAAAGTACAGCCAGAGAATTTGGATGTGCGTAAAAATATCATGTGGGCAGCAACAATGGCACTAAATGGGTTAATTGGTAGAGGTGTTCCACAAGATTGGACGACTCATATGATTGGTCACGAATTAACTTCACTCTATAAAATTGATCATGCGAGAACCTTGAGTATTGTCCTTCCTTCTTTACTCCGTGAATTAAAGGACAGTAAAAAAGAGAAGTTACTTCAGTATGCTCGTAATGTTTGGCAGATAACAGATTCACAGATGGATGATGATTCCTTAATTGAATCAGCAATCCAAAAAACAGAAGATTTCTTCCAAGAATTAGGATTACCAATTCGATTAGCCGATGTGAATTTAAATGAGGATTCCGTTCAAGCAATACTTGGGCAATTAGAAGCTCATGGTATGGTTAAATTGGGCGAGCATGCTACAAATGATCTTGAAGTATCAAAACGTATTTTACAGCGAGCATTAAATTAATATTTATATAAAGAGGTTAATATGATCAAACTACACCACCTAAACCAATCACGTTCATTAAGAATATTATGGCTTTTAGAAGAACTAAATCAGCCTTATGAGTTAGTAAGTTATAAAAGAAATAAAGACAATCATTTAGCTCCAGAAAACTTAAAACAGGTGCATCCACTAGGTAAATCACCAGTTATTGAGCTAGATGGAAAAGTTATTGCTGAGTCAGGGGCAATCACTGAATTATTAATAGAGAAATTTGCACCAGAAAGATTAATGCCTAAAGCAGACACTCCAGAGTATGCTGAATATCTACAATGGATTCATTTTGCTGAAAGCTCTTTAATGGTACCTCTATTGTTAGACATATTTACTCAAGCAGCTGGAGTTGATGATAATAAATTTTTAAAAAATTATATCGCTAGCGAAAAAGGCAAGTTATTAAGTTATTTAGATCAAACATTAGAAAATAAATCCTATATCGTTGGTGATCAGTTAAGTGGTGCTGATTTTATGCTCGCATTTAACTTTATTATGCTCAATAAAAATCAGCAGTTAGAGAATTATCCTAATATCAAAAAATATATCGGAAAGTTAGCAGAATTAGAAAGTTTTCAACGAGCAATGAAAATCGAAGAACAAAACAACTAATTCTCTAATTTTGAAATAGCAATATTATAAAAGGATGTGAACGTGAAACATGAAGTATTATTCAATTCAGTAAAAATGGGTAACCAGACCCTTAAAAATAGAATTGTAATGGCTCCGCTAACTCGCTTAAGAGCTTCAGAACCTGGTGATATTCCATCGCCTTTTGCTGCAAAATATTATTCTCAACGAGCAAGTGCTGGATTGATCATTGCAGAAGCAACACAAGTTTCATTCCAAGCTAAAGGCTATGCTGGCGCTCCGGGTATTCACACTCGAGAACAAATTGAAGCATGGAAGCCTGTTACTCAAGCTGTTCATGATAAAGGTGGTAAAATTGTGCTACAACTTTGGCATACAGGGTTAGTTTCTCATGAAAGTTTACAACCAGAGCATAAAGCACCAATTTCAGCATCTGCTATAGAGATAGATACAAGAACATCTTTACGTGATGAAAATGGGCAACCAATTCGTACTCAAGTTACTAAACCTCGTGAAGCGACTCTTGAAGAACTTAAACAAGTTGTAGTAGATTTTGCTCAAGCAACAAAAAATGCAAAAGAAGCTGGATTTGATGGGGTAGAACTGCATGCGGCTCACGGGTATTTATTACATCAATTTTTAGCTATAAAAACGAATAAGCGTGAAGATATATATGGTGGGAGTCAAGAAAATCGTGCTCGTTTACTGTTTGAAGTCATTGAGGCTTGTATCAATGCTTGGGATAAAGAGCATGTTGGTATTCGTATTTCACCATTAGGTAGTTTTAATGGTATAGATGTTGGTTATGATGAGGAAGAAGCCATTTGGTTAGTCGAACAACTTAATAAATTTGGCTTAATGTACCTACACGTTTCTGAACCAGATTGGGCTGGTGGTGAGCCTTATAATGATAATTTTAGAACAAATCTGCGTAAAGCATTTGCTAATATGATTATTGCGGCAGGCGGTTATACTGCTGATAAAGCAGAAAGAGTGGTAAAGGCTGGCTTTGTGGATGCAGTTGCATTTGGACGTGATTATATTGCCACCCCTGATCTTGCTGAACGTATTGCTCAAGATTTACCATTTAATGAACAACGTCCAGAATCATTCTATGGTGGTGGAGAAGTAGGTTATACTGATTATCCGTTTTATTCAGAATAATTAATGCTTGGAATAATGTATGGGTATAATTTTATACCCATACATTTATTCTCAGCATAGAATGATCGATAAGAGAAAATTTTTAATGACCGAAATGGCAAAAATAGAGAAAAAATATTCAGATACAAAATCACATATTTTAGATGTAGGATATCAGCTACTTGCTCAAAAAGGATTTACAGCTGTTGGATTAAAACAAATATTAGATACAGCAGGCATACCAAAAGGATCCTTTTATCATTATTTTGAATCAAAAGAAGCATTTGGTGAGGAAATAATAAAGCAATATTTACTTAATTATAAAACCCGACTTAATACTCTTTCAAGTAAGTCAATATCTGGGCAACAGAAACTATATGAATATTTTAAAAGCTGGTACAACACTCAAAAAGATGTTTGTTCGGGTGAAAAATGTTTAATTGTAAAATTGAGTGGAGAAGTTTCTGATATCTCAGATATTATGAGGCAAGCCTTAGCTAAGACTTATCAAACTATTATAGATTGGATTAGTGATCAAATTAAAATAGGCTGGGAAGATGGTTCGCTTATCCAGAAGGAAAATATTTCAGCAGAATGTATCGCTAGTCGTTGGTATTACACTTGGCTTGGTGCTAGTTTAGTTACTAAAATAAGTCAATCAGAAGTTCCTCTTACTAAAGTTTGGAATATGATGCATTGTGAATTAGGTTATCAATCTAAATAACTATATTTTGTGATTTTATGGTAAAAGATTGAGACGAGATTCATATAAAAAATTTGATCTACTTCCCAAAAGTTGGATTAAATCCAACTAAGAAGAAGTAGATCAAAATGCTTTTTCTTAATATAAATTATATTAGAAAATTATAGTGAAGACTGATCAACAGCAACACCTGCACCCATTGTTGTAGAAACGCTAACTTTCTTGATGAATACACCTTTTGCAGTTGTTGGTTTAGCTTTTGTGATAGCCGCTAACAATGCTTGAAGATTTTCAACTAATTGCTCAGGAGTGAAATCAGCTTTACCGATAGTAGTATGGATAATACCATTCTTATCATTACGGTAACGGATCTGACCTGATTTTGCATTTTTAACTGCTTCAGCAACGTTTGGAGTTACTGTACCAACTTTAGGGTTTGGCATTAAACCACGTGGACCAAGGATCTGACCTAATTGACCAACAACACGCATTGCATCTGGAGAAGCAATAACAACGTCGAAGTTCATTTCGCCTTTTTTCACTTGTTCAGCTAAGTCTTCCATACCAACTAAATCAGCGCCAGCTTCTTTAGCAGCATCTGCATTAGCACCTTGAGTAAATACTGCAACACGGGCAGTACGACCAGTACCGTGTGGCAATACTGTTGCACCACGAACGTTTTGGTCAGATTTACGAGGATCGATACCTAAATTTACAGCAACATCAACACTTTCAACAAATTTAGCTGTTGCAAATTGTTTTAATAATGCAATTGCTTCATTAATTTCGTATGCTTTAGTAGAGTCTACGCCAGCTTTGATTGCTTTCATTTTTTTAGTCAATTTAGCCATCGATTATTCCTCCACCACTAAGCCCATTGAACGTGCAGTACCTTCAATAGATTTCATCTTAGTTTCAATTGTTGCACCTGTCATATCTGCAGCTTTAGTTTCAGCAATTTGACGAACCTGTTCACGAGTTACTTTACCAACTTTGTCTTTATTTGGTTTTGCAGAACCAGATTTAAGACCTGCAGCTTTTTTCAATAATACCGCTGCTGGTGGAGTTTTAGTAACGAATGTAAAAGAACGGTCTGCGTATACAGTAATTACAACTGGAATTGGTAAACCTTTTTCGATACTTTCTGTACGTGCATTGAATGCTTTACAGAATTCCATGATATTAACACCTTGTTGACCTAATGCTGGACCAACTGGTGGTGACGGGTTTGCCATACCTGCTGCAACTTGCAACTTAACGTAGGCTTGTACTTTTTTTGCCATTTTGAGCTTCCTTTAATATGGGTAATAACGCTATTGCTAGCTCCCCTTGTTTATAATAAAAACATCACATAAAAAACACGAGCTAGCAAAGCTCGCTCGTGAAGAGTTAGGTATTGTACTTAAGATAGCATTAATTTTCAATAAAAACTAATCATAAGTTAGGTAGTAATTTTAATAAAATACTATCTGCAAGTAATAAAACCATCATATGCATGATTATCGCTCTTGTAGAGCTTGTTTCATTCTCGTTATTGGTTTTATTAAATATTCAAAGATAGTTTTTTGACCAGTTTTAATGTCAACTGAAGCAATCATTCCTGGAATAATAGGCATTATATTTCCATTTTTATCAGTTAGCGTATTTTTATCCGTTCTTACAAGTACACGATAATACGATGTATTTGGATCAATTTTTAACTCGTTAGGACGAGTGTTATTTTCCAATGTGCCTGGACTTAATAGCGTTACTGTACCATCTAAGCCACCATATATTGCGTAATCGTAAGCTGTTAACTTTACTAAAGCAGACATACCCGGTGTCACATAGGCAACATCTCTTGGGCTAATGTAAGCTTCAACTAACAAATTTTCTCCTATTGGTACTATTTCCATAATATCTTGTCCTGCAGAAATAACTCCTCCAATAGTATTGATTCGAATATTTTTTACTACTCCTTTTAATGGTGAGCGAATAAGTGAACGCTCTACTGGATCTGCTCTCATTGCCATATTTTCTTTTGCTTGAGAAAGTTCAGATTCGACCTTCGTTAATTCAGAGCTGGCATCATTAACATATTTATTCTTACGCTCAATAATTTGTAACTGTAAGTCACTTACTTGGCGTTGCATTCGAAGTAGCTCAACTTGAGAAACTGCACCACGGCTTACCATTGGTTCAGTAATATTAATCTCATGTTGAAGAAAATTTTTACTTTGTTCTAAACTTTGAATTGAGTCAATCAACGAATTTTTCCTAGAATTATAAATAGAACGTTCACGTTCTTGTAACTCTTTAGGAATTGATTCTGAAAATTTGAGATCCATTCCATAAGCTTCAGCTCTCAAACGATCAGCTAAAGCTTCTAGGTTTTCTACTTTAGCTTGGCTTTCTCTTAGAACTGCGGATGAACGTGTGTCATCAAGTTTCAGTAATATTTGGCCTTTTTCAACAGTATCCCCCTCTTTTACAAGCATTTGGGCTAGAATTCCTGGATCAAGGCTTTGGATAATTTGCTCACGGCTATTTGGAATAATACTACCTTGTCCACGAGTTACTTCATCAATAGGACTATTGTATGCCCAAATAACAAAAGCAATTAAAAAGACAAAAAAGAATAGTATAGTTGCAAAAATACCATTATGACTTTCTTGCTGTAGTGCAGCATTTAAATCATTGAGAAGATAAAAATCTTTCGAAGGAATCTTCTCTTTTTTAGCTGATGTATTTTTTTTTGTTACTACTACGTTACTAACAGCCTTCTTTTTTTCTGTTGGTTTTTGTGTAGGATTTTTATTATCATTCATATTGTTTAATGCCATTAGTTATAATTTGATCATTGCTTTTTGCTATCATTAGCATCATTGGTTTGACTAGCTTTTTTTCCATTCTCTTGATCTTTTAAATATTGAAGAACAGCATCTCTTGGTCCACTGATAACAACTTTACCACTATCAAATACAATAACTCTATCTACTATTTTTAGTACTTGAGGACGATGTGTGACGACTAACATTGTCTTATTTTTTGCCCATTCTGCAATTCCTTTCAATGCTTGAATTTCAGAATACTGATCTAAACCTGTTGTTGGCTCATCTAATAAGACAATTTTTGGATCTTTCATAGTCATTCTTGCTAAAGACAGAATCTGTTTTTGTCCACCTGATAATCCTAAACCATTTTCACCTAACGGCATATCTAAGCCTTTAGGATGATGCCTAATCATATCTAATAGATCAAAACGTTCAAGAGCCTTTAGTAGCTCATGATCGCTAGAAAAACCATCCATTCTAGCAAGATCGAGATTTTCTCTTAATGTACCGAGAAATAGTCTAGGGTTTTGTTCTAATAATAAGACTTGGTTACGTAAAAAATGGGGATCAATTTGACGCATATCGACACCATCTAAAGTAATATTACCTTTTTGAGGCTCATAAATCCCTGATGCTAGCTTTAGGGAAGTTGATTTTCCACTACCAATTTTACCTAAAATACCGACCTTTTCACCAGGATTTATTACTAGAGAAAGATTATCAAGTATTGGATTACCATCATCTTCGTAGGAAAAAGATACTTTATCAAATACTAATTTGCCATTAATTTTATCAATTGTAATATAATTTCTATTACTATCTCGTTCAATTGGCCGTTCTACAATACTATTAATTCCCTGCAAAGCTAATTTTGCTTGTTGAAAGCGGTTTGCTAAGTTTGCAATTTGACCTAAAGGACCTAAAGCTCTTCCTGATAAAATAACTGTTGCAATTAATGCTCCCATAGTAATTTTATTTGAAGGGTTATCACTGTGGATTAAATAAGTTCCAACTAATATTAAAAATACCGTATTTAATTGTTGCATAGCTGTGGTAAAACTAGTAATAAATGTACCAATATTTTTTACCTTTATAGAAGATGCTGCTGTTTTAGCTGTATAGAAATCCCAACGTTTTTGTGCCCAATTAACTGCATTATTTGTTTTTAATGTTTCCATCCCTTCAATTGCTTCTACTGCAAGGCCTTGTCGCTGAGATGCTTCTCTCATTGATTCATTGATATAGCGAGAAAAAGGAATTTGTGCAAAAAAACTCACAATAATAACAATTGGAATTATTGATAGGGGAACTAAAGCAAGTTTACCTGCTACAATCCACATCACTGAGATAAATAATAATAAAAAAGGTAAATCAACTAAAGTTAGTAGAGTAGCACTGGTCATAAAATCACGAACAGATTCAAACTCTCGCAAATTATTTGCATATGAGCCAGATGAAGCTGGTCTTTCTTTCAATTTAATTGACATAACCCGTCTAAAGATAGCTGAACTAATAATTAAATCCGTTTTTTTCCCAGCTATATCAAGTAAATGTGCTCGTAACATCTTCGCAATAAGCTCAAAAGTAATCGCTAAAATTACACCTATACTTAAGACCCATAGTGTTTGATAGGCCTTATTAGGAATTACTCTATCATAAACATTCATGACATATAACGAACTAACCAATGCCAAGAAATTTACGATGAAACTTGCAAAAATAACTTGATAGTAATATTTTTTGAACCTCCAAATTACTCTAAAGAACCAAGCTTTAGGTAGATTATATTCTGGTAGTTCTGAACGAACGTCTTTACTATTTTTAGGTTTAATAAACCAACAGTATCCTAGATAATTCTTTTCTAAGTCTTCTTCTTTTATCCATTGTTGAAGATTACCAATTTGTATAATTTTATATTCTCTAGAACCTTCTTCATTTATTTTAATTTCTGTTACTAATGCAGCCTCTTCGTTTTTTTGAAAGAGTATAACAGGCACAGAAAGTGTAGGAATATCATTTAGAGAGCGTTGTAAAATAACATTATCAAATCCCTCACTTTTAAGAAATTCAACAAGAGAACCAAAATCAATTTGTGTATTAGATTTCCTGATAGTATGTGATATTAATGTTGCAACAGATAGTTGGGATCCCAAAAATTGCGTAGCAAGAGATAAATTTTCAATAATAATTTTCATTGTTTATAATCACTTATTTGTATTATTTAATAAATTAGATGTAACCCCACTCCAATTGGAAATAGAACCTTGAGAATATAGATAATCTAGTATAGCGGATCTTAGAGAATGTTGAGTTGTTGCATATGCTAATTCAACACTAGATAATTCACGTTCTGCATTTAATACATCTAACAAACTTCTTCGTGCAATTTCGAATTGTAATTTGTAGAAATCAACAACCTTTGCAGATGCATTTATTTGGGATTTTAATGTATTAAGTTGAGTGCGACTTTCAGTAATATTAATTTTAGCTAAGTTAGCTCGATCATCAATATCTCGAGAGATACGTGCTAATCTTTCTCGAGATGCCGAAACATCACTTATTTTTTCACGTACAGAATAGCTATTGGCTCTATTTAAAATATCCCAAGAAACTTTTAAACCAACTTGTCTATCTTCTCTAGTAGCTGATGCAACCAAATTAATACGAGGTAGTTGTTTTTTATCTTCAGCATCCATGGCCAATTTTTTTGCATCAAGATCAGCTTGTTGCGCTTTATACATAGGGGTAGATAATTTATCTTTTGCTGAATATTGGCTAAAAAGTTGATTATCACTTAAGTTTGAAAATGGATTATTTAAATCTGATTCAGAGACTTTTATGCCAGTATATTTAGATAATGTTGTTAAGGCGTTTGCTAAGCGTTTACGATAGTTATTGATATCTTGCTGAACCATTATTAGTCTTGCTTCTGCTTGAACATACTCAGATTCTCGTCCTTCATCATTAGCTAATATTACATCAATATTTTTCAAAATTTCTTGATGACGCTTTAAGCTTTTTTGGGATACCGTTATTGCTTCTTTCATGTTAAGAGCTTCTAAATAAAGCTTAGCAATTTCATAACCTAAATCTTCTTGAGTTGTGGCATATTGATATTGGTAAAATTCTTCTTCTTTTTTTGTTCGATCAACATCAGCTTCCATGGCTCCAAAAGCATATAAGTTTATTTGTCCCTCAATACCTGGTTGAAATGACTTATTTGTATAGTCTGCTCTATTTCTGTGATGTTGCAAAAGTGATTGACTACCTGTCAAACTCACTACTGGCCAGTGTTGCGATTTTGCTTGCTCAGTACGGTTATGAGATGCATCTATGTTTGCACTTGCTTCTTTAATTTCAGGAGCTGATGTTAAGGAGTGTTTTAAGATATTCTTTAAAGTAGTTCCATTAGCAATATTTGAGAGGATTAGTGATAGTAATAAGCAACTTAATATTTTTTTACCCATGAAGTTACAAGATACAAATGTAATAGGCTTTGTATTCATACGAAAATACCCAATTTTTTAATGAAGTTACGATGTTGGAAATGTAACTCAAAAATAAATTGAGTTCAATAAACATTTTATAGCATAAGGTTTAAGTATTGTTTTAAATAATTAGGTTAAATCACTCTTAACTGATTGTTTTAAAATATAAATTTTAGAATTTAAGTTGCTGTAATTAAAATACCATTTGTATTACTTTAAATACAACTTAAAATAAGTCTTAATAATGTCATTAAAATGATGCAAATAACATTTTGTTTTAGTTTTAAAAACTTTCAATTTTCTAAAGGTGATTTTCTTTTTTTGCAAAATATGTGCTGTGATTAATACAAAAACGATGAAATTTGCTCACCAAGCACATCATAACTTCGATAAAAATCAGTGTAAACAACACTATAATACTCTACATAGTTTCACTTTTTACGAATAATTGGTAATAAGCTTGCGCTGACTGTGTATTGGACATAGCAATAGTATAAGCTTTTCTATTACATTTTGATCTACCTTCAAAAAAATTAGATTGTTATTTTATGAATCGTATTCGTTTCTTTCTATATTTTCTGGTAGTGTTCTTGCAATTTTTTTAGGTAAACTAGCTCACTCGTAATCGTAGATTTTCTCACCCTAATTCTATTAGCAATTAGTCGGTTTAATGAGAAGGATTTTAGAATGTTTAGGCCTCATAACCAGATATTCTTTTATACTATCATTTCAATAAGCAAACATTGACTTACTATTCTCAAATTCACCAAACTAAACTTCAATGTCACCTGTTCATTATAATATTTTCTAGAGATTAGCTTGCACATCTGTAAGTTTTTACTTAGAGGTATAAGTTTTTTTAGACTGGGATACGGCGAGTCTACCCATACCAAAATACCAATACTTAACTTAGCTAACCATCTACAAATGTTTTTCTCTGGAAGATTAAATAACGATAGGTTAAAAGAAGACATTGTTGATTGCGTTGATTGTATAGATAGAGGTGTACAACATACTTTTTAACAATATGGGATATATTTTGCTATAAAAATTTGTCCCTTAATTAATCAGGGTAGAACTCAATTTTATGAAGTAGATCAAATTTTTCATACATTATTTGCTATTTTATTAAATATTCTCTTGATATATGCAATTCAATTAATTTATAATATCAGATTAGGATTCATGTAATAAGGATTTCTTGATATTGTAGATTTCTGATATTTATTACAGTATCCGCTTATCGTTTATCCTTTGGATATTGGTAGTACATTTTCTTATTTGTAGTTAAATTAGTTGGGCAATAAGTAATTTTTTTGTCGAAGTTTTAATCTTGATTAAGTGTACTGTTTTTATATTAATTAGACCTTGGAGAATATCTTTATGCAAAAAAAGATGTTAGCTATCGTAGGAACAGTCATTCTTACTGGCTGTTCAATATCCCAACAAGATGGAGCTTTAGAGCATTGGAAAAATTATAGCTCTCAGCAAATATCAAGTTATCACTTAGACCAAAAAGAGGCTCTTGCAGTATTTTATCGTCAGGGAAATGAAGTAATGTCTCCTGATGCAGTAAATGTGTATGTTAATGGAAATTATCAAGCCTCCTTATTGAATAATACTTATAGTGCAGTGCCAGTTTGTGCAGATAGACTACTTTTTACTACGTCTTTTAGCTCAAATAAAAAGTTTGGTAATCGTACACAAGGTATTACTCAAACATTACCTGTAGGTGATGTTGCTTATTTTAAAGTTATTAGCGGTAAAAATGGTAGCCCAGAATTAGTTGCTGTCGATAAAGCATTAGCGCAGCAAGAAGTTAAGAGCTTGCCTAAAGTGAATCAAACATTATCAAGAGTAACACCAGCTTGTGGAGCACCAGTATTACAATCTGTTTCTTTATCAGCTGGAGCATTATTCCCATTTAATAAATCTTCTTACAGCAGCATTTTAGCTGAGGGTAAAGCGCAAATTCTAAGTTTTGCTCAAGATGCAAATAAATTAGATGCAGCTATAGTAGATAAAGTTGTAGTAAGTGGTTATACAGATCCCGTTGGTTCAGAGAAGTATAATGACAAACTATCTCAGAGCAGAGCGGAGTCGGTAAAACAAGCATTATTAAATAATGGAATTAAGTATCCAGTAGAAGCAATTGGGTACGGCGAACGTAACCTAGTAGTGAGTGATTGTGCCATCAACTATAAAGGTAAAAAAGAAATAGCAGAGTGCAATTTACCGAATAGAAGAGTGGAAATTACTGTATATGGAAAAAAATAATAAAAGGTAAAGAGTTATGGCAACAATTAAGATATTAAGTGCGGAAAAAGAGATAGGTAGTTTTAAAACTACTCAAGCACAAACGTTAATTTTAAAGTCTCAAGATAAAGTCAATTATCAATTAATTAATGATGAGACAGGTCTAGGGCCACAAAATATAATTACAAAACGTGATGGAAAGAATTTACAAATCATGTTTGAAGATGGTGATTTGTTAACGGATGTAATTATTGAAGGCTATTATGGTTATGGTACAGAAGAAGAAGTTACTAACTTATTAGTTGGTAAGCATGAAAATGGAAAAATGTATGCTTATGTACCAGAGTCAGGAGAAGTATCGGATGCTGTTAGTGCATTAGATAACCAAGATTCAGCACCTCAAGCATTAGGTGGAGATGAAATCTCAGGCTTATGGGTATTTAGCCCATGGTGGTTATTAGCTTTAGTACCATTAGCTGCAGGTATTGCTATTGCTGCTGCACATGGACATAGCCATAGTCACGGTAATGATGCCGATACAACAGCACCAAGTAAACCAGGTTTAACATCAAATGAGAATGATGGTTCAGTGAAAGTGGATTTACCGAAAGACGCTAACCCTGGTGATAGTGTTGAGGTAACAGGTACAGATGAAAATGGAAAGCCAACTAAAGCGACCTTAACTAAACAACCAGACGGTACTTGGAAGTCAGATAATGAAGATTTCGTACCAAGTACTAAACCTGAAAATCCAAATACGACCACTATTCCAGAAGGAGCAGTAGAAGATGGTTCAAAAGTAACTGCAGAAGCGAAAGATCCATCAGGAAATAAGAGTGGCCCAGTAGCAGCAACAGCTGGTAATGATGCTGATACAACAGCACCAAGCAAACCAGGTTTAACACCAAGTGAGACTGATGGTTCAGTGAAAGTAGATTTACCGAAAGACGCTAACCCTGGTGATAGTGTTGAGGTAACAGGTACAGATGAAGATGGAAATCCAACTAAAGCGACCTTAACTAAACAACCAGACGGTACTTGGAAGTCAGACAATGAAGATT